>JAFRNY010000078.1 GCA_017429945.1 Bacteroidaceae bacterium
GAACTTTGAACTTTGAACTTTGAACTTTCAGCTGTGTGGCCTGCAACAGGCGCGAACGCAGCAGTTGTAGATTGTGGGATGCGCCGAGCAGCTTCTGCTGAGGCGACGTGGCCAGGCGCAGGGCCAGGCGTTCCAAGCTGTGGCTTTGGCGCTCACGCATAAGGGCAAAAGAGCGGGGCAACTGAGCTAGCAGGCGCGCCAGTTGCTGTTTCGAATTCTCCAGCCTAAGGTGCGCGGCCTGAAGGATCGTGCTCTGCCATTCGTCGAGCCGTGCCAGCTGCTCGGCGCCGTGAGCGATGAGAAAGGCGGCAGCAGCCGTGGGCGTCTTCACGCGGGTGTGGGCCACAAAGTCGAGGACGGTCTCGTCGCGTTCGTGGCCTATTCCCACAATCACTGGCAGGGGCATCTGTGCCACGGCGGCAGCGAGAGCGTACGAGTCGAAGTCGGAGAGATCCGTAGTGGCTCCGCCGCCGCGGATGATGACGACGCAGTCCCAGCGCTCGGCTTCATCGCAGATGGCTGCCAAGGCTGCCAGCACGCTGTCCTCGACGTTGGCGCCCTGCATCACGGCCGGGAAGAGGCGCAGCTCATAGGCGAGACCATAGTCGTTGTGCAGGAGCTGATCGCAGAAATCGCCATAGCCGGCTGCGCCGGCCGACGAGACAACGGCCACACGCTTCAGCAGCGCTGGCAGCGCCAGGAGCTTATTGTCCTCAAGAATACCGTCGGCCTCCAGCTGCGCCAAGATCTCGCGCCGGCGGCGCGCCATATCACCCAGGGTGTACGTGGGGTCGATATCGATGATGTTGAGCGAGAAACCATACTGCTCGTGGAACGACACCTCCACGCGCACGCGCACCTTCAGCCCCGCTCGCAGCCGTTCGCCCGTGGCGCGCTCAAACAGTGGGGCTAATATATTATATGTACGCGCCCACGCGGTGGCACGCGCACGCGCGATGACGCTGATGCCTCGCGCATCTTTCTCCACAAACTCGCCGTAGAAATGCCCGTTCTGTGCCACGCGAGCCTCGGCCAGTTCGGCCTCGAGCCAGTAGCTGTCGGGGAACGTCAGCGCAAGGGCGTCGCGCACCATCGAAGTGAGTTCATATAGTCGAAGAGTCTCTTCCATCGGCATTATGGTTGTTTTCCGTCGGCAAAGATAATGCTTTTCACGGGGATAAGCTATCGAAACGCTTTTTTTTCAATAAAAAAAACTCCGGGCACCCTTCACGGATGCCCGGAGCATTATCTTAGTTCTGTTTGTTGCGATATATCGCAACAAACTCAACTAGCGGCTATTACTTCACTGAAACCTTTTTACCGTTGACGATGTAGATGCCAGCACGCTGGATCTTCTCAACCTTACGGCCAGAGAGATCGAAGATGGTGCCGTCGGTGCCAAGGGCATTCACGCCATTGATGGCAGTGACGATGGCCTTGTCGATGGTCTTCTCATCCGGACCGAACCATACGGTGTCGACGACAGAGTTGTCGAGCACGAGCTTCAGTACGGGGATAGCCTCGGCATTCTCCTGAGTGCCTTCGAAGGCAACCTTGTAAGTCACGGTGCCTGTACCGCGGTCGATGACGACAGAAGGCTGTTCGCCATCCTCGTTCTCCTCGAGGAGGTAGCTGATGGAGCCATCCTCGTTCTCGGTGACGGTGACACCTTCGACGGTGAACTCAGGAATCACAGCGCCTGTGACAGGCATCGTGAAGCCAGAGTAGGTGATGTTGACCTTGCCGTCCTCAGCAGGAGTGATCGTAACGGTCTGCTCGCCGGTAGCCTGGCCCTGAACGCCGGTATCCGGGTGCGAGAGGATTTGCTTGATCATACCAGCGAACTCTGCGGGCTCGGGAGTGGGCTCGGTTGAGTTGGGATTGAAGACAATCTCATTAGCCATACCTGACTTCTGAGCGAGTACGAGAGTCAGTGTTGGGCCCTCGCCTTCGGCCTGAGTACCCGTGAGGGTAGCTGAGTAGGTTAATGTCATTCCAGTCGTGGCTGTGACTACTACTTCACCCTCAAAGCTGTAGCTCTTTGAGCCATCCTCATTCTCGTTAACAACGACGTTCTCAAGAGTGAAGTCGGAAAGAGGTACAGCTGGAGCTGCCATAGTGAAGCCAGCGTAGGTAATGTTTACAGTGCCATCCTCATTCTCAGTGATTGTTAGTGTCTCTTCAACACCTGTCGAAGTGGCAACAGGATCGGGTACACCAGGTATAGTCACCGTCTGGTCAAGAGTGCCTTCGTAAGTAAAGCTCTCCGGGCCCTCACCATAGATGAGGTTGACGCGCAGGATAACAGCTTCGTTCGTACCGGTCTTGATGAAGGCATAGGTAGCGGTGAACTTAGCGGGCTCGTCGGTGTGGCCGGGATAGCCGCCAATTTCATAAAGCTGAGCACTTGCACGTGTGAAGTCGGCCTTGACGTAGAAGTACGGGCAGTTGGGCAGGTTCTCGTTGTTATCGCCTGGGACTGTCCAACCCTTCCACGAGCCGTCGGCATCGCGCCAACCGTCGGTGGTACCGAGGTTATACTGGCTGTCGAGAGTGCCATCGGGCAGCACAGCAGCAATCGTAGCTTCGCCAATCGAAGTAATACCAAGGTAGCGGAGCACATTGCGCACGGGAGCCTCAGCCGACAGGCCTTCGTAAGCTTTACCGAGTTCAGACTTAACATCGACGTCCATGAACATAACCTTGTCGAGTTCGTCGTAGGTGAGGTCGAACTGTTCGGGCTCAACGAATGTCACGTTGACACTGTATACAACAGACTTATCGTTAGCCTTCAGGGCCCACTTCACAGCGTAGGTCTTGCCTACCTCGTCAGCACCGTTCATATCGCAGATAGAGAAGACGCCATCGGGAATAGCTTCGAAGAACTTAACGTTAATCATTGTCGTTTCGCCCCACTGAGCAGCAGCTCCTTCTGCATCGCACCAACCGTCATATGTAAAGTCGGGATCGGGCGATACTGCATAGGTAGCGTAGTCAATCCAAGTACCGTCGGGATTGACGAAGTAGAGCATGTCTGAGGTCACTTCTTCTACGCCGAGGAATTCCTTAGCCTCTGCAAAGTCAACCTCTGCATAGGTGGGAGTATAACCCTGACCGATAACGCGCTCAACATCGATAGCGAGTTCGAGTGCTTCGGGCTCTTCAATCTCAACAGGATAGATGCGGAGTACAGAGCCACCGTCGTTGCGAGCATTGCCGCTGTTCCAGATGCTGAAGGGGCCAGAGGCGCCACCATTCTGGTTGACGTACATGTTATCGCCACTGCCTACCTGACGGATTACGAAGCCATCGGCGCTGGAGAATGCTTCCCAAGCGGTCTGGCCGTCGCGCATTGCAACAAGAGGCTTGTTGTTGCTGTCGTTCTCGCCTGTGTACTTGAGCGACTTGTCGGCACCGGCTGCGCGGTTCCAGATGACAATCTGCTCGGAGGTAGCACCTTCCACTAATCCGAAGGCCCACATGCTGGCATCAGCCGTGAGGTCCTTACCGGTCGTCGGGTAGTAAGGCTCGGTCTCGTCCATGTTAACCCAGTAGCTGCCACGGATGTTCATGTTGAACCACTTAGCATTAGCGAAGCTCTCGGAGATAGCGCTCAGGGCGGTGAAGTTGATTTCTGTAGTACCTTCTTCAATGGTGTCTACATCTTTCTCGAAGTAGACAAGGCCCTTGTAAGCTGCCACGACGTCAGCATTCGACTTGAAGGCGGCGGGGAGTGCAGGAGCAGGCAGGCCAACGGCGAGAGTAGCCTTCTCGGTAGCGATAACCTTCTCCTCGAGGACGAGGTTCAAGGCCACGTCTACAGTCTGATTCTCCTCAAGCTGCCAGATGTAGTTAGGCTCCCACTGGTACTCTGCCAGAGGACCTTCTTCGCCTGCATTGGCTGTCCAGTAGGTGTTGCCAATCCAAGCCCATCCGCTGGTTTCGCCATTGTACTTCGCATTGGTAGCACGAACAGCATACTTGCCATCAGTATTCTGGAAGAACACCTGAGCTTCCCAGTCTGCACGGTTGTTGGTAGATATGTTCAGGCTGCCATTGGTCAGAGCAGCTTCGGTTGTGGTGTAAGGATTGCTGAAACGAGTGTTGTTCTGCGAGTTGAGCAGGAAGCCCTCAGCATACTGTGCACCATTCACTTTCTGGAAACCAAAGGCGCCGCGAGCGCTCTCATCGGTTGTAAGCTTACCGTCAGCCGTTACGTAGTACTTCTGACCGTCAACCTCTGTGAAGACGCTGTAGTTCTTGCCGTCCTCGATGGAAACGAGAGCACGGTCGTAGTCCGAAGCGCCGCCGAGATATTTCAGGCGGAAGTTGTCCATGACTACCCAGTCGCCGAAAGCAACCTTCTCGTCGACACCTACGCCGAGCGTGAGCGTGCCGTCATCCTCAACAATGACATTGAGTGATGTCTTGAAGGCACCGACCTCGAAGTACTCGAGACCTTCAGCCGGCCAGTTGGGGAAGTTGCCCTTGACGGAAGCCTGAGTAGCAAAGCCAGGAGCGAAGTCGGGGCAGCTGGCTATGTTCTTGAGCAGAGCCTGCTGGTCATTGGCATAGAGGTATGCCTTCTGCTGCAGGGCACCGTCGTTGTTGACGATGGCAGCCTGGTTCGGGCCGTCGCCTTCACGCCAGAAGCCGCTTACGCTGACCTCATAGAGTCCGGGCTTCAGGCCTTCGATGGTCTGATGGATCTTGAAGTCGTCGGCGTTCCATACTTCGTAGCCGTGGTTTTCGGTGTTGTTGACCCAAGCGCCGCCATTGCCGCCATTGACCTCACGCGTCCAGTCGGCATCGCGGTTGTCCTGAGCGTTCATGCTGGCACTCTTGATGAGGTAGCTGACGTCGACAGGATTCTCCTTGCTGGCCTTAGCGAGCAGAGCCTCACGCTCCTCGGCGGTGATGATCTTCCACTGGTTGTTGGGATCGGCAGCGTCTTCGCGCTTGATACCGATAGAGCCCCAGAAGGTGCCAGTGTTGTTGTCGTTCTGGCTGTGGGGGTTGTATCCCAAGAGGTTCGTAGCAGTGCCGTCGAAGCTGATGTTGTAGACACCTTCCTGACCATCAACGGGAATGAACTGCCATACCTGATCGGCATTCCAGCTGTCAACGTATGCGCTGGCCTCGGCATTACCCTTGGCGAGCCATCCGCCGCCGCGGTTTGTCTTCATCTTGAAGCCTTCGCCGCTGGCGATGAGTTCGACCTCAATACCAACCTGGTCAACAGCGCAGTGGGTGTTGTAGCTTGAGCCGGTGCCGAGGAACATGCCTGTGCCGAGGTTGTAGATGTAAACCTTACCTTCGGCAGGAGCAGAACCTGTGTAGATGTCGGGCAGAGCCTGAGCCTTAACCTTGCGTGCTGCACGCAGGTCGAAGAGGGCGTCGTTGACAGCCCCAGACTCCACAGCATTTGCTATCACTTCATCAGCAGCGCCAGTATCAATGCCTTCAGCTTTGGCAAGTTCAGCTGTTGCCTTAAGCACTGATACATCAACAGCCTTAGCTGAACTAAGGGCTTGGTTCAAAGCCGTCGTAGCAGCAATAATCTCGTCCTGACTCTGTGAGGTACGCTTGCTTTGTGCATCAGCAAGAGCTGTTGACAAAGCCTCTTGCAGTGCGGTAGAGGTCTTAGAACCATCAAATGCTTCTGCAGCAGCGATAGCCTCTTCGAGTGCTGCGACGAATTCCGACAGGTCTATCTCATTGCCGAGATACTTAATACGGAAATCATCGAAAGCAAACCAGTCACTGGCGTTAGCTTCAATCTTCTCGACACCGATAATGAGAGTGCCATCGGAGACGATGCCGACTACACCTTTATTAGTATATGCGTCGGGATAATCCTGGAAAATACGGTTGAATGCTCCTGCATTGTCCGGATAGTAACCGTAGGGTGCTTCAGCATTTTCCTGGTCAGGATAATAGAATAAATTATCAGAGCGTGTTTCAGCGGCGCCATCAAGAATGGACATCACAGGGGCCTTTGTTTCCCCAACGAAATAATTGGCAAGCAAACGTTCGGTGCCTGCAGTACGGCGGGCTGCCACGTCGTCACGGTTGCCATCGCGATAGTAGCCCTTGATGGTCATTTCATACTTTCCGTTAGGCACGCCGGAAATAGTCTGCTTGAGGGTGAAATCCGAAGTATTCCACACGGCGTAGGAACGGCGGCAACGGTAGGTGCCATCGTCAACGCGAACATCGTCGAGGTTACCTCCGTTACGAGCCCATTGCCAAGCGCTGGCACGGGAGTTCTCATGAGCGAAGCCGGGGTCATTGATGAGGAACGTTGCGTCGATAGGGTTATCGGCCGAAGCGTTCTCCTCCAAATAAGCGATGCGCTCATCACGAGTCACCAATTGCCAAGTGTTGGCGTCAGCTCCAAAGGCGAGCTTGTTGTCTGCATCAACACTCAGCACTTGATCGCCCGATTTGATGGTGTAAGCATTAGCAACGCCATCAACTGTCTTAGCCTCGATGGTCCATACGGTGAGAGCGTCACCTGTGTCGAGATAGAAGTTGCTGGCGTTCATGCTCTGGTTATGGCCGAACTTGGGGTTCAGCTGATAACCACCCTCAACGGCAGTGATAGCAAAATCGAAGCCGTAAGTGCCTACAGCACCACGTGTGTTCCAATCTCCCTTGTTGATACCATCGTTGTTCTGAAGCCAAAGGCCCGTCTCAACGTTGTAGAGGAAGAAGTCGCCATCAGCCAATGCCGCGCCCGTATAGGGCGAGGTCTGTGCCTGCACGCCGATGAAGGCGATCAGGCCCAGCAAGAAAAGAAAAGCTTTCTTCATAGGTTAAAGAATTAGTTAATAAATAGGGTTAATTATGATTGTTCAGATGTAGTGAGCGGCCCGGTAAAGAGCTTATACCGCGCCAATTCGGGAACAAAATTACATCATTCTGCGGAATAAGCAAGAAAAAAAGTTGTTTTTTTATAAAAAAGGCAAAAAAAACTCCGGGCACCCCTGCTGGGATGCCCGGAGAAGTATTTACGTTTCTAACGTTCGGCCATTTGGAAGCAAGCTTTCATGGCGCTCACTTCACCGAAACCTTTTTGCCATTGACGATGTAGATGCCACCGCGCTGTACCTTCTCAACCTTACGGCCGGAGAGGTCGAATACGGTGCCTGCTTCGTTGATGCTGTTGATGCCGCTGATAGCAGTAGCCTCATCAGCCTCGATGGCAGCGTCGATGGTCTCTTCGTCAGCGCCGAAGTATACGTCGTCGACAACGGAGTTGGTGAGAGTGAGCTTAAGCACGGGAGCGTCTTCGCCGCTCTTGGTGCCTTCGAGCTTGACGTCGTAGGTCACGGAACCGGTACCGCGGTCGATGGTGATCGTCTGCGGAGCCCATACGGGCAGTGAGTAGGTGGCTGTGCCGCCGTCCTCGCTGACCTCAGCCTCTACGCCTGTCACAGTGAACTCGGGCAGTACGGCGCCAGTGACGGGCATCGTGAAGCCAGAGAAGGTGATGTCGTAGGTGCCTTCCTCCTCGCCTTCGGCGATGGTGACAGTCTGCTCACCCTTAGCCTCGCCTTGCTTACCCGTCTGCGGGTGGCTGAGAATCTGCTTGATCATACCGTCGAAGGTGCCTGTGATCTGTACGGGAACAACGGGCTCGGGCACTTCGAAGCTGATGGGCTGGAAGTAGGTCAAGAGGCCGAAGTAGTCAACGATGTAGCCGCGGGCGGTCATCTCAACTTCCGTTTCGGGATAGTCTTCCTCGGTGAGGGCCTGGAGTGCGTCCATCATCGGGAATTCCTGACCCATGACGGGCAGATTGATGGTAGCTTCGCCATCCTCGCTGATGCTGTAGGTGGCATCGGCAAACTCTACGTAGTAGTAGTCGTAGTTCTCAGCGTAAGCTTCAACGTTGTCATCGGTGACGGCGAGCGGTGTAGCTTCGCCCTCAGTGATTTCGAGCGCTGTGAGGCTCTCGGCAGTGAAGTCGTTGGCTACATATTCGCTGCCGAACATTCCGCTTACAACAGTGAAACGAATATCACCGGTAACGGTGTCGCCAGCCTTAAGGGCCTCATTGAGGCCAAGACCCTGCAGGAGCGTAGCTGCTGAAGCGTCTTCCATCACTACGTTATCCTTTGTGATGGTGATTTCTTCGAAGGTATCCCAATCGATGTCGGTCTGCTCGACGGTGTTGACGAATGTTACCTTAGCATCGGTGAGACGGAGTGTCACGTTAGCAGACTCGGAATCAGGATCGAGCTCGAAGCTCTTCAGAGCTGCTATGCCTTCGAGGATGGGTTCCTCTGCGGGATGGAAGAATGCATCGAGGGCAGCAATAGCTTCTGTGGGATCGAAGTCAGACGACTCGATGAAGTAGTACTGGTTGCCCGGGTCGGCGTTCATCCATGTGTTGATGACGTATCCGTAAGGATCGTTGCCGTTGGTGTTGAAGCCATAGTTGGTACCGCCGGCGGTGAAGTAAGTGAGGAAGTAAGGCTCAGCCTTAGCCTCAAGCTTGATAGCATCCTCGATGCCGTGGGTGGGCTGGTCGGCCAGCGGTCCGCGAGAACCGTCGCCCTCGACCGTAGGATCGAAGTTCATGAACTTGTGGTCGGCCACGCTGTAGAGGTAGAAGTTGTCCTCGTAGCTGATTACGGCGAACTCAGCAGGCGCTGCGCCAGCATTAGAGCCGTGTGCCGTTGAAGCTACGTAGCCGTCCTTGGTCAGGAGCGAGCCACGGTCGCAAGCTACAGTGTAAGCCTTGTTGTTCGAGAAGTCTTCGAGCTTGAGCACGATGCCGTCGACATAGTCGCGGGTAACATTAATAGTGACGTCTTCCTCGCCGATGTAGGCGTCGTCGTCCATGACATACTTGTAGAAGGGCTTCGTCTTGAGCACGCTGGGAACGACGGGCTCGCTGCCAGCATCCTGGATAACGGTAGCGCTACCGACAGGCTCTGTGGAGCCGGCGGGATAGACTACGTAGGTTACGTTCACGGGATTCTCAATCTCCTCGAGTTGCCATACGTATGAGGGATCCCACTGGTACTGGGCGATGGGCGTTGCAGCCTCTTCGACATACCAGTAGGAGCTTCCTACCCAACCCCAGCTGCTTGTTGCAGCTGCTGCGTTGGTGCTGCGGACAGCATAGTAGCCCTCTTCGTTGAGGAACCACACCTGAGCTTCCCAAGTGTTGCGTCCACTGGTGCTGGTGCTGATCTTTCCGCTCTTGAGGTTGCTCTCGTTGGTTCCGGGAGGATTGCTAAAGAATGTGCCGCTGTTGTTGAGCTTGAAGCCATACTCATACTCTTCGCCAGCCACTTTCTCGAACTTGAAGGCCGTGGCGCCAGCTTTGTCGAGCGTGCCGTTGCCGGTGAGATAGTACTTCTCGCCACCGACCTCAGTGAACACATTGTAGTACTTGCCATCCTCGATCTTAGCGAGAGCTGCCTCGTACGGACTGAGCGGTTCGGGCAGGTCGGCAATCTTGTTGGCCGTGAATGTGCCAGAGGAATAGCGGTCGGCGACATAGAACCAGCCGCTGTAGGGATAGAAGCCCCACGTGTCGTTGGTGTACATCGTGAAGGCGGCGTCAGTGCCAGCTGTCTGGATCTCCATTGGCGTACCTTCGGCTGCCACCGCGGCATAGCCACCTCCTTCGAGAGCGGTAATCATACCGCCGTAGTTATTGGTGAGCTGCACAGTCTCGTAAGGATTACCTGTTACAGTCCAGAGGTACCAGTCCTCCTCGCCCGTCTCGCCGCTCTGGAGAGCGCCTTCGAGGACGTTGCCGTTACCATAGAGGAAGTTTTCACCGCGCTTGATCTGATAGACGCCACCCATTGCCTTGACGGTAGCTGTCCAAGTATACTCTCCGGCTTCGGTGATTGCGGGAGCCTCAGTCATTTCGTAAGTTACGAACGGGCGGAGCACCTCTGGAGCGAACTCGGTGACCTGTGCGCCAACGTTGACGCTCTGCACCGTGGATGCCAGTTCGGCACCTTCCTTGTCGACGACCTTGAAGGTGACATCAGCCGTGCCGACCTCTTCGTAATCGATGCAGATGCTCGAAACAGCCAGACCGGTGTTGGAGCCTGAGAGCACGAACTCGAAGGTGTTGTCGGTGCCATCGGGGTCTGCCATGTAGAACTCAGTGACAGCCTCAGCATTGAACTCCTTGGAGATATCGCCACAGGCGACAGTCTGAGCGCCGGAAGCAGCTGTAGCGGTGATGGTCACGCCCTTGATGGCGAAGCCCATAGGCAGCGTGATGTCGTAGGGACTGGAGAGAGCCCTTCCGCTGTACATCATAAAGTTCTTCTCGGTGACGCGCTTGTCCATATTGTTGATGCCACCGGGAACGGTAATCTCAACAGCGGGGCTAAAGCTTTCGCCCGAAGTCCACTGATATACGAAGTTGCCTGTTGCCTCCATGAAGGCGCCGTCCTCTACGCTGACGCATGCTGCGGGCACGATCTTCTTATACTTAATGTTCTTGAAGCTGAGCCAGTGTACGTTGTTGGTATTTACGGATACGTAGATCGTGAGCACGCCCTGGTCGTCTACAGTACCTACCGCTGTCACCTCCTTGAGATAGAGGTTGCTCGAGAGGAACTCAGCATCGGCACAAGCGTCGACGGGCTCGCCACCTTCAGCACCGAAGGAGATACCATAAGGTGCCTCGCTTTGCTCGCTTGCAGCTTTATTGAGCTGTGTGCGGATGAGTGCCGACACTTCGTACATATCGCCAGGCGTGAGGCCTTCTATCCTGGTCTCGAAACGGTTCTCGGCGAGCGACTGGTCGTCGCCTATGAAGTTCTCATAGAATGGCACCTTGAAGTTGGAGCCGTCATTCTCGCCTTCTACCGACCATGTGTTGACGTAGAGCGGTACGTTAAAGTTGCCATTGGGCAAATCGAAAGCGCTCTCGAGGAACTTCACTGACTCGCCGTTGGCGCCTGCACGCCATTCGGTGACAGCAGTGCCGAGCGTTGCAGCGGCGTTGGCAGCCTCTTCGTCCGACAGATTGCCTGCTTCGTAGCCGTCCTCGAAGATCTCGATGGCGCCGGCGAAGCCTTGTGTGGCCTCTTCAGTCGGGACGTTGGTGCTATTGAGGATTTCCTTGGCAGCGGCGATAGCGTCGGCAGCCTTGGCATAAGCCTCGATGGACTTCTTGGCCACAGCCACAGCGTCGAGCAGCTGTACAACATCGCCCGAAGCCTTGGCTGTCTCGAGGCCTTCCTCTGCAGCCAAACTCATCTTGCCTTCGGGAATCTCAACATCGTCGATGCTGGGCAGAGCCTCGAGGTAGGTGAGGCGGAAGTTGTCGCACTTGTACCAATAGTAGCCGTCCTCGCGATAGGAACCGTCGGTGTTGCCGCCTACGACGCCAATTGTAGCGGTGCCGTTGGTTACCAGGAATTCGATGGTGCCTTCAGCGAAGGTGCCCTTTGAGGTGCCTGCCACAGGGCCTGCATGTTCGCCATTGGCGAGGATATAGATGCAGGGCTTGTCGGCATTGCCCTCGCCGGCATCGTTGGCCACGAGGACTTTCAGCTCATACTTGCCGTTGGGCAGTCCGGTTACGGTCTGCGTGATGGGGTTACCCTTCCACCATGTGTTGAAGAGGTACTGTCCGTCGCAGCCATTGGTGGCATAAGTACCATTGCTGTTAGGCTTAACGCCGGTGTCAGAACTATTCACCGTGGTCCAGCCCGTCATGTCGCCCGTCTCGAAGCTCGGGTTGACGATGAAGGAGGTGAGGTCGTCGCCGGGCTTAGCGTTGGCAGCCATGATGGCCTTGATGCCTTCAGAGGCGTCGAAGTCAGCAGCCTCGATGAGCATGTTCATATTGCCGGCATCGTGAGCTGTCCAACCATCAATAATGATAACTCCGCCACTGAGGTTGACGTTGTGCGACTCATCGAAGTTGAAGAACCAATGGTAGTTGGCATCGGCCGTCTCAGCGATAGTGATGGGCGTTGGAGCACCTAAGACACTGTTGTCGCGGCCCTTCTCATCATCATAGCCAAGGAACTTCTTTGTTCCGAGGTTGTAGATGTAGAGCTTTTCTTCGTAGTTGACAAGAGCGAACTGCTGGTTGACATTGGTCTGATCCAGACTTACGCCCTGAATCTTCGAGCCATCGGCTGCAGCGCACCATGCGCCACGGCTGTTGCTGATGGCGTAGGCCTTGTTGGGATTAATCTCATCGAGCGAGGTAGCGACGTTGAGCGTCTGGTCCTCAACGAGATACATCTGCAGGGGGATGCCAGTAGTCCAACCATGCATGACTCCGCTGGAGCGGTTGATGAAATAGCCGCCGGAGCCGGCTTGAACATTGCTGCCACTGAAGGTCAGTGTCCACAGGCCGGCATCAGGACCGCCGGCAGGGAGGAACGTTCCCGTAGCAGAGCCCGTTAGCGTGCCCCAGAAGCTGCCTGTGTCCTTGCACCGCACCTTCCAGTTGCCTGTGCTGCCAGTCAATGTGAACAGCGCCGCATCGGTGATGGTGTTCTGAGCGCTAGGAGCCACATACTGCCCTTCGGACTCGGTGATGTACGAACCACCATTGACCCTGAAGGCATAGTACTTACCGCTCTCGATGGCCAGCTCACTGGTGATGAGCGTAGTCTTCACGGTGTTAATCTCCGTAGCCCAAGCCCCTACTGTTCCCAGTAGGGTGCATAGAAGTAAAAGAAATTTCTTCATACGCTTAGGATTTTAGTTAGTAAATAAAGTTAATTATTGTTTTTTGCGAGTTCGATTGCTTGCGCGGGTACATATAATTATTTATCCGCACGATGGCATAATGCACCCACAGCGGTACAAAGGTAATAATTCTTGTGTGCCGCGCAAGTTTTTGCGCCTTTTTTACTTAAAAAATGTCGCTTTTTTGCCGCGAAGGGTTACGAAAACTAAAAAAGTTCGCTCTTCGGCCGCGGAATTTCAATCACTTCGAGGTCGCGGAAGGCGCCGGCATCGATGGTGAAGCGCACAAGCGTCCGCACGCAGTGCCAGCCCTGCAGTCCTGCTGCTCCGGGATTTATGTGCAGGAGTCCGAGCTGACGGTCGTACTGGACCTTCAGTATATGGCTGTGCCCGCAGATAAAGAGCTTTGGCGGACGCTCCTGCAACTGCCTTATGATGCTGCGGTCGTAGCGGCCCGGGTAGCCGCCGATATGCGTCATCAGCACGTCGGCGCCCTCGCACGTCCAACGCAGCAACTTCGGAAACATACGGCGCAAGTCGCCGCCGTCGCAGTTGCCAACCACGGCGCGCAAGGGGCGGAAGGCTGCAAGGCGGTCGGCCACTTCTGTGCTGCCTATGTCGCCGGCGTGCCACACCTCGTCGCACTCCTCGAAGTACTCCAGGTATTTATCGTCCCAAAAACTATGGGTGTCGCTCAACAAACCTATTCGCTTCATAAATTTTGACTACAGATTGATATTTTCTTAAACTACGGATTGTACGGATTATACGGTTTTCACTGCAACGAGAGCGTAGGAACTTTTTTAAACTGCGGAGTTTACGGATTATACGGTTTTTCTTTTCGCTGATAATTTTAGGGCTCTGCAGGAACGGAACCGTAAAATCCGTATAATCCGTAGTTGATAATTAAAAAAATCTACTGCAGTTTAATACAAGTGTACTCGTCGTTTCACTTGAATAGATTCAGTCCCGAAGTTTATGAGCAAACCAACAGGTAAATCGGCTGCTTTCAAGTAGTTAATCAGCTGTGCCTCGTGTTCAGGCAGAAGATTTGACACTGCCTTTAATTCTAGAATAATGTGAGAGTAGCATACAAAATCAGGTCTTAAGAGGTTTATAAACTCCTTGCCTTTATAAAAGAAAGGGATGTAGTCCTCCCTTACGAATGGAATCTGACGTAGTGTTAACTCCTCAGCTAATGCAGCTTGATAGAGAGGCTCTGTAAAACCACGCCCCAGAACGCGATGTACCTCATAACACGCACTAATAATACTCTTCGTTTCCTGTTCAAATAAAAGTTCCATGACAAGGTAAGTTTTATAGAATAATTGAACTATTGATATACATTTGCAACTACAGATTGTTTTTTTAAAACTACGGATTATACGGCTTTCATTGCAACGAGAGAGTGCCGGAACTTTTTTAAACTACGGTTTTTACGGATTATACGGTTGTTCTTTTCACTGATAATTTTAGGGCTCTGCTAGAACGGAACCGTAGAATCCGTATAATCCGTAGTTTTTATATTATCAAAGCTGTAGTCATAACGAGTGTGGCCAGAGAAGGATTCATCTTCAATCCTCTTCTTTTTCTTTAGTTTGGAAGAGTGAAAAGAGGGGGATGTAAGGGGCTACGCGGTTGACGGCAAAATAGTGGATGCGATGCGGCAGGCGAAGCAGGTTGAATCGATGAAATGGGGAAAAATTGACGGGTCGGCCTTGGAATTCGCGTATCTGCCAATATAGAAGCACGGCGGCATTGAGGGCTGCGAGACCATCGCTCACAGGCAGCGACCACCACACGCCATCGAGCGCCGGGAGGCCAATGGCCGGCACTACCTGTGGCAGCAGTATGAGGCAGGGAACGAGGAAGATGAGCTGTCGCGTGAGCGAGAGGTAGATGCTCTTGCCAGCCTGTCCTATGCTTTGGAAAAAGTTGCCGGTGACCATCTGAAATCCTATGACGGGAAAGAGAGCCACGTCAATACGCAAACCATGGGCCGCCATACGCATCAGCCGCAGGTCCTGAGTGAAGGCCCTGACGATAGTCTCGGCAAAGAGCTCGCAGAGGATGAAACCGGCGGTCATCACAACGGTGGCATACGTGATGGTGCGCCAGAGTACCTCGCGCACGCGGTCGTGCTGCTGAGCCCCATAGTTGTAGCCGGCGATGGGCTGCATGCCCTGGTTGAAGCCCATGACTATCATCACGAAGAGGAAGAGCACTCGGTTGTCAATGCCATAGGCCCCTACGGCCAGGTCGCCGCCGTAGCGCACCATCCCTTTGTTTATAAGCAGGACTACCAGACATGAGCAGGCATTCATCAAGAAGGGTGAGAGCCCGATTGAGAGTATGCCGCCCACGATGCGACGGCGCAGCGCCAGCGTGTCGCGCCGCAGATAAACGACCTCAGTGGGCCGCGAGAAAATCCACATCTGCCACGCCAGCGAGACGCACTGCGAGAGCACCGTAGCTATGGCGGCGCCCTTAATGCCCAGGCCAAAGCCGTAGATAAAGAGCGGGTCGAGAGCCGTGTTGAGTGCTACGGTGAGGATGGTTGCCGCCATGGCTGTGCGCGGATGTCCGGCCGAGCGCAGCACAGCGTTCATGCCGAAGTAGAGATGCGTGAAGACGTTGCCATAGAGAATCCACTCCATATATTCGCGGGCGTAGGGCAGCGTATGGCTTGAGGCTCCGAAGAAATGCAGTATCTTGTCGAGGAAGGCCAGCACTATGGCCATAAACACGACACCCATGACCACGTTCAGCGTCATCGAGTTGCCGAAGAAGAGTTGTGCCTCCTCGCGGTTCTTCTGCCCCAGGCGCACGCTGATCATCGTAGAAGCGCCCACGCCCACCATTGCGCCGAAGGCCGCCGAGAGGTTCATCAGCGGGAAGGTGATGGCGAGGCCGGCGATGGCCATCGCGCCTACGCCCTGCCCTATGAAGATGCTGTCCACCATGTTATACAGCGACGAGGCCGTCATAGCGATGATGGCCGGCACGGCGTACTGCATCAGCAGCTGCCCGATGGGTTTCGTTCCGAGTTCCTTTGTACGGTCGTGTTGTGACATATTAGTTTACGTTTGCGGCTGCAAAGGTAAGAAGAAATGATGAATGATGAGTTACGAGTTACGATTTTATTTGAAAAAGTGAACAATGAAAGGTGAAAAGCGGAAGGAGGAAAGTCGAAAGGATAGTGAATGATTTTTGAAAAGTTTTTCAAAAAAGGGTTCATCTTACATCGCAACGCACTGATAATCAGCAATGGCATTAATCAGACTCACGTAAAAAGGCCAAAATATGCGAGAGAGCCTCGACTAAGACGCCCATACTGCATAAGAAATATTTGCGGCCGTTTTATTCTAAACGAGAACCGACCATGCTTAATTCAGGCTGCTTAGGACCACACTATGCAAAGGGCAAATGCCCATTTTGGTGCTGCAATTGATTATCAAACACTTGCAATGTAAGATGAACCCTTTTTCGAAAAACATTTTGTTTTTTGGTGTGGGATACCCGGTAGTTATCAAAAATACGACCGGTCGCATGAGGTTATACGACCGGCCGTGTAGCGCTATACGCCCGTATGTGTTGGCTCTTGCGCCCGTATGTATAGGCACTTGCGCCCGTATGTCTATTGTGCGTAGTCGGCCGTGATGTCGCGGAAGGTGAATTTGCCGTCGACACGGTTGCCGATCTCATAGTAGCGGTCGGAGGTGATTCCGGTTATGTCCACCGTCTGAGCCTCTGAAGAGCCTTGGTCGAAGATGACGTTCATCGAGTAGCCGGTTTCAGCCGAGACGTTGAAGGTGCGGTAGTAGAACGTAGCGCCCTTGACATCTTTGGTGGCTGTCACTTGCACGCCGGGCCACGCGTCGTCGATATAGAGGTTGCCGTCCCAGGCGTAGAAGTAAACCTGTGGCCATCCGGGGTCTTTGAGGTGAATGGTGATGTCCTTCTTCTCCACGGTGTCCTCCTTGAAGGTTGGCGTGGGCATAGCCTGCCAGGCAGCAACGAGTGCATCGGCGAGCCAGTAGCTGTATTGGGGCCCTTCGAGGATCTTGGTGAAGCCCTCGCCTATCTCGGTGGCGGCGTTGGCCTGGTCGCCAAGCCACACGACGAGCTGTCCGTTGGAGCCCTCGACCTTGGCGGCATAGAATGCGGCGTTGGAGCGGTACTGCACAGCGGCGCTGGTGTTCTTGATGCCAGCTACCTGACGAGCTTGTATCATGCGTGCAATCTCGTGCTTGTAGGCTTTCCAGTGTTTCGAGAATACACAAGGTGTGCCGGGCATGGCAAGGAGGTAAGCGTTGGCAGCGAGGGTGTCGCGGCGGATGGGGTCTTGCGGCGACGATGCCGAGCGGTACTCAGTGTCGTGGTTCTCAACGAAGGTGACTGCATACTGGCGGTAGGCGCCACCATTGTAATTGGAATAGGCGAGAGGCCAGTTGCCATCGTTCTGCTGACCGAGGCGTGCCCAGTTCTGATTGTTTACGGCGTTGCGCACGACGTAGCGGAACTGGAAGTCGAAGGCTGCCGAGGACTTCTCGGTGGCGTCGATCCATGCGCGTATGGTGGAGGTGCCGTCCCAGCACTCGCCTACGCTGAACTCGGGGCGTGCGCTCTCGTTGTAGAGCTTGGTGAACGAGCCGGAATAGCCTTTGACCATATCGTAGCGGAAACCGGTGTAGCCGAGGTCCTTAAGCAGGAAGCCTAGGTAAGCCTTGACGATAGTCTGGACGTTCTCGCTCTTGTGGTCGAGGTCGCGCATTCCGCCCCACCCTTCGCCGGTGTCGAGATTTGAGGAGAGGCTGTAGCCGTTGTTCTGCGCCCACACGGCTGTCTCACCGCCATCGTCGTTGGCGCAGATATCGGTCGAAACCATCTCGTAAGTTACACCGTTGTACGTCTCCTTTGGGAAATCGACCCAGTTGCTGACGTTGCGACGGTGGTTGATGACCACGTCGGCAATGGTGCCTATGCCTTTCTGTTTGAAGGTGCGGATGAGCGAGCGCAGCTCAGCTTCGGTGCCGAAGGAACTGTTGTAGTCGTTGAACCACCAGAGGTCGTCGTAGCCCATGCTGGTGCCACCGCAGTTGCCGCTCTGCGGAATCCACACGAGCGAGAAGTAGGGCGCGAAATCATCGGCCTGAGCCTCGAGGCGCGTCCACTGGGCATCGCCAAAGCCGTCCCAGTAGAAGCCTTGGAGCATGACGCCGCCATAGTCGGCAGGCCAGCCTACGATGGGTTCGGGGGTAGGCTCAGGTGTGGGAGTTGGAGTGGGCGTGGGTGTGGGCTCGGGTGCGGGCGTCACAGGGTCGTCGCCGCCACAACCTACGGCCATGAAAGCCGTTAAACTGAGTGCAAGCAGCGAGAGAAGAAAATGCTTTTTCATTACGTTGTGTCTCTTTATGTTTAGAAAAGTAAACCCTTAAGAGTTCATTGCAGAACCCTTAAGGGCTTTGGCCAAAAGTCTCAAGAGTCTCATGAGGGAACCCTTAAGACTTCAGTGAAAATTACTCGATAGTACAGTAGATATTGTCGCTTGTCTTACGCGTAGGATACAACTTGATGGTCGCCCCAACAGCCGAGATATTATCTCCATTGCCGACAAGATTGTTCAGTTCGCCACCAAGGTTAATTCCCCAATCGTTGTTGGCCGTGAATTTCCAGCCATTGGCTGTCACGCCGGCACCTGTTATTACATAGCAGAAGTTAGCGGCATCCCATGTCATCTGTTGGGCATCGTCACCAGGATTCCATCCATTGAAGTCACCTACCAGATTCATGTTAGTGATGCGCACGGCGTTGAGTGTGAATGCTGACAAGTCGAGGCTGACGAAATAGACGCCTTCACCAGCCGTAGCCTTGATGTTGCCACCGCCGTCAGCAAAATCGCCACTGATGCCACCCGTAAAGGTGCCGCTGTTAATCTCGTTGTCCCAAGAGCCTGCTTCACGTTGGAATTTGAACTCGTTGCCCCAACCGTTCGGATCGGCGCAATAGACATAGCCCGTATAGAGGCCGTCGCCCTGATGTGCCAACTTCTGGTCGGCTACGCTCCAACCATCTGTAGCGCCGATGAAGTAGACAAATGGTTTGAAGTTGACTGCGGTATAGGCCCATGTGAGGTCTAACATATTAAAGGTAAGGTCGTAGAAGAGTGCACCTTCGACCGCCGTAATGACGAAGTTACCGCCGACATTATGGTAGGCGAATGTGCCATCCGCTTCACCAGCCGCCAGGCACTCACTCCAGTCTCCGCCGAGACCACTCTCAGGTGTCAACTTGAACTCGACATTACTTCCGTCTTCGGGTGCAGGAATACGCAAAGTGAAGGTCGGGTTATCATAAGGATCGGAACCGTCGTTAGTAAGTTTGTAAGTAACGTCGGTGTTGTTCCAGCCATTAATGCTTCCAGTAAGGTAATAGGCGGGCTCGATGACTGGAGCCACAGGCGTCACCGTGAGAGCTGAAGTCACCGTGTTGGACTTCAGACACGTTGTCTTTGCTTCTGAAGTGAACACCTTGGCATAGACGTAGAGCACAATGCTACGTGCTGATGGGCGCATACCATAGAAAGCATTTGTAGCGTCCTGAAGATCAGCGACAGCAACAAAACCATTACTTGCGATATCGACATCATATGTGGCTTCGATGGTTTCTTCGCCACTTTCATCTGTGGTGATCTTGGCCAGTTTGCCCACGAGGGAGTCAAACACATAGCCATCTGGGGCGGCAATCTCTGGCGTTACGACTTGAATGCTGTCACTTGCCACCTCGGCGAGATTTACCTCCACGGCTCCTAATGAAGAAGACAGGAGGACCTCCACGGCTTCTTCGGGCTCGTTGCTCTGAGGACTCGACCAGTTGTCGAAGTCCTCGTTGCAAGAGATTGTCAGAGCTGCTATTGCACAGCCATATAATAATTTCTTATACATATTCTAATAAATGTAAAATGTGAAATGTAAAATGTTAATGACTAATTGCTAACTCTCACGAAGCGGAAGAGACCAGTAATGTCATTGAAGTAGATGTTGAAGTTTCCGCCCTCGGAGATATAGAGGTTATCGCCATTGCCGACTCCTGTGCCATAGTAACCGTAGGAGAGGGTAGAGAGCTTGCCACCCCAGTTGAAGTCCCATGAGCCAGACTGCTTGAACTTCACTTCGGCACCTGTCTCGAGATCGATATTGATGAACCAGTCATGGTTCTCACAGACAGTTGTGGCAGGAGCCAATGCCGTGTCACCCCAGCCATTGAACGATCCTGAGATTGCGATGCCATCAAAGACTTTGGCAGAGCCAGAGTACTCTGTGATGACGGGCGTGTTGGTCTTGGTGTCAAGCGTGATAAGATAAACGCCATCGCTCGGCACGCTGATATTGGCAGAGCCGCCATCGTTGACCTTATACTTGCCGAAGCTGTCGCCCTGACCGATTTGCACAGCCCAGTTATCATCGGGCGAGCCGCGGAATTTGAAGCCAGCGGAGGTAAGATAGCCAGCCCAGAGAATCTCGCCAGTTCCAGTAGCATAATCATAGTCGCTGTTCTGGCTGAGGTACATGGGCAGACAGCCCGTAGGAACTGCATTACCCCAAGATCCGTCGCCAATGCAAGATCCAGTCAGATACCACAAGATCGGGTCGGCAGCGACGAGAGTCTGGAAATAAGGAGATGTCTGTACCTTGACGACATTAGAGTAGATAACATCGGTGGATGGTGTCTGAGCCGAAATGCGGAAAAAGACATTAACAAGTGCAGGCACGTCAGCTGCAGATGAAGCCCCAAGCAACGTCATAAGGTTACGGTTGATATCGGCGACATCAATGGAATCGCGGCACACGCTGAGCGGTTCGTCCTCCTGAATGTAGTTGGGAACGGTATTGCCTTCCTCATCAACAGTTGATGTAAACTGTTCATCGAGCGCATATTGGACGTAGTAAGTCACAGCAGCGGGGAAGCCACCATAGTCTGGTTGCGACCAAGTGATGACGAGCGGATCTTTAGTATTTTCAAGATCCAGCACGGAAGCTGCCACATACGGAGTGTTAAGCACGAAGCTCTCTGGCATATGGAGGGTTGGATTGGAACCGTTGTCGTCAGAACATGACGAGAAAGCGACCAGACCGAGCCCAACAAGCATAGGTGCAATGATATATTTAAGTTTCATAGTTGTTACTGTTTTTTCTGATTAATAACCAGCATTCTGCTTGAGATTCGTATTCACGTCGAGGTCTGTTGCGGGCAAACCATAGACATTGAAGTTAGAAGAGAAGGAACCACCTGTGGGAACGCCATTCATGAATTCCCAGAGGTACTCGGATTGCCCGCCAAATCGTCCAAAGCGTACGAGGTCCATACGACGACGTCCTTCGAACCAGAATTCACGTGACCACTCATCGAGGACATCGTCGAGTGTATAGGTGGCTTCCTGCTTTGCATTGGCGCGTTCACGCAGCTTGTTGATATAGGCTGTGGCCGTCGGGTTCTGTCCGTTCTTGCGGATAGAAGCCTCAGCGTATGTAAGGTAAGCCTCAGCAACACGAAGCAACGGCAGGTCAGTGTCTACGAAATTAATAGCGCTGGCAGCCTTGCCGTCGGAACGCACATTACGGAACTTGACGCAACTAAAGCCTTCGTCGGCCTTCTCTTCCGTGAGATACTGCTTATAGCCCTTGCTGTAGAAGAGAGCGCGGTCATCATTGGCCTTAGCTATCATCTCGGCGAGGTCGTCGGTCTGTGGTGCTTCAGTACTGCCAAAGAATTTCTCGACGAGTTTACCTTTCACGCGAGCACACTTGGTCCAGCTGTGATTGGTTCCAGAAGGAACGGCCATATCTTCATTCTCGCCATAGCTTGCGAACACGAGGAAGTTCATCGCGTCATAGCTTTGGGTCTGCAGTCCGTCCATCAGGGTAGGAAGAACAGCTTCGTACTGTGCACCATTCTCGTTGTTGTCAGCAAGGAAGAGAAGTTGGTAAGCCGAGTAACCGTTCTTACCATTCATGTTGAGGTGGTAGTAGGAACTATTGATTACTTTCTCTGCATATTCCATAGCCTCGGCCCATTTCTCGGCACCAGTGTAAACCTGAGCATTGAGGTAGAGGCGGGCCAGAAGCAGGTTGGCAGCAGCCTTGTCCACACGGCCATAAGTGTTGGTGCCATCGTCGGCCAAGTCATTATAGACAGCTTTCAACTCAGACTCGCAGAAGGCGAACAGTTCGGGACGGGTGTAGTAAGGAGCAAGTTCTGCCGAAACTTTCGTCGACATGGGGCCTGCACCATAGAGGTCCATCACGTACATATAATTGAGCGCACGGATGAGCCGAACCTCAGCCACCTTACGCGCATCGCTGACCTGCTCGATGTATGAATTGCACAATGTAATCGTGAAGTACAAACGATAGTACATGGCAAACGAAAAAGTATTGCTCGCCGAGAAGTCGTTGTGAAGCAACTCAGGCACACCAGCGTCAGACCAAAGCCATCCTGCCTCATCGGAAGTGAACTCGTTGAGCGACCAAGCCATACGATAGAAACCCGACATACCCTCGTTATCGAAAATCTCACGTGGGATATCACCGTTGCCTGCGCCACCCGCCTGACCCGTGAGGGCAAAGCTGGCATAAATCTTGTTGAAGAGGGCATCCTCGTCAAGCACCATTGTCTGCTGAGGGTTGATGGGTGTGACATCAAGGTCGCCTACGCATGAGGTCAAAGTCCCACCAACAGCCATCGCAACGATGGTTGCAGACAGAAAAGATTTCTTTATACTGATTTTCATTGTTGTAGTTATTTAGGATGGGACGTTTTAGAAGTTAAGATTCACACCAAGAATGCCAATGAATGGACGCGGATAGATAGCTCCATCATAGCCTCCGCTGACTTCGGGGTCGATTCCCTTATACTTGGTGATTGTGAATACGTTCTGTGCCGTTGCATAGACGCGGCCATTGATGCTACTCTTGCCAATATGGTTAAACGAATAGCCCAGCGTGATATTATCACACTTGAGGAAAGAGGCATTCTGGACGAAATAGTCGGACTGTGACGCGACGTTGTTCATTGCCTGCCAATTCTTATCAAGCTGATATTTGACGACGTTGTGCCAGGTGTTGCCGTAGTAGACGTATGGCTTAGATACATCGGCACGATCGCCAGCTTCGATGGAATTGTACATATAGTTGTTCAGGCTTGCACGCAGTGAGAAGCCGAAATCCCAATTCTTGTAGGTCACCTTGGAGGAGAGTCCCATGATGACATCTGCATCGCCCTTCTTGTAGAAATACTTATCCTGTTCATTGATGACGCCATCAGCATTGCGGTCGACATACTCGCCGTAGCGTGGCTGACCATTTTCGCCGTAGACCTGTTGATAAACATAGAACGCACTGACTGGATGACCTTCGGCGTAAGCCATTACGGCTCCAGAACCACCCGAGCCAATGGCTGCAAAGGCGTGGCCTATAGGAGCGCCATCGGTGGAAATGAGCTCATCAATTTTGTTCTTATTCCACGTGAGGTTGTATCCGATTTCCCAATACCAATCCTTCGTCTGGATGGGGCGATAGACAAGTTGGGTTTCAACGCCCTGATTGTGGAGCGAACCGATGTTGCTCATAATGCGAGTTGAGAAGTTGGAACCCGCAGCAAGATTAACCGTATTCAGAAGGTCTGTCGTCTTACGATAGTAGTAGTCGACACTGGCCGTAAAGCGATTCTTGAAGAATCCGAGGTCTATTCCTGCATTATAGGTCGTTGTCTTTTCCCACGTCAGTTCGGGGTTATAACCCTCGGGGCGATAGGTAATGCCTGTTCCTGTTATAGGATAATAGGCCCCTGAGCCGCTGACTGTATAGTTTGCGATGTACTTGTAGTCGCCAATGCCTTCCTGCTGGCCAGTGATACCCCAGCCGAGACGCAGTTTGGCATCAGATACATTCTTGGCATCTTTGAGGAAGTTCTCTTCGTTGATTCTCCATGCAAAAGCTGCAGAGGGGAAGAGTCCCCAGCGGTTGCCTTTGCTGAAACGAGATGAACCATCGTCACGAAGGGTGAAGGTGACAAGGTAGCGGTCGAGCAGACCGTAGTTCACGCGGCCGAAGAATGAGACGAGGTAGTTCTCTGACTTATAGAGTGAGTTCTTGGTATCGAAGTAGTCGGGATTAACAAGTTCGCCTGGATGTGTCAGATGAGTATGCGGATAGTAGAGGGGATAGGAGTAGTCCGTCTTGATATGGAAATGCTGCCACTCATAACCAGCCATGACATCAATGTGATGAACGTCTTTGATATCTTTCAGATACTGAGCGTAAGCGCTGAGCGAGAGGTTAGAGCGATCTTTCTCGTTCCAGCCCTTGCTGCCATAGTAGATATTGTTGGAGTAGTCATAAGGTAGCACTTCCTTGTCGCTGTGGCCATGGCCAAGGTTCATGCCGCCGTTGACGTGGAGATGCAAATCCTCGAAGCCATGAATCTTATAGTCGATTTCCAAATTGCCAAGAATATCACGACCTTTTCCGATATTACTCTGGTTCAGAAGAGTGGCCACGGGGTTAGAGGCCGCAGTGTTAATGTAGCTGTGCGTCCAAGTTGCATCGCCGAAATCGGCTGTCGTTGGCCACTGCCAGAATCCTCCATACTCAGCGGCCTCGGGGCGGTTGTCATAGACAGGCTTTGTAGGATCCATAAAGAGAGCCTTACCTACAGCATCGGTATTGGCAAATGAATTGCGTTCAAAAGCCACCTTGGCATTGAGGTTGACGCGGAGATGATCATCGAGGAAACTCGGTGCAAGGTTCACGCTGGCCGTGTAACGATTGTAGTTAGAGGTTTTGAGCGTACCTTCCTGATGTGTATAACCAACACTCACGCGGTAAGGCATGTTCTTGAAACCACCCGTCAGCGTGACATTGTGGTCAGTGTTGACACCTGTGCGGTAGATTTCGTTCTGCCAATCGGTGTTAGCGAACAGGTGCTTTCCAGAGACATCGTAATAGCCGAGATTGGCGTATTCATCAGTAGCCTGCCAACCCGAATCGTCGCCTTCAAAGCCCGAAATGCGTTGCGTGAACTTCATATATTCACTTGCGCTCAGAACGTCAAGCTTCTTCACGTTCTTGCTGAAGCTGACATTGCCGCTATACGAAACCTTCGGAGCAGAGTTAGCACGACCTTTTTTCGTGGTGATAATAATCACGCCATTAGAGGCGCGGCTACCGTAGATGGCAGTTGCCGAAGCGTCTTTCAGCACGGTGAAACTCTCAATGTCGGCGGGATTCACCATGGAGAGTGCGTTGGCTGAGCCTTCGTTACCGCCATAGGCATCGAGTGCTAAGCCGTCAATCACAATCAGAGGATCTCTAGAGGCATTAAGCGACGAGCCACCGCGTATGCGGATAGTAGCGCCACCACCAGGTGTACCATCACCAGGGATTACGCTTACACCAGCAATCTTGCCCTGAATCATGTCCTGAGCGCTTGTCTGCAACCCATGGTTCATCTCGTCGGGCTTAATTGCAATAACAGAACCCGTCAGGTCATTCTTCTTGACGGTACCGTAGCCGATGACAACCACGTCCTCAAGGACTTTGGAATCCTCCTGAAGTGTGACATTCACTACAGGGCGGGCTGCTACGGTCACCGTCTTAAAGCCCATGAACGAGATGGTAAGCTGGCTGCCTTGAGGCGCCGTGATAGCAAAATTACCGTCGAAGTCTGATGTAGTGCCGCCTTCTTGTCCAATCACGCGGACGGTAGCACCCATGACGGGTTCGCCGGTATCATCCTTGACATTACCTTTGACCTGAATCTGGGCAAAGGTGCCAAGTGAGATGAAAAGCCCACAAATGAGGGCGAGAATCCGAAGTGGAATTCTGGTGTTTACCTGCTTCATCATGCTTGTTGTTTAATTTAGTTAGTTAAATATGTTTGTATTCATTCTTGCTGCCGAAAGCCTGCCCTCAAAACGTGCAGGGGCGGATTACGTCAATTTGATGCTGCAAATGTAAGTGAGAGTTTGTAAAGGCGAAAACAACGTTGACACAAATCAATCAAAAGAATTGCGCAAACGTTTGCATACACAAGCTTGAAAAAATATTGCTTACAAATAATAAGCAGTCGGACACATTTATATATATTTGCAGCTGAAAGCACCCGATTATGAGCGAAAAAGCCAATATAACAATGAAAGACATAGCCCGAGAGATGGGCGTGTCGGTAGCTACCGTGTCGAGAGCGCTGCAGGACAGCCCCCGCATCAGCGCCGAGCAGCGGGAGCGCATACAGGCTTACGCGCGCGAACATAATTTTATACCTAACGCCGTAGCCGAGTCGCTCAGGCGCAGCCGCGTGGCGCCGCAGAAGATCATCGGAGTGATAGTGCCTCAAATAGCTCACTACTATTTCTCTACTATACTCTCAGGCATGGAGGAAGAGGCGTCGGCACGCGGCTACAGCATGATTGTGGCGCAGAGCGACGAGCAATATGAGCGCGAGGTGAAGATCTGCGAGTCATTCCTTGGGCATCGCGTATGCGGAGTAATAGTCTCGCAGGCGAAGGACACTCTTCGCTACGACCATTTTCAGAAACTCCTCGACAACGAAATGCCCATCGTCTTCTACGATCGCATCTGCACTGGACTGAACACCAGCCGCGTCGTGGTCGACGACTATCAAGGCGCCTTTACTGCCGTCAGCCACCTCATCGAGACTGGCTGCCGACGTATAGCCTTTTACGGTTCGGACATGCATCTCGAGATTTCAAAGAACCGCTACAACGGCTACCGCGACGCGTTGCTCAAAGGCGGCCTCACGCCCGAGGCCGACATGCGATTCGAATGCGACAACCGCGCCAAGGCCGAAGAGATCACGCCCGAGCTGCTCCAGCGCCCCGACCGCCCCGACGCGATCTTCGCCGTCAACGACGACACGGCAATAGGCATACTCTACACCGCCAAGCGCTTAGGTCTTCACGTTCCCGACGACCTCAGCATCTGCGGTTTCACTAACGGTGAGCGCGCCATAGCCTGCGACCCGATGCTGACGACCGTAGAGCAGCGAGGCCACCGCGTAGGCATAGAAGCCGTAGATATACTTCTCGACCACGTCGAAGGGCGCACTGCACCCGGAGCCGTAGAGCGTCGAGTGGTAAAGACCCGCCTGATCACGCGTGGAACGACAAGAGAGGTGAAAAATGAAGAATGATATAAACACATACCATTATGCAAAAACCTAACTTACCTTACTGGAAACTGTTTAACCTCAGTTTCGGATTCTTCGGCGTACAGATAGCCTACGCCTTGCAGAGCGCCAACATATCGCGCATCTTCCGCACGCTGGGCGCTGATCCGCACGACCTGAGCTACTTCTGGATCCTGCCGCCGCTCATGGGTATCATCGTGCAGCCCATCGTAGGCTCGCTCTCCGACAACACCTGGACTCGATTCGGACGGCGCATCCCTTACCTCTTCATCGGAGCTGCCGTGGCTGTGGCCGTGATGTGTCTGTTGCCCAACTCCGGTTCGCTGGGCCTTAGTCTCTCGGCTGTCATGGTGTTCGGTCTGATCATGCTCATGCTGCTCGACACGAGCTTGAATATGGCCATGCAACCGTTCAAGATGCTCGTAGGCGATATGGTCAACGAGGAGCAGAAAGCTAAGGCCTACTCGATTCAGTCGTTCCTCTGCAATGCCGGGAGCGTCGTAGGCTTCATCTTCCCCTTCGTGTTCACATGGATAGGACTGAAGAATGTGGCGCCCGAAGGCGTAGTGCCCGACTCTGTCATCTGGTCGTTCTACTGCGGCGCGGCTATCCTCATCATCTGTGTCATCTACACGATGTTGAAGGTGCGTGAGTGGAATCCTCAAGAATATCGGATGTATAATCCCGTCGAAGAGACTAAGGAGGAGTCAGCCAACTGGTTTACACTCCTTAAGAACGCGCCTTCGACTTTCTGGAAAGTGGGCCTCGTGCAATTCTTCTGCTGGGCAGCCTTCCTCTATATGTGGACTTACGTCGTTGACGCCGTCAGCGAGACGGTCTGGGGCACCACCGACCCGGCCTCCGAGGCCTATCAGGTGGCAGGCAACTGGACGGGCGTGCTCTACGCCATACAGGCTATGGGCAGCGTGTGCTGGGCCCTGGTGCTACCTAAGTTCAAGAGTACGAAGATGGCCTACGCCATCAGCCTCATTATCGGAGGCATCGGCTTCGCCCTCATTCCTTTCTGCCCCGACAAATATCTCCAGATTATTCCTTTCCTCTGCATCGGATGCGGCTGGGCCGCCATGCTGGCCATGCCATTCACATTCGTGACCAACGCCCTCCAGGGCTACGGCCATATGGGCGCTTACCTCGGGCTGTTCAACGGCACCATCTGTCTGCCACAGATTATCGCAGCTCTTTGCGGCGGCACGATTCTCTCACTTATCGGACACCATCAATCGTCCATGATGATTGTCTCTGGAGTTCTCCTCTGTCTCGGAGCCCTCTGCGTAAGCTTTATAAAAGTCGGAAGGCACGATCAGGCTGTAGTTGAAAGTTAAAAACATGTATCAATCCCTAATCCACAATCTCTAATCCAAATAGGCCATAGGCCGCAAAAGCCATGAATATAAGATTTGAAATTGAATACCGCACAATCTACGGTGAAGACCTTTTCCTCAACGTGCTGGAGCCCGATGGCAGCCAGACACGTCATCCATTATCGACGCGCGACGGCGTCATCTGGGCTATAGAACTCAGCGTCGACCATGCCATCGACTATTTCTACACAGTCACCTGGCAAGGGCGCGAGAAACGCTCCGAGTGGGTCTTTTGTCCACACTCATTCGACCCCAAAGAGGTGTCGAACCCCGACCTGCCGGCCGTGCAGCGCGATGCATGGATGGACGCCCCCGAGGATTTCCGCGTGGCCGGCACGCTCATACCCGTATTCTCGCTACGCTCGCGCCGCAGCTTCGGCGTAGGCGATTTCGGCGACCTACGGCAGATGGTCGACTGGGTGGCAACGACTGGACAACGGTTGCTGCAGATTCTACCCATAAACGACACCACAAGCAGCCACACCTGGGCTGACTCCTACCCCTACTCGTGCATCAGCGTCTTCGCCCTGCACCCGCAGTACGTGGAACTGGGTGCACTGCCGGCGCTCAAGAGCGAGAAGGACCGCCGCCGCTTCGACAAGCTGCGCCAAGAGCTCAACGGGCTGCCACAAATTGATTACGAGCGTGTTAACACCGCCAAGCTCGAATACTTACAGCTGCTTTATGAGCAGGAAGGCAAGAAGACACTGGCCACAGCCGACTTCAAAGCCTTCTTTGCCGACAACGAACAATGGCTCGTGCCCTACGCACAATACTGCCACCTGCGCGACGCTTACGGCACGGGCGACTTCTCATCATGGCCCGACCACAACCAATGGAACGAGGACGACCGCAAGGTGCTAAGCAACCCGCGCAACAAAGGTTTCAAGGACGTGGCCTTCCACTACTTCGTACAATTCATCCTGGCCCAACAGCTTCGTGGCGTGCATGCCTACGCACGCTCGCGCAGCGTAATTCTCAAAGGTGACATTCCTATCGGCGTGGCACGCCATGGCTGCGACGTCTGGCAAGAGCCGCGCTACTTCAATCTCAACGGTCAGGCTGGCGCGCCGCCCGACGACTTCGCTGAGGACGGCCAGAACTGGGGGTTCCCCACCTACAACTGGGATGAGATGCTCCGCGACGGATGCCAGTGGTGGGAGCGCCGATTCCGCAGTATGGCACGCTACTTCGACGCCTATCGCATCGACCACGTCCTGGGATTCTTCCGCATTTGGGAGATTCCCATGCCAGCCAAGAGCGGCCTGCTCGGACAATTCTCACCCGCGCTGGCTCTCTCACGCGATGAGATTGTCAGAGCCGGCATCAGCCTGGAGACATTGAAGGCCAACGTAGCACCAATCATAAGGGGCGGTGAGGTGCCTTCAACGAACTTCCTCTTCCTGCGCGACCACAAGAACCCCGAACTGTTCCATCCACGCATCAGCGCACAAAAGACCGAGGCTTTCCAGCGCCTCTCAAACGACGAGCAGCAAGCCTTCAACGCCCTCTACGAGGACTATTTCTACCACCGCAACAACCAGTTCTGGTACGAAGAAGCGATGCAGAAGTTGCCTAAGCTCGTCAAGGCCACGCGTATGCTCTGCTGCGCCGAGGACCTCGGAATGGTGCCAGCCTGCGTCAAATGGGTCATGGACGAGCTCGACATCCTCAGTCTCGAACTGGAGTCGATGCCCAAAGAGCCGTGGGTGCGCTTCGGCCATGTTGAGAACAACCCCCGCCGATCGGTTGCTACCATCTCGAGCCACGACACACCGACACTGCGAATGTGGTGGGACGAGGACTACGAACGCACGCAAGACTATTTCAATAATATCTTGCACCGCGAAGGACCCGCACCTCACCCGCTGCCCGGATGGCTCGCACAAGACATCATACAGCGCCACCTCGACTGCCCGTCGATGCTCTGTGTCATAGCTCTGCAAGACTGGCTGGCCATAGATGAGCACCTGCGCCTGAAGGACGCCAATGCCGAACGCATAAACATCCCGGCCAACCCGAACCACTATTGGCGCTACCGCATGCACCTCAACATCGAGGACCTCAAGCACGACAAGCAGTTCACCGAGGGCATACGCAGGATGATTGTGCTGGGCAATCGCATCTGATGGCAGACTCCTTCAGGAAGCACAGTCAGCAAGGCCAATAGCAAAGCACAAGCCTTCTAAGTAGCCGAGACACACGTCGCGGCTACTTTTTTTGTAGCACCAAGAAGGGTTTCCAAAATCACATTGTGACGTCGTCGCGTCACATCGTGACGCCATCACGTCACAACGTGACGCGATGACGTCACAACGTTATTTCATCTTTACTCCGAGAAGCAAGAGATAAGCCGTCGAGGCTTGAACATCTTATTGCCTTGCCGATAATATGAAAATGCATCTTCTCCGACCTTAAGCCTGCGCCACACAACAGGCTAGTAAATCGCCATTGGCCGAAGCCGACTTCTGCACAAAAGAAGCCGGCTTCGGTTGCTTTTCTTCAAAAAGTATAGACTAAGTCAAAAAAGTTAGCGCTCGATAGCCCGCAGTTCGAATATTCTTACTACCTTTGCGCCGCTTTTCGAGCACACACATAAATAATGTACGCTCGCGCGCAAGACCGCGCAGGCGTCAGGCCGAGAAAATGAGAATATTCAAGCGCATAGATACATTCCTCCTCAAGCAGTTCTGCACGCTGTTTGCAGGCACCTTCTTCATCTGCCTGTTTATCTTCATCATGCAGTTCCTGTGGAAATGGGTAGATGAGCTTATTGGCAAGGGCTTGTCGCTCGATGTGCTTGGGCGGTTTTTCTTCTATGCCTCGATGACACTGGTGCCGGCGTCGCTGCCGCTGGCTGTGCTGCTGGCCTCGCTCATCACTTTCGGCAATCTGGGCGAACGCCTGGAACTGCTTGCCATGAAGGCCGTCGGCATACCACTGGTGCGAATCCTACGGCCTATTCTCATTTTTGTAGTGTGCATCACCGCTGGCTCGTTCTATTTTCAAAACGTCATAGGTCCTAAGTCGAGCAAGAAGCTCTACGCCCTCATCTACTCCATACGCCAGAAATCCCCTGAGCTGGAAATCCCTGAAGGCGTCTTCTACAACGACATTCCCGGCTACAACCTTTTCGTCGAGAAGAAGGACGTGGAGCGAGGCATGCTCTACGGCATAATGATCTACAACCAAGGCAGCAACTTCGACGACACGCAGGTCGTGCTGGCCGACTCTGGGCGCCTGCAGAGCACTGCCGACCAGAAGTATCTGCAACTTACGCTCTATGACGGACAACGCTTTCGCAATATGCAGAACACGGGCAGCGCTATGGACCACGCCACAGTCCCCTATATGCGTGAGACGTTTAAGAAAGAAGTGGACCTGATTCCCTTCGACGCATCGCTCAACGAGATGGACGCCAACCTCTTCAGCAATAATGCGCAAGCCAAAGACCTCAAGCTGCTGACTCTCGGCATCGACTCGCTCATACACCTGCTCGATTCCACCGGACGGGCACAATATGCTCAGTACAGCTACGGCTTCCTTGCCCAGACGCGACTCGACGGTCGCAAAGACTCGGCCTCTATCGTTGCCAGTGCACAGCGCGACTCGCTCATTCTCGACAGCGTCTACGCCCACCTCACGCCAAACCAGGAAGCCCGCGTGGCCCGCATAGCACTCGACCGTGTCACCAGCGGCGAGTCGCAGACAGCTATGATGTTAGACCTCAGCGCCTATAACAACCGTAGCCTGCGTCTCCACTACGTCGAGCGCCACAAGAAGTTCACGCTCTCGCTCGCATGCATCATCTTCTTCTTCATCGGAGCACCACTCGGAGCCATCATACGCAAAGGAGGATTGGGCGTGCCCGTGGTTATCTCCGTCATAATCTTCATCCTCTACTACATCATAAACATCAGCGGCGAGAACCTGGCCAAGAACGGCACTTGGGAGATCCCATTCGGAGCCTGGCTGAGCACGATGGCGCTCACGCCCATAGCCATCTGGCTGACATGGAAATCCAACCAAGACTCCGCCGTATTCAATATTGAAGCATATCAAAAGATATTCAAACGCATACTCAAACGCCTTCACTTATGATACAACTCTCAACCATACCTGAAGCCCTCGAGGACTTCAAAGCGGGCAAGTTCGTTATCGTCGTCGACGACGAGGACCGCGAAAACGAGGGCGACTTCATCACCGCAGCCCAGATGATAACCCCAGAGAAGGTCAACTTCATGCTACGCGAAGGACGCGGCGTGCTGTGCGCGCCCATCACCATAAGCCGCGCTGAAGAACTGGAGCTCCCCCACCAAGTGCAAGACAACACCTCGATGCTGGGAACACCCTTCACCGTGACCGTGGACAAGCTGGAAGGCTGCACTACGGGCGTAAGCGCCTCTGACCGCGCCGCCACAATACGCCATCTGGCCGACCCCGAGGCCAAAGCTGCCGACTTCGGCCGCCCGGGACACATCAACCCTCTCTATGCACAAGACCGCGGCGTGCTGCGCCGCGCCGGCCACACCGAAGCTGCCGTAGACCTCGCACGTCTCTCAGGCCTGCAGCCCGCCGCCGCCCTCATCGAGATTCTCAACCCCGACGGCACTATGGCACGCATGCCCGAGCTGCAGGAGGTGGCACGCCGCCACGGCATCAGAATCATCACCATACGCGATCTCATTGCCTACCGCCTCGAGCGCGAGCAGATGGTGGAGGCTGCGCCCGAAGTGGACCTTCCCACAGCCTACGGTCACTTCCGTGACATCACATTCCGCCAGCTCTCCAACGGTCTCGAGCACGTAGCGCTCATCAAAGGGACATGGGAGCCCGATGAGCCCGTACTCGTGCGCGTGCACTCCAGCTGCGCCACGGGCGACATCTTCGGCAGCCAGCGCTGCGACTGCGGCGAGCAGCTCCACCGCGCCATGCAGATGATAGAAGCCGAAGGCAAAGGCGTGCTGCTCTACATGAACCAAGAGGGCCGTGGCATCGGACTCTTCAATAAGATGCGAGCCTACAAACTGCAAGAGCAGGGCGAGGACACTGTAGAGGCCAACGTCCACCTCGGCTTCCGCCCCGACGAGCGTGAGTACGGCGTAGGCGCACAAATACTGCGCCAACTCGGCATACACAAAATCCGCCTGATGACAAACAATCCCGTCAAGCGTGTAGGCCTCGAAGCCTTCGGGCTCGAGATAGTAGAGAACGTGCCCATCGAGGTCAAGCCCAACCGCTACAACGAGCGCTACCTCAAGACCAAGCAGGAGCGCATGGGACACACGTTGCACTTGAATAAGTGAAAAGTTTCAATTATTTTTTACTTTTCATGTTACTCTTTTCATTTATAATCACTACCTTTGCCGCGGAATAACAAAACAAAAGAAACAAATGAATATGTTATCTGACCGTCTCAACCGCCTAGCACCATCTGCCACACTGGCCATGAGCCAGCGTAGCAGCGAACTCAAAGCCCAAGGCGTCGACGTCATCAACATGAGTGTCGGCGAGCCCGACTTCAACACACCAGACCACATCAAGGCCGCAGCCATCAAGGCCGTTGAGGAAAATTACTCGCGCTACTCGCCCGTGCCGGGCTACCCCGCACTGCGCCAAGCTATCGCCGAGAAACTGAAGAACGAGAACGGACTCGATTTCGCTCCCTCGCAGATTCTCTGCTCCAACGGCGCCAAGCAGAGCGTATGCAATGCCATCATGGCCCTGGTAAATGCAGGCGACGAAGTGATCATTCCCGCACCCTACTGGGTCAGCTACCCGCAGATGGTGCTGTTGGCAGAAGGCACGCCCGTGTTCATTGAAGCCCCCATCGAGCAAGACTTCAAGATCACGCCCGAGCAACTCGAAGCCGCCATCACTCCACGCACCCGCGCACTTATCCTTTGCTCTCCGTCGAACCCCACGGGCTCAGTCTACAGCAAGGAAGAACTGCGAGCTCTGGCCGATGTCATCGCCCGCCACGAACGCATAATAGTGCTGGCCGACGAGATCTACGAGCACATCAACTACGTGGGCCGTCACGAGAGCATAGCTCAGTTTGAGAACATCCGCGACCGCGTCGTCATAATCAACGGCGTCAGCAAAGCCTACGCCATGACGGGATGGCGCATCGGTTTCATTGCCGCTCCCGAATGGATTGTCAAAGGCTGCAACAAACTGCAAGGACAATACACCAGCGGACCCTGCTCCGTAAGCCAGAAGGCAGCTGAGGCTGCTTACACAGGCTCGCAAGAGTGCGTCGAACAGATGCGCCAGGCTTTCGAGCGCCGCAAGAACCTAATCGTCGGTCTGGCAAAGGAAATTCCCGGCCTCGAGGTCAACAATCCCCAGGGCGCCTTCTACCTCTTCCCCAAGTGTAGTAGCTATTTCGGCAAGCGCGACGGCGACCGCGTCATCAACAACAGCACCGATCTGGCTATGTATCTTCTCGAAGTGGGTCACGTAGCCACCGTAGGCGGCGACGCCTTCGGCTCACCCGAATGCTTCCGCATGAGCTACGCTACCAGCGACGAGAACATCCGCGAGGCTATGCGCCGCATCAAAGAAACATTAGCAAAACTCAAATAAAGATATGAAACAGATTAAGACTGCACTCATCTCCGTCTTCCACAAGGACGGTCTCGACGAGCTCCTCAAGAAGCTACATGCTGAAGGCGTTAAATTCCTGTCAACAGGAGGCACGCAGGCATTCATCGAAAGTCTCGGATACCCCTGCCAGAAGGTTGAAGAAGTGACCACCTACCCCAGCATCCTGGGAGGCCGCGTCAAGACTCTTCATCCCAAAATCTTCGGTGGTATCCTCGGGCGTCGCGACCTCGAAGGCGACCGCCAGCAGATGGCTGAGTACGACATCCCAGAGATAGATCTCGTAATCGTTGACCTCTACCCCTTCGAGCAGACCGTGGCCAGCGGTGCCGGCGAGGCCGACATCATCGAGAAGATAGATATAGGTGGCATCTCGCTCATTCGCGCAGGCGCCAAGAACTTCAACGACGTCGTCATCATACCGTCAAAAGAGCAGTACCGTCCACTACTCGACATCATCAACGCACAGGGCGCACAGACCACACTCGAGCAACGCCGCCACTTCGCCACAGAGGCCTTCGGCGTGAGCAGCCACTACGACACGGCCATACACGGGTGGTTCCAGTCCCATTCCTAAACTTCCCTTTCAGGGAGTAGTAGTCAACGAACAAGTATTGACTACAAGAGTATAACAATGACAATAAAGTTGCAATAACATTAAGAATCTACTCCCCTCTCTCCGGGAGAGGCTGGGGAGTAGACCCGATTTAAAATTACTATGGGATTTTTCTCTTTCACTAAAGAAATTGCGATGGACCTTGGTACAGCCAACACCATCATTATATCCGAAGGCAAGGTTGTCGTAGATGAGCCCTCCGTGGTAGCACTCGACCGCCACACCGAGAAGATGATAGCCGTAGGCGAAAAAGCCAAGCTGATGTACGAGAAGGTGCACGCCGGCATCAAGACCATACGCCCGCTGCGCGATGGCGTCATCGCCGACTTCAATGCCTGCGAGCAGATGATGCGCGGCCTCATCAAGATGGTGCCTACGGGCAAGCGTATCTTCACACCGTCGCTCCGCATGGTCATTGGCGTGCCATCAGGCAGCACCGAAGTAGAACTGCGTGCCGTGCGCGACTCTGCCGAGCATGCCGGCGGCCGCGAGGTCTACCTCATCTATGAGCCTATGGCGGCTGCCATTGGTATCGGTCTCGATGTCGTAGCCCCTGAAGGCAACATGATCGTTGACATAGGCGGCGGCTCCACAGAGATTGCCGTCATCTCGCTCGGTGGCATCGTTGCCGACAAGAGTCTGCGCACCGCCGGCGACGATCTCACCGCCGACATTCAGGAGTACATGAGCCGCCAGCACAACGTACGCGTGAGCGAACGTATGGCCGAGCGCATCAAGATAAACGTAGGCGCCGCACTCACCGACCTGGGCGAGAACGCCCCCGAGGACTACATAGTGCATGGACCTAACCGCATCACAGCGCTGCCTATGGCCGTGCCCGTGTGCTACCAGGAGATAGCCCACTGCCTCGAGAAGACCATCGCCAAGATCGAGACGGCCGTGCTCAACGCCCTCGAGGAGACACCGCCAGAGCTTTATGCCGACATCGTCCGCAATGGTATCTACCTCACCGGCGGCGGCGCACTGCTGCGCGGTCTCGACAAGCGCCTGACCGACAAGCTCAACATCCCGTTCCACATCGCTGAGGACCCCCTCCACAGCGTGGCCAAGGGCACGGGCGTAGCTCTCAAGAACATCCACAACTTCTCGTTCCTGATGTAGCAGTCCATGCGTGCCCTCCTGGATTTCATAGCCAAGTACCACCATTGGATGCTGTTTGTTGTACTGGAAGTGGTAAGCCTCGTGCTGCTCTTCCAGTTCAATCATTATCAGCATAGCCTATGGCTCACGGCGACCACCGAGACCGTAAGCAAGGCCCATGAGGCCGAAGCGAGCGTCTTGCGCTACCTCACGCTCGGGCGCGAGAATGCAGCGCTGACGCGTCGTAACCTCATCTTAGAGTACAACTTGGCTGAAGCTACGCGCCAGATAGAGATCCTCTCGCACGACTCCACGGGCACCGAGCGCCTGCAAGCCGATCGCATGGAAGGCATCGAACTGATTCCGGTCAAGGTCGTCACGAACAGCGTCATGCGTCGCGACAACCTCATCACCATAAGTGCCGGCGCCGCCGATGGTGTGCGCCAGGAGATGGGCGTGGTCTGCGGCACGGGACTTGTCGGTATCGTCTTCCTCACGTCAGAGCATTTCTCCATAGTGTTGCCGCTGCTCAACAGCCGCTCGCACATCAGCTGCCGCCTGCGTGGCTCCGACTATTTCGGCCACCTCGTATGGGACGGCATCAATCCGCTCTACGCCCAACTCGACGACATCCCACGCCACGCGCGCTTCAACATAGGCGACATTGTTGAGACCAGCGGTTTCAGCTCCGTATTCCCTCCCGGCATCTTTGTAGGTAAAGTCGAGGCCATCGGCAACAGCGACGATGGTCTGAGCTACAAACTGCGCGTTCATCTGGCCACTGACTTCACGGCTCTGCAAGACGTCAGCGTCATAGCCCAACAGTTCCAGCCTGAGGTGCGCGAGCTCGAGCATCAGGCCGACTCAATGTTGGCGCATTAACTATTTACTGCCGAACCTAAGGCGTAAGGATTAAACACATTAGATTAAAACATCGGATAAAGCCCCGATTCAATGCTCGTCATTTTTCTTAAACGTACGTTGTGGCTCGTTGCCCTCGTGGCGGCGCAGATGATGGTGTTCAACTACATCCATCTCTTTGGCTACGCCACTCCCCTGCCCTACGTCTACCTGCTACTGCTTTTCCCCCTCGACTCGTCGCGGTGGAGCGTACTGCTATGGGGCTTTGTCTGCGGACTGCTGTGTGACTTCGCATCGCTCACGCCCGGGCTTGGTGCTGCATCGATGACACTCACGGCCTTCATACAGCCCCTGTTGCTGCGAGCCATGGCCCCCAAGGATGCGCTCGAGGATATGCAAGCCTCCTACCACACCCTCGGCGGTTGGGGCTACGTGCGCTATGCCGCCATCCTCACGCTGCTGTTCACGCTCACTTATTTCTTACTTCTGAGTTTCTCGTTCTTCCACGCCATTGACCTGGCCATATCTTTCGCCTCAAGCTGGCTGCTGACTCTCGTGCTCTGCCTTGCCATGGAGAAGGTGAGAGGCAGGGAGGTGAAAAGTGAAAAATGACGAACTGCTTCGCAGTCACAGAGCACACAGAGGAGACAGAGAGCACAGAGAGGAGACATAGAACAGAGATAGAGAGCATACAGGGTGGAAAGAGCAACGTGGAAAGTGGACAGTAAAAAACGTAGAATAAAGAGTGTCTTTCTCAGATCTGACATATAGGAAATACGTGCTTGGCACTGCGGCGCTCATCGTAGTCATCATCTACGTTGTGCGCCTTTTCTCGTTGCAGCTGCTCTCCGACGACTACCGTGCCCGCGCCGACTCCAATGCCCTGATGCGCCGCATTCAGTTCCCTGCCCGCGGCGCCATCACCGACCGGCGCGGCAAGCTGCTCGTCTACAACCAACCAGCCTACGACATCATGGTCGTCATGCAAGAACAGGACGGCGTCGACACCCTCGGCCTGTGCCGCAGCCTCGGCATCACGCGCGAATGGTACATAAAACGAATGGATGAGATCCGCCGCACGAAAGGCTATTCGCCCTACACGCAACAGGTGTTTATGAATCAGCTGTCGATGCGCGAATTCAGCAGTTTCCAGGAGAAGCTCTTCCACTTCAGAGGTTTCTACATTCAGAAGCGCAGCATCCGGCAGTACACCTACCCTTACGCCGCACACATCCTCGGCGACGTGGGCGAAGTGAGCCCTGCCGACATCGAGGCGGATGACTACTATCGCTCGGGCGACTACATAGGCACGCAGGGCGTGGAGCGCAGCTATGAGCGCCAGTTGCGCGGCATCAAGGGCTCCGAGATTCTCATACGCGATGTCCACGGCCGCATCAAAGGACGCTATCAGGACGGGCGCTTCGACCAGAAGCCCGTGCCAGGCAAGAACCTCACCCTGAGCATCGACCTTGAGCTGCAGAAGCTCGGCGAGCGTCTCATGAAAGGCAAGCTGGGCAGTATCGTGGCCATAGAGCCATCGACGGGCGAAATTCTTTGCATGGTGACATCACCCACCTACGACCCGCGCACCATGGTAGGGCGCCAGCGCGGCAAGCGCCATCGCGAGCTCTCGCTCGACCCGATGAAACCGCTGCTCAACCGCGCCATCATGGGCACCTACCCCCCAGGCTCCACCTTCAAGACCTCGCAGGCGCTCACCTTCCTCGAGGAAGGCATCATCACTCCGCAGACGGCTTTCCCATGCTCCCACGGTTTCCGCTTCCGCGGCCTCAAGGTTGGCTGCCACGGCCACGGCTCGCCACTGCCCCTCATCCCCGCCATAGGCACCTCGTGCAACGGCTACTTCTGCTGGGGCCTCTACTATATGCTTGGCAACCGCAGCAAATATCCCACCGTGCAGGATGCCCTCACCACGTGGAAGGACTATATGGTATCAATGGGCTTCGGCTACAAGCTCGGCGTAGACCTTCCCGGCGAGAAGCGTGGTTTCATCCCCAATGCCGACTACTACGACAACGCCTACAAGGGCTCGTGGAACGGTCTCACAGTGATTTCCATATCCATAGGTCAGGGCGAAGTCACTCTGACGCCCCTGCAGATAGCTAACCTAGGCGCCACTATAGCCAACCGCGGTTGGTTCATCACGCCGCACATCGTAAAGAGCGTCCAGGACGAAGACCTCGACACGCTCTACCTGAAGCGCCGCTACACCAAAGTCTCACGCACGAACTACGAGACCGTCGTCGCCGGCATGCAACGCGCCGTAGAGAACGGCACCTGCCGCGTGGCCAACAACCCGTGGTACGTCACCTGCGGCAAGACGGGCACGGCGCAGAACCGCGGCCACGACCACTCCGTCTTCATGGGCTTCGCACCGCGCGACAATCCTCAGATAGCCGTCGCCGTGTACGTTGAGAACGGCGGTTGGGGCGCCACCTACGGCGTGCCCATCGGAGCCCTCATCATGGAACAGTACATCAACGGCCACCTCTCGCCCGCCAGCGAGAAGAAAGCCGAAGTCTTCTCCAACCGAACCATCAACTATGGCAGCACCACAAGATAAACCCAAGAGCGTCTTCCAGAGTATCGACTGGATTACCATTCTCATCTACGCCGCGCTACTCGCTTTCGGCTGGATGAGCATCTGCGGCGCATGCTACGAATACGGACAGCCGCGCGACCTGCTATCGCTGGCCTCGTTCGACACCCGCACAGGCATGCAGCTCGTGTGGATAGGTTCGTCGATAGTCCTGGGCGCCATCATCCTACTGCTCGACGACCGAATATTCGACACCTTCGCATACTTCATCTACGGCATCTTCATCGTGCTGCTGTTCATCACGCCCTTCCTGGCCCACGACATCAAAGGCTCCCTCTCATGGATCAAGATAGGCCCCTTCAGCTTCCAGAGCGCCGAGTTCGCGAAGTTTGCCACAGCCCTGGCCCTGGCTAAATTCATGAGTCCATACGGCTTTAAGCTGCAAGGGTCGTGGAAGAACATGAGCATCGCCATCGCCCTGATGATGCTGCCCATGGTGCTCATCGTCATGCAGAAGGAGACGGGATCTGCCCTCGTCTATTTCAGCCTCTTCCTCATGCTCTACCGCGAAGGCATGCCCGGTTTCATACTCTTTGCCGGCATCTCGGCCGCAGCCTATGTCGTCATAGGCCTGCGCTTCGACCAGACACTCATCCTGGCGCAGTCCACCAGCCTTGGTGAAGTGCTCGTGATGCTGATGATAGTAGCCTTCGTGGCCGCCCTCATCATCATCTACTGCCGCCCCTCGGCACTCGTAGGCGAGAGCGGTGTGGACCCGCGCAACACACGGCAGCCCTATCGCCGGGCCCTCAGCTCAACGTTTGCCGTAGCCCTGCCTCTGATGCTTGCCGTACTCGCCCTGGCTTACATCATCTTCCCCACACTGGCAGCTTACCACGAACTGACTTCGGCACTACAGCCTGAGGCCGTGGCCGAGGCTGCCGAAGCTGCCGCCGAAGCAGCGACGTCGCTCTCGGCCGAAGCCTCGCAGACCATCGCTGCCGACGCAGGCGAGGCCGCAGAGGCCGCTACTGCTGCAGGCCCCCTCTTCACCATCTCTCACGACAGCTTCCTGGCACCACTCATCGACCACATCCGCCCCTTCAACCTCTCGCCCATACTCGTAGCCATAACACTGCTGCTCGCCCTGCGCCTCTTCTGGATAGGCTTCAGCAACCAGGTCTACCGCTACGCCTACATCGCCCTCTTCGCCCTGGCCTCGATGACCGTGTTCTTCTCGGCCAACATGCTCGTTGACCACCTTGCGCCCCACCAGCAGAAGCGCATTCAAGTGCTGCTGGGCCTGCAGGACGACCCCAACGGCGTGGGCTACAACGTCATCCAGGCCAAGATAGCCATCGGCTCCGGCGGCCTCGAGGGCAAAGGCTTCCTCAACGGCACGCAGACCAAGCTTAAGTACGTGCCCGAGCAAGAGACCGACTTCATCTTCTGCACCGTAGGCGAGGAGCAGGGCTTCATTGGCTCCACGGCCGTGCTCGTGCTCTTCCTGCTGCTGATGTGGCGCCTCATCCACGTGGCCGAGCGCCAGCCCTTCGCCTTCGGGCGCGTCTATGGCTACTGCGTCTTCTCGGTCATATTCTTCCACGTGCTCATCAACATTGGCATGGTGCTCGGTCTGATGCCAGTAATCGGCATCCCCCTGCCCTTCTTCAGCTACGGCGGCAGCTCGCTCTGGGGCTTCACCCTCCTGCTGTTCATCTTCCTGCGCATCGACGCGGGCCGCAGCCGCTACGTCAGGAAATAAGCGCCTGAAGCCATAGCCGCAAACACATATCCGACCGGTCGTGTACGCCCACACGACCGGTCGGTTTTTGCTATATGACCATTCGTATATACCTACACGACCGCAGGAATCCTTCTACACGACCAAACAGATATAACAGCACAGCCAGTCGGATTCTACATATCACGCAGTGATATATATAAATCACTTGGTGATATATAGAATCTAACCGCAGGACTGACGCTTCCAGACCGGTCGCTTAATCCTTCACGTAAGCACGTACAGACAAAGGTTTATGTGCGCATACAAAAAAGAGTCCTAAGGTGATGGCCCTTAGGACTCTTTTGTATTGAGCAAACAACGAAATATCAGTACTTGAACGAACCGTTGACGGTGCCGCCCTGCCCGCTGATGAAGGTGTTGTCGAGTTTGATGCCCTGGCTCTTGGTACCGGTGTTCCACACGTAGAGCACGCCGCCGGTGGCAGTGAGCGTTGCGGCTCGCACACCGCGACTTTTTTCGCCTGTAGCATCTACGGCTGCTGATCCTCCGGCCATGTGGAAGGTGAGCTCAGCCTTGATGCCCGTAGCGCGTTCCTCCTCTGTGGTTTCGGGGTCGAGGTAATAACTTGCCATGACATTTACTCTCACTTTCGGCGATACAGTTTGATTTGGATTTATGCCATCACCTATGGTGAGGTTGCCGTCGGAGACTAAGCCCCTTGAGCCGAGGGCTGTGGAGTTGATATTAATGGTGATCTTACCCTTATAGATATACATCTCAGGCACTAATGAGGGCGCTGTAGGATCAGCGTCGAGGCGAATGGCTTTGGCATCGACGGCATCGAGGGCGACGTCAATAGTGCCATCGTTCATAATGAATTGTCCGTTGAGCTCTTCCTCGGAGGTGGCGTCGGTCTCTACCTGCAGGCCGTCGGCCGCCGTGCCGCTGATGGTGACGGTGCCGCCGTTCATCTGGAAGTACTCGCCCACATGTATGCCGTCGCTGGCAGCCTTGGTGACGTTGACAGTACCGACGGTTTTCTTCAGCAGGAGGTATTCGTTGGAGCGGAGGGCGTGGCGGGCATTGCCCACGAGATTGAGTGTGCCGCCGCCTGCTATCTCGAGGTGACCTTGGCAGTTGAGACAAGCTTTCTGTGCGCCGCCGGCATAGTCGGCGAGGCTGTTGACAGTTCCGTCCTCGAGGATGAGGTCGATGCGCTTGCCGCACTGTATGTCGATTGCTGCACCGGTGGTGGAGGTGAGGTCAAGGCCGTTGAGGTGGAACTTGGTCTTGTATTCGCCGTTGTAGGTGAGCGAGCCTGCAGTGCTGTTGCCTTGGAGAATGAACTCATGCTCGATTGTAGTGCAGGTGTTGGTGATGACGACATCGCCGCCGCTGATGGTGGCCGTCACGCCTTCGGCCGTCTCGGGAATGTCAACGGATGCCGTAGTGCCGTTCCAAGTGATAGTAACGGGGTTGACGACGGTGATACTGTCGATGGCTGCTGTCGAGTATGTGTCGGAGCCTATGGTGAGGGTTGAGCCTGCAGTGGCATAAGGGATGGTCGGTGCTTCGCTGATGGCATAGCGAGTGCTCTCGCCGCCGCTCCATACGCGAAGCCATTGAGCGTTGGCGCCAATGGTGGCGGCGCCAAGGAATAGTGCTGAAAGTAGTAGTTTCTTCATGGCTTAGTAGATGAATTTAAGGGTTTGACGTCCGAATCGAGCAATGTAAATGCCATGAGGCAGGTCGGAGAGATTGAGTTCACCGCGCTCGCTGCCTACGGTAAGCTGACGCATGAGCTGTCCGCCGGTGTTGTAGAGCTGCAACGTGCCGCGCCCTGAGGCAACGATGCATCCGTTCTGGAAGGATAGCGGGCGCTGCTCTTCGATGGAACCTACGCCGAGGGCGGTGTCGGAGAACGAGAGCTGCGAGAGCGTGGCAAGGGGGGCTGTCACGGTGGCGCCAGCCGTCGTGGTCACTACGGCGTTGGTGCCGTCGAAGGTAATCTTCTTGATAGTTGTGCGCGCTACGCTCTGCGTCGTTGCGCCGACGATGTTGAGATAGTTGTAGGACTCGGCCATGGCCGTGAGTGCGCCGCCGGCTGCCAGTACAACTGCAAGAATAATCTTTTTCATGTTTCCTGAATAACTTTATGTCGTGAATGCGTGTATCTGAGTGTCAGAATTTGAACTTGTAGCCGAGGCTTAAGGCGTGGATGTTCTGGTCGCCGTCGATATCGTTCTCGTGGTTGAAGACGTAGCCGGCCGATATCTTGTGCAGCTTGCTGACGGCATATTCTACGCCGGTGATTGTGCGCACTTTGTCGAGCTCAAACTCGTCGCCCATGTTGTTGAAGAGCTCTATACTGACATAAGGAGTCCACTTCCAGCCCTTCTTGTCAATTTCAAAGGTAAGTCGCGAGCGTAGCACGTGTAATGTCTTACTGCTTTTCTCCTTCTCAAAAGCTTCGGTAGTGTTCAGGTACTCGCCATCGTGCTCAGCCAAATAGGAAGTGGTGTAATCCTCGGCGATAGAGTTATCGTCAGTCTTGTCGAGCCGGTAGATGGTGGAACCGTCCTGATAGTAGTAGTAAATCTCGTCGTAACCGCTGATTTCGCCATCAATACCATAGTATGCGTCACGGTATTTGGTGACGGTCTTCACGCGGTCGCGAGTGCGGCCAACCTTTTTCGCGGGAATAAAGGTGAGCTGGTAGCGTTCGCGCAACGTCAGGCGTAGAATCCCCAAAAGCTTGTAAGAATAGGCCGCATCAAATGAAACACGATGGCGCTGGCGCCAATAGGAATCAGTCACGCGTGTGAATTGCTTAGTTGCGTCGTTGTAACCGTGGTAGATATAACTTGTACCATCGTAGTCGGTGTACAGAGGAGCGCCCATGAAAGTGGAGAAGTCTGTGTTCTCAGAGGCGCTGAGGGCGCGGTACTTATACTCCTGTTCTATTTCTGTCTTATGCTCAGTTTCAATGCGATAGTGCTTCATGAGAAAAGTATAGCCTACGCCAAAGCGCCAATGCTTGAAAGGCTTCCAGTTCAGGCCCACGCCGATGTCGGCACGGCAGGCCTCTTTGAACCATTCGTCTGTACGGAAACCTGCATCCAGACTTATGCTGAGGTCGTAGGGCAGTATCTTCGTAACGCCCAGTTCTGTCCACACGGCACCCGTCGTGCGTTCACCTTCGTCATTGACATAATCCGAGCCATCCTGTGCCGCAGCGGTTGTATTGAGCAACAAGAGAGTAATAACACAGAGAGTCGCGGAAAGGGACGGAAAAACGCGGAAATTATAGATGTTGGTCATAAATGTCTTCTTAATTTAGGTCTGTTGCGGGAGTCACCCTACTTTGGGAATGTAGCTTTTACATCTCCTTGGGCATACGTCCGAAGCGCGCTATGCTGTTGCCTACGTCGGCGGGGTCGTCGTAGAAGATGCGGATGAGGGGCGAGTCCTTAAGATAGTCGATCATGCCCACTTCGATGCGCGTGATCTTCAGGCCCGTGCGCTTCTCGAGGTCGGCCTTGAGTTCTTCGCGCTTCTCGGGCTTGATGAGCTCTACGTTGTCATAGCGAATAATCTTGGAGGCCTCCTGGCTCATTACCTTCGAGCTCTCGAAGATCCAAGCCATGATGATGAAGACGACGTTCACAAATAGAATTGTGACGATGCCTACGCCATCCCAGTAGTCGGCCTTCGGGTGGTAGTCGCCGTGGGCTACGGCATTGACCACGCTCAGGGCTATGAGCATGAAAAGGTAAGTCATCTCGCGAATGGGCACGGCCTCGGTGCGGAAGCGCATGATGCCGAAGATGGCGAAGAGACCCATGGCAGCGCCGATGTTCATGCCTTCGCCCTCCATGAGGCTTACGAGCAGGAAGATGCTCATGGCCATGAGGATGAAGATGAACGTGTAGTCGCGGCGATGGCTGCGCGGGAAATAGAAGCAGCGGGCTATGACAGTCACTACGATGAGGTTGACCAAAAATCGCAGTGACAGGGAGATGAATTGTTGCGGGTCGAGGAGCGTGAGGCCGAATTGCTGACCAAGCTCATAGTTGATTTGGGTGAAGTCCATCATGGGGATTTACTATTTAAATATTTACGATTTACGATTTCTGAGGCACACGGAAGGGGTGGCCGGTTAGCTTGCTGATGGTCACCATTTTGAACTTGAACGTGTTGTTCTTCAGCCGTCCGTTGGTCATCGCAGAGCCTATGCAATATTTAGAGAAGCCGTGGGGCTTGATACGCAGCTGACGCAGCATTTTGAGGATGGGCGAGAAGACGTTGCCGTCGCGCTTGAGCTCTATGATGACGAGGTCTCCCGTCTCGGCGTCGCTGTCGGTCTCGTAGTTGTGGAAGCACACGTTAAAGTCGATGGTCAGGCGCTCCGTCTTGCCGTAGTTGACGAGGGTGATGCGCTGGAACTGGTTCTCCACCGTAGGCAGTATGCTGGCGAAGGTCTCGCCCGTGAGGCCCTGCGTGAAGTCACTGCCGCCGGCGGCCACTATGTCAGCCTGCGCTGTCGAAGGCACGGTAATGCGCTTCTTCTTCGTGCGGCCGTGGTTGTTCTTCGTCTTCACCTCGAGGAAGGTCATGTCCGAGTCGAGGTAAGTTCGCACGCGGATCTTCTGGCGCGGTGCGCAGCCGTTGTGGTGGTCGGTGTAGAAACGGTGGGCAGGCGTGTCGTAGTAGAGCGTGCGATAGTTAGCAATGCGCGAGCCTTCGATCTGCTGCACATAGTACTGCCCCTGCACCAGCTCGAGCAACTGGGCCAGCTTGCCCTTGTTGGTGACGAACTTGGTGTCGGTGCGGTTCATCAGCTTTATACCACTCATCTCGTCGAGCGAGATAGGCGGCAACTGCGTGAGCCAATGGAGTATCTGCTTGTCGGTTTCTGACATCAATTCGTTATTTTTCCGCTTGCAAATTTAGAAATTCATTTCACACTGACACACTCTCTTGATAGTTTTTTTCGCATTTCACATATTTTTTCATACTAAAAGCATTGTAAATCGACGAAAACACTTATCTTTGCTGCCAAATAAACCTTCAAACAATAACAACTATGGCAGAATTCAAGGAAATACTCTCTGGCGCCGAGGAGCGCATGGAAGAGGCTGTGATGTATCTCGAAGACTCCCTCGCGCGCATACGTGCGGGAAAAGCTAATGTGAAATTGCTCGATGGCATACGCGTTGACAACTACGGCGCAATGGTGCCCATCAACAACTGCGCTGCCGTAACAACGCCCGACGCGCGCACCATTGCCATCAAGCCTTGGGACAAATCAATGTTCAAGGTCATCGAGAAAGCAATCATCAACAGCGACCTCGGCATAATGCCCGAGAACAACGGCGAAATCATCCGCATAGGCATACCGCCCCTCACCGAGGAGCGTCGTAAGCAACTCGTGAAGCAGTGCGGCAAGGAGGTTGAGCAGGCCAAGGTGAGCGTGCGCAATGCCCGCCGCGATGGCATCGAGGCTCTAAAGAAAGCCGTCAAGGACGGTCTGAGCGAAGACTTCCAAAAAGATGGCGAGGCCGACCTGCAGAAGAAGCATGACAAATACGTCAAGCAGATCGACGAGCTCCTCGCAGCCAAGGAGAAAGAGATTATGACAGTGTAATTTCTTCGCGAACGAAGAATTTAGGATTAGGGATTTAAGATTAGGGTCTGCAATCCCTAATCCCTAATCTTTGAGCAAAACAACCAAGCCCTAATCTCTAATCACTAATCCAACCAAATTGACAGGAACCGTCATACGTAATACAGGAAGCTGGTACGACGTCCGCACGGACGACGGCCAGCTTTTTGCGTGCAAGGTGAAAGGCAACTTCCGCTTGCGAGGCATCCGCTCAACCAATCCCGTAGCCGTAGGCGACCGTGTGGCAATTAAGCCGACGGACACTGGCGATAGCCCCGCGGCGAAGGTTCAGGCCTCCAATGACAAGCCCGCGGCGAAGGGTAAGATTACCGTGCCCGAAGTTTTTCCTTCGGGTCTTCCCACAGCTCTCATCACCGAGATTCTCGACCGCCGCAACTACATCATCCGCCGCGCCTCGAACCTCTCGAAGCAAAGCCACATCATCGCTGCCAACGTAGACTTGGCAGGCCTCGTAGTAACGCTGGCCCACCCAGAGACCTCCACCACCTTCATCGACCGCTTCATAGCCTCGGCCGAAGCCTACCGCGTGCCCGTAGCGCTGATAATAAATAAGGTAGACCTCTATGACGAGGCCGACCTACGCTATCTCGAAGCCATTATGTTCCTCTATCGGCAACTGGGCTACACGTGCTTCGCCGTCTCGGCCGAGACGGGCGAAGGCCTCGACGCCCTGCGCGACGAGCTACACGGCAAGACCACACTCTTCAGCGGCAACAGCGGCGTAGGAAAGTCCACACTGCTCAACCACCTCGTGCCCGATGCACGCGCCAAGACTGCCGAGCTCAGCGCTGCACACGACCAAGGTCAGCACACCACGACCTTCTCAGAGATGTACGACCTCGACGGCGGCGGCGGCATCATCGACACCCCTGGCATACGCGGCTTCGGCACCTTCGACTTCGACCGCGAAGAGGTGTCGCACTTCTTTCGCGAAATATTTGCCATAGGCCACGACTGCCGCTTCGGCAACTGCACGCACACCCACGAGCCTGGTTGCGCTGTGCGCATAGCTCTCGACAATCACGAGATTGCCGAAAGCCGCTATCAGTCGTATCTCTCAATGCTTGAGGATAAGGATGAAGGAAAGTACAGGTAGGAGCTAAGAGTGAAGAATTAAGAGTGAAGAATTAAGAATGAAGAGTTAAGAGTTAAGAATTAAGAATATACAAAAATCCCGACGGGGTGACAGAGCTGCCTTTTGCAATGGCCTCTGCCACCCCGTCGGGGTATATCTTTCAATTCAATAAATCTCTTATTCTTCCGCAGGAGCTTCGATGTGTCCGTCGCGGAAACTCATATTCATGGTGTGACCCGAGCGCGGAACGAGGTAAGCTGTGAAATCAACCTGCCAGTTGTCGAGCTTGAAATTCATAAAGCCGCTGGTCAGCACGATAGGATAATTGCTGACGGTGGGAGCGTCGGCCGATGGGTTGCGGTTGGGCATAGCCACGCTGTCCACTGGTGCTGAGAAATCCCAGCCGCTGCGGTCGTCGCGCAGCACAGCCTCGATAGGTTTGCTGAAGATGTAGGCCGTGTCGTTGGTCGAGATTGCCACATCGGTGATCACAGCATCACCCCACGTGGGACTCACGTAATGCAGGTTGCAACGAGTGCCGGCCACATTGGTCAGTTCTATTGTTAGCGCATCACCTTCCGAGGGGATAAACGCAGCATAAGCATTGCTACCCCATGTCCAGCCGGTGTAGGTACCTGGAAGCGAGAGCACAGGATTAATCTCAGGGTCTTTGGGATCGTCGTCATCGTTGCAAGCAACGAAACCGAGTGTAAGCGCAAGAGCGCATACGAAGAAACAGATGTTCTTTTTCATGTTGTTATTTTGTGTTGATAATGTAAACACTTCTTTTTCCATTTCGGCCGCAAAGGTACGTCTTTTCTACTTTAATTTATCACAATAGTTTATGCATTAAGTTTTTTTAAGTGCAGAAACACGTATTTTTCTTTCGTTAACTATAGCTTTTGTAGTACCTTTGCGCTGTTTTTGAAGGACAACACTATCATGAGCATACTTCTTGCTATCTTATTTTCACTGTTTACGCCCGATGTATCCGACTCGCTGCGCACGTCAGACATCGAGGAAATAGTGATTGTATCGACGCCTAAGGAGAACCAGCGCTTGCGCCAGCAACCCGTGTCGTCAACATCACTCTCGCAGGACGTCATGCGTGAGCGCGGCATCAAAGGCATAAAGGACTTCTCGGCAACGGCGCCAAACTTGTTCATCCCCGACTATGGCTCGCACCTGACCACGGCGATGTACGTCCGTGGCGTAGGTTCACGCATAGGCACGCCGGCCGTGGCGCTCTATGTCGATGGTGTGCCACAGGTGTCGGCAGCGAGCTACGATTTCAACTTCGCCAACGTCGATCGTGTGGACGTGCTGCGCGGGCCCCAGTCTACGCTTTACGGCCGCAACTCCATGGGCGGCGTAATCCGCGTCTTCACCAAGAACCCCATGCAATATCAGGGCACAGACATCACGCTCGACGCCAGCCACGCAGCTGGACCTTCGCGCGCAGGGCATAACGACGGTGGAGGCATAGGACGCTATAGGCTCAACCTCACACACTACCACCGTATCAGCGACCGCTTCGCGTTTACAGGTCATCTCTTCGGCGACATCGACGGAGGCTATTTCCGCAACGAAGCGCGCAACGACGAGCACATCGACGACGGCCGCGACCTGGGCGCACGCATGCGTTTCATCATCAAGCCAAAGCAGACTCTCGACTTAGACCTCACACTAAGCCACGAATGGCTGAACCAAGGCGGCTACCCCTACGAGTACCGCGGAACGGTGACCCAACCTACTACGCCTGAGCCGCAGACGCCAGTAGGACATATTGCCTACAACAACCGCAGCGGCTATCGGCGCAGCCTCACAAACGTGGGACTGACGACTGCCAAGCGATGGTCGCAGGTGATGCTCACTAGTGTCACCGGCTACCAACACCTGCACGACCGCATGAAGCTCGACCAAGACTTCACCGACACCGACCTCTACACTCTGATACAACGTCAGAATAGCAATACGTTCTCCGAGGAGTTGCTGCTCAAGCCTATAGCTACAGACCTCAGCGCCAACGACTTCAACTACTCATGGCTCGTAGGCATTAACGCCATTCAGCAATGGACAACGACAAATGCCCCCGTGGCCTTCCACGAAGATGGTCTTGGCTGGCTCAACGGACTCATCAACCAGCAGGCCAACACCCACCTGCCCACCATCACCAGTCACGACGAGGCTGGGAACGAGCAGTACAAGATGAACTTCATCTTCAACAATGAAATCCTCGGCACAGACCTTGCCTTCCCTGGCATCTACAAGACACCATCGACCAATCTGGCACTGTTTCACCAGAGCAATTTCAATAATATTTTCGGCGTCACGAACCTGAACCTCACAGCTGGGCTGCGCCTGGAATACGAGCGATTCGTACTCGACCACGACGCGAGCTACACCTTCGACCAGCGCTACGGCCTCAACGGTCGCCTCACCTACCCCGACGGCCACATACGTGAGGGCATGACACTGGTGCCCGAGCGCACTTTCAACGTCGAGGATGTCCTGGCCGGCAAGCACCATAAGGGCGATTTCGAGATTCTGCCCCGCGTGACGTTGCAGTACGCATTCTCATGCGACGACGCCAGCCCACGTTCCAACATCTACGCCACTGTCTCCCGCGGCTACCGCTCGGGCGGCTACAACATCCAGATGTTCAACGAACTGCTGCAATCACGCATGCAGACGGCTATCATGCACAACGTGGCCGACGCCACGATACCCGTCGTAGAGTCTGTGACGATGATCCCGGCCGACGTTAAAAAAACGGTGCGCGACATGTTGCAGACTATGGGCACACAAACAGAGACCGACGTCCAAGGCACTACCTGGTATAAGCCCGAACGCTCGTGGAACTACGAGGTGGGCGGCCATTTCAACCTCTTCGACGCCCGCCTGCAGGCCGACGTCTCCGTCTATCTGATGGACACACGCGACCAACAGGTCTCTAAGATGACATCGGGAGGCCTCGGACGCATCACCGAAAATTCGGGCAAGAGCCGCAGCGCAGGTCTCGAAGCCAGCCTGCGCGCCATGCTCTCCGACGACCTCTCACTCGATGCGGCCTATGGCTTCACCCACGCCAAGTTCCGCAACGACGAGCAGCGCACCTTCGTTCCGTTCGTGCCTCGCCACACTTTCTCTGTAGGCGCCACACAGCTGTGGACACTGAACGCCGGCGCATGGCTCGACACCGTCAGCCTCCATGCCGACTACCGCGGAGCCGGACGCATCTATTGGACTGAGGACAACAATGCCTGGCAGAATTTTGCCGGCTCACTCAACGCCCGTCTTAGCGTAACAAAAAAGGATACAGAGCTCTCGCTCTATGCCCACAACATCTTGTCAACACGCTTCCAGACATTCTACTTTGAGACCATGAAGCGCGCATTCGCCCAATACACACGTCCCTTGGAACTGGGCCTGCAGCTGCGTTTGAGATTTTGAAGATAGATACTTGAAAAAAAAGGAAGCCCCGCCGGAGCGACAAAGTCAGCCAACAGACTGACGCTTGTAGCCCCGCCGGGGTTTCTTCATTCAAAGGCAATATTGAACAAAAACAGACGAATCAGACGAATGGCCAGGCCATGTCGTCTGATTCGTCTGATTCGTTGTAAGCAGAGGACGGTCGGTTGCTATTCCTCTTGCTCGCCGTATTCAAGCTCACCCTGCACCACCCAAATGAGGTCCTCGGGCGAGAAGTCGCCATATTTATCCTTGCGGGCCTTCTCGGCAATGGCCTTGGCAATGGCCTCGGTGTCAATGTCGACGTAGCCGTCGGCATCAGGTTCCTGCTCTAAAAGTCCGCTCTCTACGTAATACTCGGCCAGGAGGTCGATGAAATAGAAGAGGTCGTCGTCGCTGAAGCGCTCTTTCACTTCCTGGGGAAGGTAGGCGCGGATGAACTCCACCGTGCGGAGGTCGTCCTGAGCTTGTTCAAGGAAATCTTCTTCCATAGGAGGTCTTGGTGAATTAGAGATTAAGAAATAAGAGAATAAGTAATGCCACTACTTTAGAGGATAGCCTTGAGCTTGTCCTCGAGAATGTTCTTGGCCACAGCCCCTATTTGCTTGTCTACGACCTGTCCGTCCTTGATGAAAAGGATTGTGGGGATATTGCGTACGCCAAACTGCATGGGGAGGTCTTGATTCTCGTCGACGTCGACCTTTCCGATAATAGCCTTGTCGGCATATTCCTCGGCCAATTGTTCGATGTACGGACCAACCTTCTTGCAGGGGCCGCACCATGTAGCCCAGAAGTCTACTACCATAGGCTTGCCCTGGGCAAGCAGTTCGCTGAAGTTGCTGTCAGTGATTTGAAGTGCCATAATGTCAGTTGTAAATGTTAATGGTTAATATATGATTTCTGTTGTTGCACCAGTCTCTATTATTATAATAATGTGTAGCTGCCACGCGTGCGGCTTATGATATTTGTATGGCAAAAGCTATGCCAAAGGTGAGTTATTCGGCATTAATTTTATAAGTCAAGTCATCGTTGGACATAATATACTCTATGAGCTGGCGTTGCACGGTAATCTTATGCGTTCGGCTATGCAGTTTTATTGGCATATGGCCTTCGGGATCGAGGATTTGGAAGTAAAGGTCTGCATTGCCGGGGCTATCATCTGTCAGGTCGTGCACGGCCTGCACGAAATCCTCGGTTACTTTCGCAAGCGGAATGGTGATAGTGATGTTCTTTATGAGGTCGTTCTTCACAGCATCGAGATACTGTATGCGCCCGATGACTATCTCTATGCGGTTGGGGTTATACTTGCCTGGCGTCACCTTGGCATTGACAAAGATCGACGTCCCGACATTCATATAGTTAGCCCACGTGCTCCAGTCGTTGCCCCACAACGGCAGTTCGCCAGCTCCCGAGAAATCCTCTAAGGTCACTATTCCATAAGGCTGCCCACTCTTGCCTACGCCCTGGCGCACGGCCGTCACTATACCTCCGAACGTGATGTCTTGGTTCACCCATCGCTCCTTCTCGGCAAGCTCGGTGACGCGCGTCGTGCACACATCATTAAGCACTACTGCAAAGTCGTCGAGCGGGTGAGCCGAAAGATAGATGCCCACGAGATCACGCTCGCGATTGAGACGCTCGAGCTGGCTCCACTGCTCATAGTCTTGCGGAATGGGCGGCGTGCTAACCTCCACAGCCCCGAAGTCGCCGAAGAGCGAAGCCTCAGCCGACTGTTTGGCCTCTTGGTAGAGCTGTCCGAAACGCACGAGAGTGTCGATGAAATGGTCGCCTTTGGAATTGCGTGCGAAGTACTGTTCGCGACAGAGATCCTTGAAACTGTCGAGGGCACCGCTCAAGACCAGACTCTCCAAGCCACTGCGCTTCACGGCAGGGATGCTCACGCGCTGCACGAAGTCGAAGATGCCAAGGAATGGTCCTCCGGCCTCACGCTCGTTGATGATAGCATCTACGGCGCTCTCACCGAGACCTTTAATAGCTCCTAAGCCAAAGCGGATGTTACCGTCGGCATCGACGCTGAACTTGTGGCGGCTCTTATTTATGTCAGGTCCAAGCACCTGCAAGCCCAAAGTCTTGCACTCGCCCATGAGCTTGGTGATTTCAGTGATGTTGTCGAGGTTGCGGCTGAGATCCGCAGCCATATACTCTGCGGGGAAGTTGGCCTTGAGCCAAGCCGTCTGATAGGCCACCCACGAGTAGCACGTAGCATGGCTTTTATTGAAAGCATAGGATGCGAAGTCCTCCCAGTCGCCCCAAATCTTCTCAAGTGTGGCCGGATTGTGCCCGTTCTCTTGGCCTTGCTTGATGAATTTAGGCTTCATGTGGTCAAGCTTATCCTTGAGTTTCTTACCCATGGCCTTACGCAACGTATCACTCTCGCCGCGAGTGAAGTTTGCCAGCTGTCGCGAGAGCAACATCACCTGCTCCTGATAGACGGTGATGCCGTAGGTGTCCTTGAGGTATTTCTCCATGCAAGGAATGTCATATTCCACTGGCTTGCGGCCTTGCTTACGATCGATGAAATCAGGGATATACTTCATAGGACCCGGGCGATAGAGGGCATTCATGGCTATAAGGTCCTCAAAGGTCGACGGCTGCAGCTCGCGCAGATATTTCTGCATGCCGGCCGATTCAAACTGGAATGTGCCCGTAGTCTGTCCGTTGCAATAGAGTTGGTATGTGGCAGGGTCGTCGATGTCTATACGGTCGATGTCGATGTCGATGCCCAGACTGTCGTGAATATTGCTTATGGCCTCATTGATGATGCTGAGCGTCTTCAGTCCCAGGAAGTCCATCTTGATAAGCCCGGTATCTTCGATGACCGATCCCTCGTACTGCGTACATATCATCTTCTCGCCAGTTTCCTTATCCTCGGCTGTGGAGACGGGCACCCAGTCGCTGACGTCGTCGCGACAGATGATGACGCCGCAAGCGTGCACGCCCGTATTTCGGACGTTGCCTTCGAGCATTCGGGCGTAGGTGATGGTATCGCGCAGCACCTCATTAGGCGAGACGGCGGCCTGTTGCAACTCTGGCACGCAAGCTATGGCGTTCGTCAGGTTCATCTTGCGGGCATTGCCCTTCTCGTCATCGGGCAGCTTGTCTGGTATGGCCTTACAGAGGGCGTTGCTTATGTCGAGAGGCAGTTTCTGCACGCGTGCCACATCTTTTATGGCCAGTTTCGTAGCCATAGTGCCATAAGTGATGATGTGAGCCACATTGGCCTCGCCGTATTTCTGCGTCACCCACGAAAGCACCTTGCCGCGACCGTCATCGTCGAAGTCGACGTCGATATCGGGCAGTGAGATACGGTCGGGGTTGAGGAATCGCTCGAACAGGAGATCGTATTTGATAGGGTCAACTTTAGTGATACCGAGACAGTATGCCACGACGCTACCGGCGGCAGAGCCACGTCCGGGCCCTACGCTCACTCCGAGCTCGTAGCGTGCGGCGTTGATATAGTCTTGCACGATGAGGAAGTATCCCGGGAAACCCATCGTCTTCATCACGTGGAGCTCAAAGCGAATGCGGTCCTCTACTTCCTGGCTCAGCGGGTCGCCGTAAATCCTACGTGCGCCGGCGAAGGTGAGGTGAGCCAGATAGTCGGCTTCGAGCTTCAGGCGGTAGAGCTTTTCAACGCCTCCGAGCGCTTTCACTTTCTTTTCGGCTTCCTCCTGAGTGCAGACCTCATTGCCGTTCTCATCGTGCGTGAACTCGTCGATGAGTTCCTGATCGGTGAAGCGCTGCCGGTAGTCATCCTCAGTAGCAAACGACTTCGGGATGGGAAAGTTAGGCATGATGGGAGCGTGATCGATAGAGTAAGCCTCCACCTTATCAAACACCTCCATCGTGTTGGCCAGCGCCTCGGGCACATCGGCGAAGATGGCATTCATCTCGGCCGTAGTCTTAAACCACTCCTGCTTTGAATAGAGCATGCGCTTGGGGTCGTCGAGGTCGCGGTTCGTGCCCAGGCAGATAAGGCGGTCGTGGGCTTCGGCGTTGTCCTCGTCGACAAAGTGAACGTCGTTGGTACAGACGACTTTCACGTCGTACTTCTTTGCCAGTTCCAGGATGACGGCATTCGCCCGCTGCTGCAGCGGAAAGGTCTCGCGGTTGGCACGCTGATTGGGGTCGCGCACCTCGTGACGCTGTATCTCGAGGTAGTAGTCGTCGCCGAAGACGCTCTTATACCATTTTATTCGCTCTTCGGCTTTTGCGATGTTGCCTTGAAGGATGAAGCGAGGCACCTCACCGGCGATGCAGGCCGAGCATACGATGAGGCCCTCGGCATGGCGCTGTAGCTCATTATGGTCGGTACGCGGTCGGGTGTAGAAGCCATCGACCCACGATTTCGACACGAGCTTGACGAGATTGTGGTAGCCAGTCTGGTTCTTTGCCAGCACGATGAGGTGGTAGCGGGCATTGTCGCCGCGGTCCTTATCCTTGTCGTAGAGGGTGCGGTTGGCCACATACATCTCGCAGCCGAAAATGGGTTTGAACGGCTCACGGCCTTCTTCCTTGAGCTTCTTGTTACGCTTGTTGACGTAGTTGAAATATTCTTTCACGCCCATCATGTTGCCATGGTCGGTAATGGCCATGCCTGGCATGCCGTCGGCAATGGCCTTCTCCACGAGCTTGGGGATACTGGCTTGACCGTCGAGCAGCGAGTACTGTGTATGGACGTGTAAATGGATGAAATTTTGCATACGGGTCAGTTTTCGGGCATAAAAGTACGTTTCTTTTGGCAAACCACCAAAAAAGGCAGACTTTTTTTTGCCACTTAACAAATATTGTTTACTTTTGTCGATGAAAACAGTAAATACGTGGTAATATCATTATGGTAAAGCCTCTAAAAAAGATAAGGAAAAACATTCGAATACACCGTGAAGGCACGCAGACGCTCATTTGGGGGGCTGTCGCTTTGGCGGCCTTTTGTCTCCTCTTTGGCTATTCCTTCGGGTTCTCAAGTCCATGGTTCTTAGGGCTCATCATTGCGTGTGCGCTTGTGTATCTTATAGTAGTGAATTTCTTCCGCTGCCCCATCCGTCTCTTCGATGGTGAGACAGAGGGCATTGTCATTGCGCCCTGCGACGGTCGCGTCGTAGTTGTCGAGGAAGTGGATGAGAACGAATATTTCCACGACCGGCGCATTATGGTGAGCATTTTCATGAGCCTCTTCAATGTGCACGCCAACTGGGTGCCGGCCGACGGACAGGTGCGCCACGTTGAGCACCAGAACGGTCGTTTCCAGGCCGCTTGGCTGCCTAAGGCCAGCACCGACAACGAGCGCTCCACGGTCCTCATCGCCACGCCCGATGGCCAGGAGATTCTCGTGCGCCAAGTAGCTGGTGCCGTGGCTCGTCGCATAGTCACCTACGTCACCCCCGGCGACGACTGCTTCATCGACGAGCACCTCGGATTCATCAAGTTCGGATCGCGTGTCGACCTCTATCTCCCGCTCGACGCCGATGTCAAGATGCACGTTGGCCAGCGCGCCTACGGCAACGAGACCATCGTGGCGCAGCTGAGTAAGAAATGATATATACATTAAACATTATACATTAACCTACGGGCAAGCCCGCGTACAAATGCTTTTCACACTCCCTAACTTATTCACCCTCGGCAACCTCATCTGCGGTTGTATGGCCACAGGGGCGGCGTTCCACGGCCATTTCGTCTGGGCTCTGGCAATGATTGTGGGCGGTGCCATCTTCGATTTCTTCGATGGCCTCGTGGCACGGGCTCTCGGCATAAGCGGCCCCATAGGTCGCGAGCTCGATTCGCTGGCCGACGTCGTCACTTTCGGCGTAGCCCCGTCTGCCATGCTCTTCCAGCAGTTCGGCCTCGTCGTCTACCCCGAATGGCTGCAGCCTCTGGCTCCCTACCTGCCCTACTCTGCCTTCCTCATGGCTGCGTTCTCAGCCCTGCGCCTGGCAAAATTCAATATCGATGAGCGGCAGCGCACAGGTTTCATCGGGTTGCCCACGCCGGCCAACGCCCTCTTCTGGGCTTCGCTCATCGTGGGGCAAGCCGCTTTCCTGGCTTCGCCACGCTTCAATGCGCTGTGGCTCTTCCTCTTCATGCTCATGTTCTGCTTCTTCCTTGTGGCCGAAGTGCCCCTCTTTGCGTTGAAGTTCAAGACCTTGGGGTGGGAGGAGAACCGCGTGAAGTACACATTCCTGGCCGTGGCCCTCGTCATTCTGTTCCTCGGCTACCACACCCTCGGCGTCAGCGTCATAGCAGCCATCATTCTTTGGTACATCATCTGGTCGCTGCTCGTGTGGAAAGTAAGATAAATCTATGCAAGACATAATAATTAGCCACAATCTGGAGGCTGACCTTACAAAGGCGGTTGGGCGTATTGCGCCCGACCGCCTTTTCGTTTTAGCCGATGAGACCACGGCCGTTTTTTGCTGGCCCGTGATACGCGATTTCGAAGCACTGCGCAATGCGCACCTCATCACCATAGGCGCCACCGACGAAGCCAAGACGCTCGACACGCTTGCCACGGTCTGGCAGCAGTTGGGCGAGGGAGGAGCCACGCGCCACTCCGCACTCATCAACCTCGGCGGAGGCATGGTCACCGACCTCGGCGGCTTCGCAGCCTCAACCTTCAAGCGTGGAATGGCCTTCATCAACATTCCTACGACGCTACTTGCCATGGTCGATGCCAGCGTGGGCGGCAAGACGGGCATAAACTTCCGCGGACTGAAGAACGAGATAGGCGTCTTCAGCGACGCCGACACGGTCATACTCAGCACGCCGTTCCTGCGCACATTGGACAGCCATAACATTCTCTCGGGCTACGCCGAGATGCTTAAGCACGGGCTCATCAGCACGGCTGAGCACTGGAAGAAGCTGCTCACCTTCGACATCTGCGGCATCCTTCCACAAATAGGCACCGTTGGCGGCCCCGACTGCGACGACAAGCAGCCCGACAGGAGCGAGCGCTATGCAGCACTGGCCAGCCTCGTAGAAGAGAGCGTCGGCGTGAAAGAGCACATCGTGAGCGAGGACCCACACGAACAGGGCATCCGCAAGGCGCTGAACCTCGGGCACACCATCGGACACGCCTTCGAGAGCCTGGCACTCCTAAAAGGCCGGCCCGTACTCCACGGCTATGCCGTAGCTTGGGGACTGGTGTGCGAGCTCTACCTCAGCACGAAACTGACAGGCTTCCCTCGCGAGCGCTTTTATGCTACCATTCAGTTCATCAAGGAGAACTACGGCACAATGGCTTTGGACTGCCGCGAGTACGACCGCCTCTATGACCTGATGACGCACGACAAGAAGAACGTGGCGGGGCGCATGAACTTCACCCTCCTCGGCGACATCGGCGACATCCGCATTAACCAGCAGGTCAGCAAGGACGACATCTTCGAGGCGCTGGACTACTATCGGGAAAATTGAAAA
>JAFRNY010000079.1 GCA_017429945.1 Bacteroidaceae bacterium
CGCTTCGCACCGAACGCCTTGCGGATGGCCATCTCGGGCAACTGGCGCTCCATGCGGCTGGCCACCATGCCGCTCAGGTTCAGCGCGGGTACGAGCAACAGGAGCAAGATGGCGGGCGCGACATACCAGATGAGGTTCTGGTTCCAGGCATCGAACACGTCGGCAATGCCTTCCCACACTTTGCTGTAGTGGCTTTTCAGATACGCGGTCATGTCTGCCTCCTGCCCCTTGTGAACGCTGTTATAGCGGGCCTCCACCTCCTTCAGTTCCTGCATGAACGCCTCGCGCTTGGCCGCAGGCACGCTGAAGGTAACGTCGATGGGCGCTTCCTGCCAGTTGACTTCCCAACCGCTGAATGCCGACTTGGCAGTATAGGGCATCCAAATGTCGGCCACGCTCTCTTCCATCAGCGCGCTGGGCGTCTCCACCACGCCGCAGACGCGGTAGTCGAAGTTGTTGACGCTGATGGTCTTTCCCACGGCGTCGGCACCCCGTCCGAAGAGCAGGTCGCTGACCTCGTCGGTGATGACGGCCACGCTGCGCCCGTTGTCGAAGTCGTCCTGCGTGAAGGGCGCTCCCTGCACAAAGCGATACTCGTAGAAGCGGAAGTAGCCCGGTTCGACGGCCCTGCGGGTGACAGCCCGGTCGTGCAGGCCATCGGCCATCTTCATGTACGGCGGCTGGACGGTGAACATGACTATTGCTCCCGTCACGCACTCAGGCGTTTTCATCTTCTGGAACAGCGTGCTGAACACCTCATGGTTAAGGGGCGCCCCTTCATTCGGGTTGCTCTTCAGTGGCAGGAAGTCCAGGTAGTACGTCGTGCTGCGGCGCACCTCCGGCGCCATGTCGGCCACCTTCACGTAATACACCTCGGCAATGAGCATCACGAAGGCCACGGCCAGCGCCGTGCCCGCAACGTACATCGCCGAGTAAAGTTTCTCCTCGCGCATCATCGCGAGTGCTTGTCGTAAATATCTCATATAATTATTCATCTCTGAGTGCATTGGTAATCTTTGCCCCGATAATCTTTACGGCGGGGATGGCGGTACCGATGAGGACAGTACATAATATAATAATGTACACGACGGAGGAAACCACGAGGAAGTGGGGCCAGAAGTAATCGACCCACGTCTTGTCGGTGGGCACGTCGATGATGTTATTCATATAGAGCGTCTCGCAGTGTTCTTTACCATATTCCACCGTGAGGCCACTATAGGCGTAATTGAGATAGATGACGAGTCCCACGGCGACGGCGGCAGTGGCCAGCAGGGCGTTACGCCAAAGGAAATCCCAAAGCACATGCCAGCGAGTGGCTCCGAATGCACGGCGCACGCCACACTCCTCCGTATGGCGCTTGGCGTGGAGCCACACGGTGCCAATAACAGCCAGCATCAGATTGATAAAGAAGAACAGGGCGAGAGCCAGACTGCGGTTCACCTCCTGCGTGCGGCCCTCGTCGAGTTCCTGCTGCTCCAAATGCTCTTCAAATGTCATCAGGCGTCTGATGCGGTTGAAGCCCGTCTGACAGTTGTTGATGAGTTCGCGCCCATGTTCCTCTACGAAGCGTTGGGCATCCATCCCCTCCTTCAGTCGGATCACGTAGCGGCATTCGGTTTTGCTCAGACTGTCGGATCTGATGATTAGCGACTGCAAGGTATTATTCATCGACTTGCGGAAGTCTTCCACCACGCCTACCACCGTCACGACGATGTCGGGGTCACCATAGCAGATGGTAATCTTGCGCCCCAACACGTCGGTGCTCCCGAAGAGCGCCATAGCACCAGAGCGCGTCAGCACTGCCTGCCGGTCACGCTTCTGTAGGTGCGAGAGCTGTTCAGCCGAGGGGCTGCCGGGCAAAGGCTTCAACCCGTAGGTCTCGAAGAAGCGAGAGTCGGGTACGAAGCGGATAGCCGCCAGCCAGAGCGTATCCTTGTCGATGCGACACGGGGCGTAGCCCTGACTCGTGAAACCGATGGAGCCGTATTCCTCGTCGTAGAGATAGGCCGACGCCACACCATCCACAGCCGTCAGCTGGCGCAGCATCTGCTGGCGGCGCTCCTCAGTAGGGTTGTAAGGGTCATTCCTGTCCTCTTCGCTGGCATCCTCGTCCCACGCGCCGACGGTCGTTTCGGCATAGAGCAGCTTGTCCGTATCGAAACCGAGCGTCCGACAGCGATAATAGAGGTTCACGACAGCGGGGTCGAACACCGCCCAGGCCACAACGGTGATAACCACCAGTTCAACGAACAGCCAGATTGTGGCCTTGCTTGCGAATATTTCTTTCAGTTGTTTCATCTTTTCTCCATCATTGATTCTACAATCGGTTTCCGCAGGCTCCACCATGCAGGGATGACGGCGGCCAGCAGGTTAAGCACGAGTATCGCCCCAAAGGCTCCAATGAACAGTGAGGGGGCAAAGAGCATCTCGCCCTCAACAATGGGAGCCGTGCTAAGCGTGCTGTTGTCGAAGAACATGCCGAGGATCTCCCTTCGCAAACCGTAGATGGCAAGCCACGAGAGCACGAGGCCGATAATGCCTCCGATGGCCGTCAGCACCAGGTTCTCCATCACCACTTGGTTCAGGAGCGTGCTGCGTCGTGCGCCGAAGGTCTTGCGCACG
>JAFRNY010000013.1 GCA_017429945.1 Bacteroidaceae bacterium
TCAAGCGTCACCCTTCGGGATGCCGAGCGGACACTTCAAGAAGCGATCGGAGGTCGAGTGGATGGTTTAACGCTTAATTATCACCTATTAATTGCTGTCAGATTCTTTAGTTCCCTCACTTCTTTGCATGGGTCCTCTTTTCCGAAGATGGCTGATCCGGCGACATAGACGTCGACGCCGGCATCGGCGAGGAGCGGTGCTGTGGTGCGGTTGACGCCGCCATCGACTTCGATGAGGGCGTGGGAGCCGGTGCGGCGTATGAGGCTGCGCAGTCGGCTGACTTTATCGAGGCTGTGCTCTATGAAGCGCTGGGCACCAAAGCCGGGGTTGACGGTCATGAGCATGACGACGTCGAGGTCGGCGATGATGTCCTCGAGAGTGCTGATGGGCGTGGAGGGGTTGAGGGTGACGGCCGCGCGCATGCCCGCCTCGTGGATCTGCTGCACGGTGCGGTGGAGGTGGACGCAGGCCTCCTGATGGACGTTCATGACGGCGGCGCCGAGGTCGCGCACCTGAGAGATGAATTTCTCGGGCTGCACTATCATGAGGTGTACGTCGAGGGGCTTCTGGGTGAGACGTGCCACGTGCTCGAGGACGGGGAAGCCGAAGGAGATGTTGGGCACGAAGACTCCGTCCATGACGTCGAGGTGGAGCCAGTCGGCCTCGGAACGGTTGAACCACTCCATCTCGCTACGGAGGTCAGCGAAATTGGCAGCCAGGAGGCTGGGCGCTATGAGGTTGTGCTGACAGGCGCCTTGGGTGCGGAGGTCTATCATAGCGGACGTACGGCGCGGGCTCGGGCGCGGATGGCATTCAACGTGGAGGTGCGGGGTGCGCAGCCGGCGCCCAAAGCGGCGCGGAGTGCTGCGGAGAGGTCGTCGGCGGTAAGGAGGGCGTCGAGGTGGACATCGAGGAGTAGAGGTTCAGGCATAGGCAATGGGTGGTTTGGGGTGTTGTTATTATGTAAACGTACACACTGGGCCGTTTATTGTGCAAGAGCCAAAAAAATCAATTATTTATTATACATTCCCAATTATACATTATACATTATCAATTATACATTATCAATTACCCTCGCGCGCGTACATATTTATATAATAAAGTCACCGAATCGAGAGGGGCTGTTTGTGGTGGCAATAGGACGCAATCAGGTGCCAAATTATTCTAAAAAGGCGGCTTTTTTTATTCTTTTCACACAAAATGCAAGTAAAACGCGCTTTTTTTTAAAATTTTTATTGTCGTTTGACAATATTATATTAATTTTGCGCCGTTGTACGATAAATATTGTAAAAGGTAGATATTAGTCCGTACTGAAAAGATTGTAGAAACAAAAAAGCAAGAAGAGTATTAATCAATAATTTTTATGTTTAATTAAAGAGAGTATTTATGGAAAAAAGACTTTCTATGTTTCTGGCCTCGCTGTTCCTCTGTGTAGGAGCTGCCCTGGCCCAGGTACAAGTGAAGGGTACTATCATCAGTGCTGATGATGGCGAACCTCTGCCTGGCGCTTCAGTGAAAGTGGTAGGCGCCAAGACTGGTACTGTCACCGACATCAATGGTGATTTCGTCATCTCTGTACCCGACAACAACACACGCTTGGAGATTAGCCACATCGGTATGCTCCCTCGCGTAATCAGGGCCCGCAACGGTATGCGCATCAGCCTTGACACAGACAACAAGATTCTTGACGAGCTGATTGTGACAGCCTACGGCACGCAGACCAAGGCTCAGTTCACGGGTTCGGCCTCGGTGATGAATGCTGAGGAGCTGGACAAATACCAGGTGACGAACGCACTGGACGCTCTTAAAGGCCGCGCCTCGGGTGTTCAGATCAACAACGCATCGGGCCAGCCCGGTATGTCGAGCACGATCCGCATCCGTGGTATCAACTCACTGAACGCTGCCAGCGATCCTCTGATCGTTGTCGATGGCTCGCCCTACGACGGCGACATCAACCTTATCAACCCCAACGACATCGAGTCGATGACGGTTCTGAAGGACGCTGCTTCGACGGCTCTGTACGGTGCCCGCGGCGGTAACGGCGTTATCATGATCACGACAAAGACAGCCCAGAAGGGCAAGGATGCCACCATCACTGTTGACGCCAAGTGGGGCGTGAACCAGAAGGGCACTCCTCAGTATGACAAGATCAGCGACCCCGCCGGCTACTACGAGACGTGGTACCGCGGTCTGAACAACTACGCACAGACGGCTTTAGGCATGAACCCCAACGCTGCCTGGCAGTGGTCGAACCAGAATATGTTCGGTTCCAGCAACATCGGTAACGAGAGCTTAGGTTACAACGTTTATACTGTGCCCAACGGACAGTACCTCATCGGCCAGAACGGCAAGCTGAACCCCAACGCTACGCTTGGCCGCATGATCAGCTACGGCGGCAAGGAATACTGGCTCACACCCGACGACTGGGAAGACGAGACTTACAACAACGCCCTGCGCCAGGACTACACCGTAAGCGCTTCCGGCGCCAACGACCGCGGCTCGTTCTACCTCTCGGCCAACTACCTGAACATGGACGGTATCACCGCAGCTTCGGACTACGAGCGCTTCAGCACGCGCATGAAGGCTGACTACCAGCTGAAGCCTTGGCTGAAGGTGGGCGCCAACATGTCGTACAACCACTACGAGCAGAACTACCTCCGCACCGACGAGGAGGGCGCGAGCGGCTCGAGCGGCAACGCCTTCGCTTTCATGAACATCGCTCCTATCTACCCGATGTTCATCCGCGACGCCAACCACAACATCATGTATGACGAGACTGCCCACATCGAGAACTACGACTACGGCGACGGCACCATCATCGGTCTGCGCCGCGCATTCCTCTCGCAGTCTAACCCCATCTCGTCCAACCGCCTGGACACTCGCGAGACCGAGGGCAACAACTTCGCCGGTACCGGAACTATCGAACTGCGCCTGCCTTACGGCTTCACGGTGTCTTCGATCAACTATGTATATGTAGATGAGTATCGCTACACGGGCGTAACGAACCCCTTCTTCGGACAGTATGCAAACTCAAAGGGTATCGTGAGCAAGGAGCACGGCCGCACATGGGCACGCAACTTCCAGCAGCGCATCGACTGGCGCCAGACCTACGGCAAGAACGACGTCGAGGTGATGGTGGGTCACGAATACTACAAGCGCAACACTTACGGCCTTGACTACTACAAGACGAATATGTTCAGCGTGAACAACAAGGAGCTGGCAGGTGCCATCATCGCCGGTACGGGTAGCTCCTCGAAGTCGGGCTACAACACTGAGTCGTGGCTGGGCCGCGCCCTGTACAACTACGACCAGCGCTACTTCGGTGAGCTCTCCGTGGTGCGCGAGGCTTCGTCGCCGCGCTTCGACAGCAAGCACTGGTGGGGCACCTTCTGGAGCGCCTCGGCAGGCTGGCTCATCAACAAGGAGAAGTTCCTGGCTGACCAGACTTGGATCGACGAGTTGAAGCTGAAGGCATCATACGGTGAGAACGGTAACGACCTCATCGGCAACTACCTCTTCACCAACACTTACACCGTGACGAACTCCAACGACCAGGTGTCGCTCGTGCCTTCGACGACACAGGGTAACCCCAATATCTCGTGGGAGAAGAACGCCAAGTTCAACATCGGCGTTGACTTCAGCTTCTGGAAGCGCCGCCTCGAGGGTGGTATCGAGTTCTACAACAACAAGACCAACGACATGCTCTTCCGCCTGCCTCTGCCCGTATCGTTCGGCTACACCGGCTTCTACGACAACGTAGGTGACATGGTGAACCGCGGCGTTGAGATCGAGGTTCGCGGCGACATCATCCGCAACAACCTCCTCACATGGAGCGCTTATGCTAACCTCACAACGAACCACAACGAGGTGACACGCCTGCCCGAGGAGCGCCGCACACAGCACTACTGGACAGCCGACGGCAAACGCTACGACGGCTTCTCCAGCGGCTCATACTTCTACGCTGAGGGTCTCTCATCGTACAGCTACATGACGCACAAATACGCCGGCACGTACAACGGCTCGTATAAAGGCGAGGTGCCCGAGGATAACAACTTCCAGGACGGCCAGAGCCTCTGGTACAAGACCAACTATAAGAAGGACGCCGACGGCAATTACATCTACCTCGACGAGGACGAGACAATCCGCGAGTTCGAGAGCCTGACGGTGACCAACAACTACTCTGAGGCCGACGACTATATCGTAGGCGACATCATGCCTAAGGTATATGGCGGTTTCGGCAGCTCGCTCGACATCAAGGGCTTCGACATCTCGGCCGACTTCACTTACCAGCTCGGCGGCAAGGTGTATGACAGCACTTACGCAAGCCTCATGAGCCTCAACAGCACGGGCGGCGCCCTGCACAAGGATATCCTCAACGCCTGGACGGCTGAGAACCCCAACAACGATATTCCTCGCCTGCAGTACAACGACCGCTATATGGCCGGCGGCTCTGACCGCTTCCTCACCAGCGCCCGCTTCCTCAGCCTGCAGAACGTAACGCTCGGTTACACCTTCCCCCGCAAGGCTACTGAAAAGCTGAAGATTCAGAAGCTCCGCCTCTATTTCGTAGGCGACAACCTCTACGTATGGTCGGCTCGCAAGGGTCTGGATCCCCGCATGGTCCTCGCCGGCGCTGTCAACAACACGTACTACTCAGCTATCCGCACATTCTCCGGCGGTATCTCTGTCACATTTTAATAACTGAACACATCCATAAAGACAAAGAATATGAAAAACATTTCTAATAAAATATTCGGTTTCGGTCTAGCTGTCCTCTTCGTACCAGCTCTTACTGGGTGTATGGAGGAAATTGAACCGACAACCATCGTGACGGCTGAGCAGGCTGCTGAATCGCCCACCGCTTCGGAGGCTCTGCAGATGGCTATGCCTGCATACCTCAACCGCTACACCGACGCGAACGGCTGGCACTACAGCTTCGGCTACCCCGCACAGATGATGATACGTAACATACTCGGCGGCGACACCGGCTTCAACGTATCGACCTACGCTTCGCACTTCGCTTACTGGGGCATGAACCAGTACCAGGGCGCTGACTACGTCTTCGCCGGCTATATCTGGAGCTACTACTATGGCTTCCTCCTGGCCGTGAACAACATGGTAGGCGCCGTAGATCCCGAGAACGCCAACGAGGCTCAGCTCGGTGCCCTCGGCACGGGTCTGGCTTACCGCGCTCTCATCTACCTCGACTTGGCTCGTATGTACGAGTTCCTGCCTAACGACATCAATTCCAACGGTATCAACGCCGACGGTAACAACGTCATGGGCCTCACCGTGCCTATCGTGACCGATAAGACGGAGGTGAGCATCGCACGCAACAACCCGCGCGCTACGCACGAAGAGATGTACAACTTCATCCTCGAGGACCTCGACAACGCCGAGAAGTATATCGTATACCAGGAGACAACGTCTGGACAGGTGCTCCCCGACCTCTCATGCGTATATGGCCTGAAGGCTCGCCTCTACATGTGGAACGAGGACTATGCCAACGCTCAGAAGTATGCTCGCCTGGCCATCGACAACGCCAAAGTAGGCGTAATGTCGAAGGAACGCGCCCTCGACACCAAGAACGGTATGAACACCGCATCGGACTTCATGTGGGCCGCTCAGACAACATCGGAGGACGACGTCGTACAGACGGGTATCGTCAACTGGCCCAGCTGGGCTTCGAACCAGACGGACTTCGGCTACACCGGTCCCTCTACGGAGATGTTCCTCATCTGCGATGCCAACTTCTACAACCGCATCAGCAACACCGACTGGCGTAAGCTCTGGTTCCAGGCTCCCGAAGGCTCGCCTCTGCGCGACCAAATCCAGTACATGAACGCCGACTATGCCGCGGTGACCGTGCCATACGCTGCACTGAAGTTCCACCCCGCACAGGGTAACATCTCGGACTACTCCGTAGGAGCTGCTGCTGCAGTGCCCGTCATGCGCGTAGAAGAGATGTACTTCATAGAGGCTGAGGCTGCAGCACAGCAGAACCCCTCGGCAGGTATGGAGCTGCTGAAGAACTTCATGACCGCCTACCGCGATCCTAACTACGCTTCAAAGGCTGCCGACAAAGCTGCCGCCATCGACGAGATCACCTTCCAGAAGCAGGTTGAGCTCTGGGGCGAAGGACAGCGCTTCTTCGACATCAAGCGTCTGAACATCCCCGTCACACGCGGATATAAGGACACTCCCTTCTACTCACAGTTCCGCCTCAACACAACCACACGTCCCGCATGGACCAACCTGGTAATCTCACGTAACGAGGTGATGAACAACAACGCACTGCAGGGCTTCAACAACCCCGATCCCTCTGACGCCTACACTCCCTGGACAGAGTGATTCAATGTGAGAAAAACGTTTTTCATGCAACAACATTAAATTTCGAAATCTATGAAGAAGATTTTTAAATATAGCTTGATGCTTCTTACTGCGGGACTCGTCCTCACCTCGTGCGGCGACACCTATGAATACTCTCCCGCAGCGGCACCAGCAGGCGCACAGGTCTATTTCAGCAATGAAGGGGCCTCGACAATCGAGCTCAGCAAGAGCGCGTCGTCGTTCAACGTCACCGTGCTGCGTGCCAACACTCAGGGCGACCTCGACGTGCCCGTCACGGCCACAATGCCCGACGGTAGCATCTACAACGTGCCCGCCACCGTACACTTCGCCGACGGAGAGAGCTCGGCAAACCTCGTGATCACCTACAACCCCGACCAGCTCAACTACGGCGACTACACCGACATCTCGCTGCAGATCGGCGATGAGAACTACACCACACCCTATGGCGTATCAACCTACGCCTTCAAAGCCGGTGCTACGGCATGGGTGTCGATGGGCAACGGTCTTATGCGCGACGACCTCTTCACCACCTGGTACAATATAGACAACATGACGTATGAGGTGGAGATCGAGAAGAACGTAGTGGAGGAAGGCCTCTACCGCGTCGTCAACCCCTACGGAGCTACCTATCCCTATAACGACCCGGGCGACTGGGACGCTTCGCAGAACTACTACATGGTCATCGACGCCACTGACCCCGACTACGTATGGATTCCCGAATTCCACACCGGAACAGACTGGGGCAAGGGCGAGATGTGGTTCCTCAGCTTCGTACAGTACTACCTCGACCGCGGCGCCAGCCTCGCAGCTCTCAAGAGCCAGAATCCCGAGTACTTTGGTACGTTCGAAGACGGCATCTTCAGCTTCCCCGAAGCGAATTCAATGCTGGCCGGACGTGGCGAAGAAGGCTACTGGTATTCTAACCCCAACGGCTTGCTCGCCGTGGCTCTGCCCGGAGCACGCTTCTCAGACTACACCATCGAATATGAGTATGTAGGACGTTTCATCGACACCGACAAGCAGTACTACGTAGAAGGCGTACCCACCCTCGGCGAAGATGTCATAACAGCCAAGGCTGCACTCGTAACAGAGGAGACCTACGAAGCCGTGCGCGAACAGATGATTGCCGGCGAGGCTGGTATTGACATCGCCAACGGCGAAGCATTCCGCCTGCCCTTCGATGAGACCGGCACTTACTACGTGCTCATCCTGGCCTTCAACGAGGAAGGCGAGGTGGCCAACGAACTGACATCGAAGGTCAACGCCGTAATCGAGAGCGGTGAGCCCTCAATCACGTGGGAGCCTGCATACGTAGGCGACTACTACTATTATCTGCTCAGCGATCCTGATGCAGGCGAAATGGCTATCGACGAGGATCTCGTGCTCAGCATAGATGCCGACAACAGCCTACACTTCCAGATTGCACCCTGGGGCAACAAGCAGACGCTCGAGCTCTACCTCAATGAGGACGGCTCTGTCACCGTGCCCGCCGACCAGCCTTCAGGCATCAGCGGCGTCAAGGGCGAGCTCTTCGTAGCCGACGTACAGACCTACACCGGCGGCGATGAGAAATATGCAAAATACGTAAGCACCTTCGCCGATAGCAAGTTCACGCTCTATCTGATTTACTACAACGACGGCGAGTCTTACTTGAGCGCCGACACCTTCACGCTCACCGGCAACGCCGAAGTGAAGAAGGCCGTACGCATCAACCACAAGCGCATCGCTGACCTCAAGAGCGTATCGAACAAGCTGCCGAAGAAGAACGTGAAGTTCTTTGCAGCAAAATAAGTCGCTCTCCTTCCAGAGCACGACTCATAAAGATAATTGTGCCGGGCCTATGCGCCCGGCACAATTTTCCGTCAATAACAAATCTACCTAGAAGTCATACATTCTAATATGAGAAAATTACTACTCCTGGGCTTGCTTGCCACTGCCATTACTGCTTCGGCAGAGAAGCGGAGCTTGAGTGAACTGCAACAGATGGCTGACAGCCACTTCGCACAGACGGCCGACGTCAAAGGCATGACAGCCAAAGGCGCAGCGCTGACACCACACGCACAGCTGGCATACGAGGATGACGCGCTGGCTGCGTTCGACGACGCCGACCATGGCGCCTTCGTGCTGCTCTCCAAGAGCGACCGCACCGAGGCCGTCGTAGGTTACGCCGACAGAGCCTTCCCTAAAGATAATATGCCTACAGACCTGCAGTGGTTCATAGCCACCGTAGGGCGGAATATTTCCGAGGCTGAGAGGTGCGGCACAGACCTCACCACCACCCGACGCCGCGCTCAAGGGCGCACAGCTGTGGAGCCCTTCGTAACGACGCTATGGCATCAGGCAGACCCCTTCAACATGCTCACGCCATACAACCACCCCGCAGGATGCGTCGCTGTGGCCATGGCACAATGCATAAACTATTGCCGATACCCCAGCAGCGTGAACTTCAGAGGCTACTGCTACGCCGGCGAGACGGCAACAAGCGGGCGCCTCAAGCTCGACTCCCTCGACATAAAAGGCATCTATTTCTACCCGTTCCTCGATATGTACGGACGCGCTAAAGAGAGCCAGAAAAAGAGCGTGGCAACACTCGTGCGCGACTGCGGATACGCCACCTACATGCAATATGCCAAAGGCGGCAGCGGCACTTATACGTACCAGGCTGGCATCGCCATGACGACGATCTTCGGCTACCCCGAGGAGAGCATTAAGTATGCCGAGCGCTACTGCTTCGGAGGCTCGCAGGACGACTGGAACGACATCATCTACGACGAGATGGAACGGCGCTCGCCCATCATCTACGGCGCACAGGACTCCACAAGCGGAGGTCATGCCTTCGTATTCTGCGGACTCGATGCCGAAGGCCTTGTCTATGTCAACTGGGGCTGGGGCGGCGACGGCGACGGATTCTATGACATCACGCTGCTCGACCCTCCGGGCATGAGCTTCAATTTCGGACATGACATGGTCTATGGCATTCGCTCCAAAGCACTGCCCACCGACAAGCGCCAGCCACGAATCTACTCATACGACGGGATGCCCTACACCTTCAATTTCGCCAAGGAGACGGGCGACGACGGCAAAGAGCACGTGGCGCTGCACATTACGTTCAATGCTGGTATGTACAACCAGTCGCCTGTGACGATGGACGGGGAATTCGGACTCTTCGGCACAGACCTCACCACGGGCAAAGCCTGGCAGATTCGTGAGACCGACGCCGACACATGGGCGCCTGGCGTAGGCTATTTCCTGCGCGAACCCGCAGCGCTCTTCTACTACTACGTGGAGAACGACCTTATTCCCGGACATAAGTACCGCATCAGCTTCGGCAGCCGCGATAAGATTGAGAACGAGTGGCACAGCATCATTTGTGCAGATGGCGAAGTGGGCTACGAGATTGACTACACCGGCGATGCCGAGACGACGACGGTGTCTGAACGCATGCAGCCACTCTACGACGGCATAGGCTCTATCACCACTGAAGACAAAGCCGCCATCACCCGCGTCTTCGACACCACCGGACGCCTCATCTACTCCTGCCCCACCCCACAGTTCAACTTATGGGACGTGCCCGCACACGGCATCCTCATCGTGAAGCAGGGCGAGAAAGCAAAGAAGGTGGTAAAGGGATGATTGAGAATGTATAATTGATAATTGATAATTGATAATTGATTCAAGTTTCGGATGTAATTATTTATATCAAGAATTAGAGATTTAGAGAATTGTTCAAAGCAGGCAAACATTGAATTATTAAGAATTGGAGAAAAGTTTTTGCAAAGCAAAAACCTTCTTTTGATTCTTGCTAATTCATAA
>JAFRNY010000080.1 GCA_017429945.1 Bacteroidaceae bacterium
AAAAATGTTGTACCTTTGCACCGAGGTTCAGAAGAGCTTGCACTCGGGGCCTGCAGTACCCGCACTTTCGGCCGGAAGTTGAGGGATGCAGGCCCGGATGTAGTGGGCTCGCAAGCCTCGCGAGCGTTCTTTGAGAGATTTGAGGCGTGTGGTTGCGGACTTTGAGTTGTTGAGGCGTGTGGTTGCGGACTAATTCTTGCCGAGGATTATGTTGACGAGCGCCGTGACGTCGGCTATGGTGATGTCGCCGTCGTCGTTGACGTCGGCAGCGTCGTGGTTGTAGAGCTGCGGTTCGTCGTCGTCCTTGCCGAGGATTATGTTGACGAGGGCGGTGACGTCGGCTATGGTGATGTCGCCGTCGCGGTTGATGTCGCCGATGATGACGGCTGGCGGCTCCACGCGCTGGAAGAGGCTGACGGCTTGCTGTCCGCTGGCGTAGCAGGAGAAGAGGTTGCCGTTGCTGGCCGAATTGTTGTACCTGAGCAGGTTCCTCGTGTTGCTGCCTTGTGCCTTGATGGTGGCGGTGCCGTCGGAGGCGATGGTGATGCTCCAGGTGCCGTTGGCGTCGTTCGTGGTCTGCGTGCGCAGCCAGTTGCTGCTGCTGCTTGCCGCATAGAGGTAACCGCTTTTCTCGGAGTCATAGAACGTCCATGCTCCGGCAGAGCCGCCCAGCGTCAGCTCGCAGGCATCGCCAGGTTGCTTGATGATGCCGTCGGCGATGTCGACGTTGGCTGCAGCGCGGTTGTTGGAGTTTTGCGTCTTGCTGAGCGCCTTGGAGGCAGCCGTGTTTACGATCAGGTAGGTCTCGCCCGCCTGAAGCTGGCTGGCAGAGGTCACGAGCTCGTAGTAGGCTTCGCCTGACGGCGCGACGGCGGCGAATGTGGCCGTGACGGTGACGTCGCTGGCAGGCATGGTGAATCGGTCGTCGAACACTTCTACGGTCTCGCCTGCCTCGTCGGTGACGGTCCAGTGGTGGAGCTGGTAGCCCTCGTCGGGCGTGGCGGTGAGCTCGATGGTTAAATCTTCAGTGGCCGTGGTGGCGCTGGCGCTGATGGTGCCGTGAGCGGGCTGCACGAGGGTGATGTCGAACAATTCGTTCCACTGTGGGTAGAGGGTGATGTCGTCGAGCAGCGTCACCGTAGCGCCGTCGGCATAGAATGTGCCATTAATGTCCAGCCAGCCGTCGAACTCATAGCCCTCGAGCGTGAAGGTGTTGGGGATGAGTGCCGTGGGCTTGAACTCCTCGACTTCCTGGGTGTAGGTCTGACCATCGTTGTTCTGGAAGGTGATGGTGTGCATCACGGCAGGTGCGGCAGGGGCAGAGCGCTTGTAGAGCTGGATGGGTTGCTGTTGGGTGTAGGATGTGGATTTGTAATAGCGGAAGCGTTTGCCGTTGTCGTTATAGCGCAGATAGGCTCCAGCAGATCCATTGATGTCTATTCCTTTGGAATTGAAGGAAAGCGTATTCGTGAGCGCTTCGGCTTGACTGGATAAACCATTATCGCTGTCGCTTCCCCAGCCAACATACAACCCGCTCTTTGCCTGAATGGAGTAGCCTCCAGTCATGGGCGCGATGGTGAACGTGGCCGCGTTGGTGGCATCAGTGGCAGCGATTGTATGATCTGCAATTGTAACGCTGATATAGTTGTTGGATGCATCAAGCTTTGTCAGCCCTCCGTCGAACGCAAGGTTCCCATTCTCGTAGACGATCAGGTACTCGCCGCTCCAGTCCGCGGGTTCGCTGGTCACCTTGACGAAGTCGCCCGTGCCTCCTGCACTGCCTTCTTCGACGAAGGTTGCGCTGACGGTGACGTTGTAGGATGGCATCACGAACGCGTTGCTGGCAACGGGCACGACGGTGCTGATGTCGCCCGTCTTGTAGACGTAGATGGCTTGCAGAACGTAGCCTTCGGCAGGCGTGGGGGTGAGGGTGATCGGCGTGCCTGAGAGGGCCGATGTGGCGCTGGCGTTGATGGTGCCGTTGGCGGTGTTGGCAAGTGCGATGGTGTATTGCGTGTTGTCGCGCTCAAACGTGGCGCTGACCGTGACGGGGTAGCCGGGCATGGTGAAGGTGCCGTTGGAGGAGACGGTGACCGGCGTGGACGTGTCGCCTGTCTTCCAGGCGCTGTAGCCCGTGACTCTGTAGCCTGCATTAGGCGTGGCCGTGATGGCCACCGTTGTGCCCTCAGCAGCCGAATATGGCGCGCTGACGCTGCCGCCGCTGAGGTTGGTGGCGCTCGTGATGTTGTAGGTCGTGGCCTCCTGCCAGTTCTCGTCCCAGATCATCTCGGCATACTCGGGATGGTCGATGAAGGGATTGCGGTTCTTCTGGTAGCTGTTGTAGATGACGTTGTTGCGGTCGATTTCCTTCTGGCTGACGGGGTCTTGCTTGTGCCATCGCAGCAGCATCTTAAGAGCCCATTCCTTGATCTCGCACTTCGTGGTCATGTCGCTCGAGCTCCAGCCGCTGTCCTCGGTGTAGTAGCGGGTGCTCATGTAGAAGAAGCCGCGTGCGATGTCGCCTTTGTACTCGTCGATAGGCTCGAAGACGGTGCCGCTGTAGCCGCTGGTCTTGCACGTGCCGAGTTTCGAGCCGTTCTTGGAGGTGTAGGATGCACTGCCTACTTCGCCGTAGGGGTAGCTTGAGCGGCGGTTGTTCACGTAGCCGTCTGTGGGCAGGACGTGGAAGAGGTCGCTCTTGGGTGTGCCACTGCCAAACCAGCTCTGCGGCCAGGTGTGCTCGCGGTTCCAACAGTCGCCTTCGTCTTCGTAGTTGCCGCAGACCTTTCCGGATGTCCAATGGTAATCGGAATAGATATCCCAAAGCGTGCCATCGGTGTAGGCGTCAGTGTAGAAATAGGCGGCTTTGAGTCCGTCGTAGCTAACGACTTTGTGGTCCTTTATGATATTGTGCAGGGCTGCTCTCAGTTCCTGGCCTGTCTTGCCGTCGGCGCTGTCGTAGTAGCCGCTTGGGATTTGTGCACAGGTGATGCTGCTGGCCACGACGAGCGTGGCCAACAGCAATGTTCTTCTCATGCGCATGCGCGTAGTCATTTAATGTGTAATCTCGTTTGGTTGGGTTAGTAAGTGTGAGGGCGTGGCTATTTGCCCATGTACACGTCGAGCGTGCCACCGAGGACGATGTCCGCATGGTTGAGGATGAGGGCTTGCTTGGGATTGCCAAGCGGCCGGCCGTTCAAAAGAGCTTTCTTGATGTAGATGGCTTTCTCGCTGGCGCCGTGGGTGCGGATGGTGAAAGTCTTGCCTCCGCCTACGTGCAGCGTGGCTTCCTTGACGAGTGGCGAGCCCATGACGTAGCGTCCGCCGCAAGGCTCCACCTGGTAGAAGCCGAGTGCCGAGAGGACGTACCAGGCCGACATCTGCCCGACATCCTCATTGCCGCAGAGGCCTGCGGGCTGGTCGGTGTAGAGCTCGCGCTGTATCTGGCGGACGAGCTTTGCCGTCTTGCGTGGCTGTCCCATGAGGGCGTAGAGGTAGACGATGTGGTGCGAGGGCTCGTTGCCATGGGCATACTGGCCTATGAGACCGCTGATGTCGGGCTGTGCTTCGGCATTGAGCTGGCTGTCGGCCACGAAGAGGCTGTCGAGGCGGCGGAGTGCGATCTCGCGACCTCCGAGCAGGTTGACGAGACCTTCGACGTCGTGGGGCACGAGCCACAGGTACTGCCATGCGTTGCCTTCGGTGAAGGGGCGTGTCTGGTGGTTGGGATTGAAGCCTTCGAGGCTCTCAAAAGAGCCGTCGGAGTTCTTGCCGCGGAAGAAGCCTACGCGCTTGTCGTAGAGCTGCGGATAGCTGTGGCAGCGACGGTCGAGGAAGTCGATGGTCTTGGCCAGTTCCTCGTCGTTGTGGTTCTTGAGGTAAGCCTTGCCTGCCTGCACTGCCGACCAGTCGGCCAGCATATACTCGAGCGTCTTGGAGAGGCTCTCGCCCTCGTTGTCGTTGCAGACGTAGCCGTAGCGCTTCATGTCGTCGAGTCCGCGCTCATCCATGAGCAACGAGGCGGTCATGGCTTTGATAGCAGCGAGGGAGTCGCTGACGAAGCCTTTCAGCAGGGCGTCGGCCAGCACGGGCACAGCCGGACAGCCCACCATGCAATTCGTCTCCTGCGACATCAGGTGCCACACGGGCAGCTTGCCTTGCTCGCGGAAGATGCGCAGGTAGGTCTCGGCCACCGAGGGCATCATCTCGGGCAGGATTATGGTGGAGAGGGGTGCTGCAGCGCGATAGGTGTCCCAGAGCGAGAGGGTGGTGAGGTAGCGTGGGTGCTCGTCAAAAGGCGTCGGCGCTATCGCAGGCCATGGACGGTCTGTGCGATAGACGCGGTTGTCGGCACCGCGCCAGTCGCCATTGGCATCGTCCCACAGCTGAGGCGCCACCATGAAGTGATACATGGCGGTGTAGAAGATGCGGCGGTCGCGATCGTTCTGGAAGGTGGCTTGCACGCGGCTGAGGAACTGATTCCATTTATTATCGGCCATCTTACGCGTCATATCGAAAGTGGCTGCTGCCGGCAGCATATTGTGCAGGGCGTTGGATTCCGAGACGGGGCTGAGGGCCACGGTCACGATGAGCGGCTCGTCCGAAGGCTCGAAGCTAAGGCGATAGTAGTGCTGGGCGGGGCTGGTTATTTCCTTGACGGGACGCGAGAAGCGCATGCCGAAATAGCAGTGCTGGTCGTAAGCCCAGCCATGGCTGTTACGGAATCCTACGCAGAGTCGGTCGCCAATCATGTTGAGGTCGGAATGGCGGATGTTGTCGCTCACGGCATCTTTCAGGTTCACGATGAGGTCGGTCACCTGGGCACCCTTGGGGTAAGTGATACGGTACATGGCATTGCGTGCTGCAGCCGTCACTTCGGTGCGTATGAACTTGGAGGCGTCGTCGGCTTTCTTGTCCGTGCCGAGCAGCACGCTGTAGTATCCTGGTCGTACCTCTTCGTTGTCGTGGCAGTAGGGCGTGGCCACACCTTCTCTGGAGTATTCGACATTGCCGGTAACAGGCAGGATGGTGACGTCGCCGAGGTCTGAGCAGCCGGTGCCGCTGAGATGAATCTGTCCGAAGCCGATAATCTTGGTGCCGCTCTCATGGTAGCCTGAGCACCAGTCCCAACCTTCTTCGAGCTGCGTAGGACCGGCGTTGATCATTCCGAAAGGCACGTTGGCGCCTACGAATACGTGGCCGTGGTCGCCTGTGCCGATGCGCGGGTCGACGTACTGAGTGAAGTTTTGAGCTGCTACGGCCATCGGCAGTAAGGCAGCAAAGATAAGTTTGAATCGCATGATTTAGTAGATATTTGTTATGTTAGCCTTTTGGTAGTAATGATGCAGTATTTGTTCGTAGGTGTAGCCCTGCTCGCCCATTACGGCGGCACCTATCTGGCAAAGGCCTACGCCATGTCCCCAGCCCCGTCCGTTTATGATGAAGCGCGCTGGAATACCCTCGGCATCAAGCTCTTGGGGCTCTACGGTGAAGTTGGAACTCTTGAGGTGGCTCTCGCTCAGCGCAGAGCGTATCTCCAGTTCTTTGCCTATGGTGAACGTGCGCTCGCTGCCTACGATGCGGAGCCGTATGATGTGCCCGCCAGGGCCTCGTTCTATGGGCTCAAGGGCTATGATTTTGCCGAGGTCCATCTTCAGGTGGCGGCTGATATAGGCCTGGGCATCGTCCTGAGTGAGTGTGACTTGCCACTCGAAGAAATCGTGCGTCTCGCAGTCGTAGTCGTTGAGCACTTGTCGGATTACGCTTTCGTCGGTGGTGTTGCAGAAGGGGTCGTCGACGCTCTCGAGGTAAGGGTGATGCTCGTTCTCCCAGCACGTCTCGAACGTTTCGGTGCGACCGCCGCAGCACTTTGAGAATCGAGCGTCGCACACCTTGCCGTCGTACGTTAGAATCTGTCCGCGCGTGGCTTTTACGGCTTCCTGCACCTCGGGTCGCGAAGCTCGTGTGATGCCTTGGTAGCGCTGGCAGTGGTCGTCGGCGCAGACGTCGAAGATGGTGTGGTCCTCGCGGTCGTGCCAGCGGATGAGCTCATTGTCGGTCTTCACAAACGAGAAGAAGCCTTGGCTGCCTTCTGCCATGCGCTGCCGTTTCTCCATCTGAGCGTAGAGCCAGCTGCGGCTTATGACGGCCGATGCTTTGAGGAATTCCAGCGAACACGTGGCATTCATCTCGCTGCTGATGACGCTCTCGAGATATCGCTCGACGTCTATGTCGTTGATGCAGACAATGTTCTCCTCGTCGACTACCAGTCTCAGCGTGCCGACAAACGTCTGCCGTTCACGTCGTTCCCAATGGAAATCCTTGCCAATGACTACGTCTTCCATCGTGAAATTAGAGTTCTCTTCGGCAGGGCGGAACGTCAGCTGGCGATAGACGCGCCCGTTCCAGAGCAGGCCACCGTCGCTGTAGGTCACTTCCTGTTCGCCTTCGAGCGTCGAGCCTTTGGCGGTGTAGGCGCCGTTGAGAGTAAACCGCACGGCAGTAGCCGATAGCAGACCTACGGATAAAGGTCCGCCCCAGCCGGAGTCGCCTCCTTGCCGATCTTTGTCTGGGAGATGTGCTGACAGATTTGAGCTGACATAAGCGTCGCGGCTGACGTCTGATTTCTGACCGTGGGCGCTCTCTTCCACTGTGGTGCTATGCGCAGGCCGGTCTGTCACCTTCTCGATGATAGGCTTCAGTTCGCCTTCGGTCAATGTCACCTCCTTCAGTATCTTCACAGCCCATTCGGGCGTAATCTTCCGGAAATCTTCTTCGCGCGGCGTGATGATGAGGCCGCCCATGTCCAGCGCTCCAGGGCTCACGAGCAGTTCGCCTGTGGCGTAGCAGTCGGGGCGGTGCTTCTTTCGCGGGAAGATGAGCGTCACGATCTCGTCCGGGCGGCTCTCGTCGCCGGCCTGTCGCCAGCAGATGACGTTCATGCGAGGTTCTGTCTCGCCATCGTTTATGGGCAGTGCGCGATAGAGCCGCTGGCAGAGCAGGCTGTCGGTCTCCTCGGGCATGGAGCGTATTACGAATACGGGACAAACATAATTCTTCAGCAGGAACAGTCCGCAGCGCTGGCCGGCATTGCCGGCATCCTCCATCTCCTGCGCTTCGCCGCCTGTGAGCGGGTACAGCTTCTCGAGCTGATTCTCATAGAGGCCCCAGTCGCGCTCTATGGGTACGATTCCGCGCGAGCCGGCCTGCAGGTGAAGATGGTCGGGGCATGAGGCTCCGCAGAGAGGACCGTTGTAGAAGATGATATTGTGTTGCAGAGTCCATGCCAGGTGGCGCATTGTGCCGAAATGATCCCAGATACTTTGTGGCTTATGCCGTCGCGTGGGAATGGTGAAATGGCGTGGAAGGATAGGGTAGGGGTTGATGAGCACCTGATAGTGGTGCTCTATCATCAGCGAGTGCTGCTCCTTGGGGCGGTTCTCATCGCAGAGGAAGCAGGGGCGTGCCTCGATGCTTGCCTTGTCAATCTTAGCTCCTGTAGAGACTATTCGCGCCGGGTTCCATTGCACGGTTAGCGATATGTCGGAGGCTGCAGCCGCCGATGTCGTCTCGCTGTTGTCTGCCGTCTGTTCGTTTACGGGCAACACGCGTTGCTGCACCTGGTTCTGCAGGTCGGTGTAATGTTCACGTGCAAAATCCCAATCCTTGAGCTCTTGCTCAAAGAAGGCTTCCACTTCCTCCTCGGTCACTTCGCGTCGCCATTTGCGGTTGAGCGCCTGACGTGCCAAGATCTCTGTCGTACGCAGCTGGTCTTTGTAAAGGTTATTCTTGTTGACCTTCTCTATGCTGAGTGCTGCATCGCTGTTGCCTTCCCATCGGCGGCAGAGGTATAGCTCGTCGAAGATACGCCCAATGCGGTAGCGACGCCCGATCATGAGGCCTAAGGCATAGTCCTCGCCATAGCTGGTGTTAGGAATCTGTATCTTACGCAGTACGGGTGTGTAGAACGCGCGCGGTGCGCCCAGACCATTGATGCGCAGAGCGTTGTTGCGCCCGTTCTGTGGCGTCCATTCGCGGTGGTCTATGAGTCCGGGCGGGAGCGTCTCGAGCTGGAAGTTCGTCATGCGGTAGGAGCCTATGACCATTGCTGCCCGCTGTTCGCGGAAAGCGTCGACGATGCGTTGCAGTGTGTCCTCGCCGCTGTAGAGGTCGTCGGAGTCGAGCTGCACTACGAAGCGCCCGCACTGCGGATGATGCACGGCCAGATTCCAGCAGCCTCCTATGCCCAGGTCGTCGCGGTCGGGCACCAGGTGAAGACCCACCCCCTGCCCCCTCCCGTTAGGGAGGGGAGAAGGCTGCGCGCAGCTTTCGAGCGAAGCGAGGCTCTCCCCTTGACGGGGGAGCGGGGAGAGGGTCTTTTCAATGACTTCGCTCGTTCCGTCGTCGCTGTGATTATCCACGACGATAAGGTTGAACGCGAACGTCGTTTTCTGCTTGAGCACGCTGCGGATGGCATCTTCAATCGTTCGCACGCGGTTGCGCACGGGAATAACGACGGTGGCTTCTACGGGGAACGCCTCTTCGTCGAACTTTATCTCGTCGAACTCATCGGGAGCCAGCAAGGCTCCGATGGCCTTCAAGTGACGGGTGCACGCGCGTTCCATTTCTATTTGGCGGGCTCGGTTGCGGGGATCTACGTAGTCGAACTGCTTCTGTCCTGAGAGTCGAGTGTCTGTCTCGACCTCAGTATAAAGCATTTCGCTGACGTGCACGGGCAGCATCTTGCGCGAGAGGTACAGTTGCAGGTCATAGAGTCCGGCGTATTGGTATTCGTGCAAGTGCTCTTGCGCGAAGTAGGCTTTGACGTCGGCAGTGCGCATGAGCAGCAGCGAGCCGAAATCGAAGTCGTCGCGAACCGAGCCGAGCTGATAATCAATCAGCGGGCGTGGCTGCACTTCGCCTGAAGGCAGCTGGATGCGGTGGTCGGCATAGACCAGTGAGGCTCCCGTGTCCTCAGCTACTGTCAGGAGGCGTGTCAGTGCATGATAGCCAAGCGAGAGTTCAAATCGTTTGGTATAAAGCAGAATGTATGGGGTAACGATTCGTGACCCCATCTGTCGGAGTGCCTTCGTTTGGAAAGGATTCTCTATGAGTTGGACGCTGGCGACATTGGCATCAACGTTCAACGATTCTATGGTAAATCGCCCTTCTTCTTTGTTGTCAAAGGGCAGAAAACAGCTTATTTTAGCCATTAGCACTAAGTTTTTCTTAAAAATCTGCCACAAAGGTAATCAAATTTCATCTTTTAATACTATCTTTGCGGCAAAATAAATCAACTTTTTCAAACTAACACTTATTTTTTATCATGAAGAAGATTCTCATGTTAGCTGCTGTGGCCTGCTGCTCGCTTATGGCAAGCGCACAGTCGCTCTCCGTAACCGACAAAGATTGGCACTGGGAGAAAGGAACTATTGTCATCAACACACCTGCGCGTGCTGCAGGGCAGACCGATGTCCTGCAACTTACGGCTCCGAAGCTCGAGACCGTTCGCGTGGCTTTCGTAGGTCTGGGCATGCGCGGCCCTGGTGCCGTAGCTCGCTGGACTTACATCCCCGGCGTTCAGATTGTGGCTCTCTGCGACTATGAGGAAGCCCGCGCCGAAGCCTGCCAGAAGTATCTGCGCCAGGCCGGTCTGCCCCCTGCCGCCATCTATAGTGGCGAGAAGGGCTATGAGGAAGTTTGCAAGCGCCCTGATGTAGATATTGTTTACGTCGCTACCGACTGGGACCATCATTTCCCCGTAGCCAAATGTGCTCTCGAGAATGGCAAGCACACCGCCATCGAAGTGCCGTCGGCAATGAATCTGGCACAGTGCTGGGAGCTCATAGAGCTTTCTGAGCGCACGCGCAAGCACTGCATGATTCTCGAGAACTGCTGCTACGACTGGTATGAGCTCAATGCCATGAACATGGCTCAGCACGGCGTCTTCGGCGAGATCCTCCGCGGCGAGGGTGCTTACATCCACAACCTCGACGACTTCTGGGACTACTATTGGAAGAATCCCAATGGCTCCGACCCCGACAAGCTCGGATGGCGTATGAAGTACAATATGGAGAACCGCGGCGACGTTTATGCCACCCACGGCTTGGGCCCTGTGGCTCTGACGATGAACATCCATCGCGGCGACCGCTTCACCACTCTCGTTGCTATGGACACCAAGGCTGTCCACGGTCCTGACTACGTCGAGGCCAAGACGGGCAAGCGCCCCACTAACTATCGCAACGGCGACCAGACGACCACTCTCATGCGCACCGCCGAGGGTAAGGTCGTTGAGATTCAGCACAACGTCATGAATCCTCAGCCCTACAACCGTCTGTTCAAGCTCACAGGCACCAAGGGTTATGCCACCAAGTACCCCGAGCAGCACTTCGCCCTCGACAAGAGCCAGCTCAGCGCCAGCGGCGTGGCACCCAAGGTCGACGACCTCTCGAGCCACGGCTTCCTGCCCAAGGCCGAGCATGATGCCCTCGTAGAGAAGTACACCCACCCCATCATCAAGAAGTATGGCGAGATGGCTCAGAAGGTCGGCGGTCACGGCGGCATGGATTTCTTCATGGACGCCCGCCTCGTCTACTGCCTGCAGAACGGACTGCCTCTCGATATGGACGTTTACGACCTTGCCGAATGGTGCTGCCTGGCTGAGTTGGGCGCTCTGTCGATGGACAACAACTGCGCCAGCGTAGCCTTCCCCGACTTCACGCGCGGCGCCTGGAACAAGGTGCAGGGCTTCCAGTTCGCCTGGGCTTCTCCTGAGGCTGAGGCCGCTGCAGAGGCTGCTGCCAAGGCCAGCACCGAGGCTCAGAAGGCCATGTGCGCCAAGAAGAAGCTTTGGGAGAAGTACGACAAAGCCCAGATCAAGAAGACGAAGAAGATTCATCCCAAAAAACGTTAAATATCTGCAAGACGTTGCCGCCAGCCTCGTGCTTGGCACACATCTTGCCACCCTACAAGAGGGCGCGGCAGTCCGCGTCCTCTTTTTTATTAAATGCAATGAATATGAAAGACTACATCGAAATCAACGACAACTACGATCGTGGCGAAGGACGCTACGTAAGTTCATCGCGCAGCATAGGTTTCTCGGGCGTGATGTCGCGCGTCTATCTCTGGATGACGGCGGCATTGCTGCTCACTGCAGCCTCAGCCTATCTCACCATAAGCTCACCCACGATGTTGCAGCTCATCTACGGCAACAGCGCCGCAATATGGGTGCTCTGCATCGCCGAGCTGGCTCTGGTGATGGGCGTCTCGTGGGGCATCAACCGCCTGTCGCCTACGATGGCCACGGCGCTCTTCCTGCTCTACTCCGTGCTCAACGGCCTTACGCTCTCGAGCATCTTCTTTGCCTACAGCACAGGCACTATCTATCAGGCCTTCGCAGCCTCGGCCCTGACCTTCGGCGCCATGAGCCTGTTCGGTGCTACAACCAAGCGCGACCTTTCGGGCCTGGGCGGCATTCTGCTGATGGCCCTGATAGGCTTGATCATAGCCTCGGTCATCAACATTTTCTGGGCTAATTCCACCTTCGACGTCATCATCACCTACGTCGGCGTCTTCATCTTCGTCGGCCTCACGGCTTACGACACTCAGAAGATCAAGGCCATGAGCGAGGCTGCCGAGGTCTATGGCGACGCTGCTGCTCCGCGGCGCGTGGCAATCCTCGGAGCGCTGTCGCTTTACCTGGATTTCATCAACCTTTTCCTCTACATCTTACGTCTTATGGGGCGTAGCAGAGATTAATTCACTGACATTTTGGCATAAAATTTATTAAAAGCTTTGCCGTTCACGCGGCTTTGCGTAACTTTGCGGCGCAGTAGGCATCATCACGACGATGATTTCTGCTGCGCCTCTTAATATTATAATTAATGTACGCGCGTGTGAGACCCTCAGGCACGTGGCACGAGATATGACAGAGAACGAACAAGTGAAACCAGTGCTCCTGGGCATGACGCCCGAGCAGCTCAAGGCCGTCGTTGCGGAGTTGGGCATGCCGGCCTTTGCCGCAAAGCAACTGACTCAATGGATCTACCAGAAGGGCGAAAGCGACATTCAGCGCATGAGCAATATCAGCGTGGCCGCCCGTCAGAAGCTGGAAGAGCACTATGATTCAGGTTTCCGCGCTCCGGTGGCTGAGCAGCACAGCGCCGACGGCACGGCCAAATACCTCTTCCCAACGCTCGACGGGCAATTCGTGGAGACCGTCTTCATCCCCGACGACGATCGTGGCACGGTGTGCGTCAGCTGTCAGGTGGGGTGTAAAATGGCTTGCCAGTTCTGCATGACCGGCCGTCAGGGCTTCCAGGGCCAGCTCACAGTGGCTGATATCCTGAATCAAGTCTATTCGCTGCCCGAGCGTGAGCGCCTCACCAACATCGTTTTCATGGGTCAGGGCGAACCGCTCGACAATCTCGACGCCGTGCTCGCAGCCACGCGCTTCCTCATGGCCGACTACGGTTGGGCATGGAGCCCGAGGCGCATCACCGTGTCGACCTGCGGCCTGCGCAAGGGCCTGAAGCGCTTCCTCGACGAGAGTCCGTGCCACCTGGCCATAAGCCTCCACAATCCCTTCCCCGAAGAGCGCGCGGCCATCATGCCTGCCGAGCGCAGCTACTCTGTCACGGAGATGCTTGAACTGCTGCGCGAGTACGACTGGACGGGCCAGCGTCGCCTCTCGTTTGAGTATATCATCTTCGGCGGAGCCAACGACAGCAACCGCTATGCCCGCGAACTCGTGCGCCTGCTCAGCGGCCTGGAGTGCCGTGTCAACCTCATACGTTGGCATGCCCTGCCCGGCGAAGAGCGCTTCCACGAAGCCGATGCCACGCGCATGGCAGCCTTCCGCGACTATCTCACGCACCGTGGCCTGCGTTGCACCATACGTGCCTCGCGCGGTCAGGACATTGATGCAGCGTGCGGATTGCTTAATACGAAGGAGCAGTCAAAAGTTTGAAGTTTAAGGTTTAAAGTTTAAAGAAAGATGCGTAACAGATATTCATTATCCATTGTCCATTTGTCTTTTGCCATCGTTCTGACGATGGTGCTCGCCTCGTGTAAGAAAGAGTTCGTGATGCCTCGGGCCAGCGGACGCCCTTATGAGGTGATGGTGGTCATGAGCGACCGCGACTGGGAATCCACCCAAGGCCGTGCCCTCTTCACTGTGCTCGACACCGACATCCCCGGTCTGCCCCAGCCCGAGCGCTCGTTCCACATCTCGCACGTCGAGCCGCAGCACTTCGACCACATCCTCAACATCTTCCGTAACATCATCCTCGTCGATATCAACAAGCAGATCTACACTAAGACGTCGATGAAGTTCACCCGCGACAAGTATTCCATCGGCCAGATAGTGCTCACCATCCAGAGCCCCACGCCAGAGGAGTTTGCCGACTTCTGCTTCGACCATGGCCAGGACATCATCGACTTCCTGACGAAGATGGAAATGAACCGTCTCATCAAGGAACTCAAGGACAAATATTCCACAAAGACGGCCGAGCTGGCCAAGGAGCTCTTCGACTGCGAACTCCATGCCCCCGACGAGATAAAGAGCTACAAGCGAGGCAAGGATTTCTTCTGGACCAGTTCCAACGGAGCCTCGGGTATGGTGAATATTTGCATGTACAGCTACCCCTACGAAGGCCCTCAGACTTTCAACAAGCAATATGTCCTGGCTAAGCGCGACAGCGTAATGGCCGCAAACATCCCCGGCACGCTGCCCTCGATGCACATGGCCACCGACACGCTCTGCACTACCGTCAAGCCCATCACAGTCCACAACCAATACGCCCTCGAGGCTCGCGGACTATGGTATATGGAGAACGACGGCATGGGAGGCCCCTTCGTAAGCCACTCGCGCGTCGACACTACCCGTAACATCGTCATCGTCGTCGAAGGCTTCGTCTTCGCTCCCGAGAAGATGAAGCGCGGACTCATGCGTCGTCTCGAAGGGTCGCTCTACACCCTCAACCTGCCCGACGAGCAGACGTCGCCCATCGTCACGACGATGGAAGAGGTGGCAGTCACGGCCGAGGACCGCAAGGCCGCGCGGCAGCAAAAGTAGGGCAATACAACCGGTCGCATTCGGCAATACAACCGGTCACATCCGGCAATTCAACCGGTCGCATCCGACAGTTTAACCGGTCGCATCAGCCGATTCAACCGGTCGCATCCGGCAATTCAACCAGTCGCATTCGTCATTCGGCCTCGAGCGAACAACCCGAACCCTCGGCTTCATCGGCCCGAACCATCATCGGCCCGTTTCCTGCGGCTTAGTCATCATTCGCTACGAGCCCTTTGACAAGACTCCCCACGATGTATGAAATAAAAAGATATATAAATTCAACATACTCAAACAAATAATAGCAATGGAAAAACTTAAAATAGGCATCACTCATGGCGACCCTAACGGTATAGGCTATGAGATTATCTTCAAGACATTCGCCGACCCGGCGATGCTCGACCTTTGCACCCCCATTATCTATGGTTCGCCCAAGGTGGCCAGCTACCACCGCAAGTCGCTCGACCTGCAGACGAATTTCACCACTATAAATTCTCCCGCAGATGCTGTCGACGGAGCCCTCAACCTTATTCACTCCACGGCCGACGAGGTTAAGATAGACCTCGGACAGCCTACCGAGGAGGCTGGTCGTGCAGCCTTCGTGGCCCTCGAGCGTGCCATCAAGGACTGGCGTGCCGGGCAGCTCGATGCCGTAGTCACGGCGCCCATCAACAAGCACACCATTCAGAACGAATCGTTCAACTTCCCTGGCCACACCGAGTACATCGCCAACCGCGTTGGCCACGACGGGCAGGAGCCCCTGATGATACTCATGACCGAGCAGTTGCGCGTGGCCCTCGTGACTACACATCTGCCCATTGCCGACGTGGCCGGGCAAATCACCGAGGAGCGCGTGCTCTCGCGGCTGCGCCTGCTTTATGCCTCGCTCTGCCGCGACTTCGCACTCTCCAATCCGCGCATCGCTGTGCTGGCCCTGAATCCGCATTCTGGCGAGAGCGGCCTGCTCGGCACCGAAGAGCAGACGGCAATAGCTCCAGCCATGGCTAAGGCTGCCGACGAAGGCATTGTCGCCTACGGACCTTTCGCCGCCGACGGCTTCTTCGGCACACGGGCCTACGAGCACTACGATGCCGTGCTGGCCATGTACCACGACCAGGGCCTGGCGCCATTCAAGATGTTGGCTATGGCCGATGGCGTCAATTTCACCGCCGGGCTCGACATCGTCCGCACCAGTCCCGACCACGGCACAGGCTACGACATCGCTGGGCGAGGTGTTGCTGACGAGAACTCGTTCCGTCAGGCCATCTATGCTGCCATCGACATCAGTCGCAACCGCCAGGCGTGGGACGAGGCTCATGCCAACCCTCTCGAGAAACTGTATATTGATAAACGCGACCGCAGCGAACGCGGCTGATAATGAACGCTAAAGACCTACAACCCATAAAACAGCGCTACGGCATCGTGGGAAACTGCGAAGCCCTGAACCACGCCATCGACACCGCCTTGCAGGTGGCCAAGACCGACCTCTCGGTGCTTATCACCGGCGAGAGTGGCGTCGGCAAGGAAATCATTCCGCGCCTCATCCACGACAACAGCCTCCGCCGCACACGTAAGTATTTTGCCATCAACTGCGGAAGCATTCCAGAGGGCACCATCGACAGCGAACTCTTCGGCCACGAGAAAGGCGCCTTCACCGGAGCCATTGGTGAGCACGAAGGCTACTTCGGCTCTGCCGACGGCGGTACGCTCTTCCTCGACGAGGTCGGCGAACTGCCCCTGAGCACCCAGGCCCGTTTGCTGCGTGTGCTCGAGAACGGCGAATACATCCGCGTGGGCTCCAGCGAAGTGCGCAAGACCAATGTGCGCGTTGTGGCAGCCACCAACGTCAACATTCAGATGGCCATCCGCGATGGCAAATTCCGCGAGGACCTCTTCTACCGTCTCAACACGATACCCATAAAGATGCCTCCGTTGCGCGAGCGCGGCGACGATATACTCTTGCTGTTCAAGAAATTCGCAATGGAGATTGCAGTCAAGTATCAGATGCCCGAGCGCATATCCCTCTCGCCCGAAGCCGAGGAGGTGATGAAGCGCTACAAATGGCCCGGCAACGTTCGCCAGCTGAAGAACATTACGGAGCAGATGTCCATTCTCATGCGCGACTCCCGCATCGTCACCCCGGCTGTGCTCTCCGACTACGAGATATGGCCTACCATAGAGGAGAACGGAGGTCTCGTGCGCGTAAGCCAGACTTCGGGCGGTGTCCACTCCTACGACAGCGAGCGCGAGATGCTCTTCCAGATGATCAATGCCCTCCACCGTGAGGTCAGCGACCTCAAGCAGCAGCTATCGACAATGGCCCCCGTGGCGCCCACTTCCGTGCACGTGGCATCCAACGTGCCCGTGGCTGATGCAGAGGTAGTGCCCGTAGTGAGCCACGCGCATCTGCAACAGCCGATCGTAAGCCCTCCTCACGTGGCCCCGCACGCCGATGCCACCCCTTATGCCGAGGAGTATGTCGAGGAATCTCTTTCGATTGAAGAACAAGAGAAGCGCCTCATCATCAAAGCATTGGAGAAAAACCGCGGCCGCCGCAAGAAAGCTGCCGAAGAACTCCATATCAGCGAACGAACTCTTTACCGTAAGATAAAAGAATATGGCCTCGAAGAAATGTAATAAGCTGTCAGCATTGGCGCGCCTCATGGCGGTCGGCATATTCTCGTTCATCGTGGTGTCATGCGCCATCAGCTACCGCTTCAATGGCGCCAGCATCGACTACACCAAGACGAAAACCATACAGATCGACCAGTTCCCCATACGCTCGGCTTACGTCTGGGCGCCGATGCAATCGATCTTCAATAACCGCCTCACCGACATCTTCGCTCAGCAGACCAAACTGCAGCAAGTGAAGCGCGGCGGCGACCTCATCATTGCCGGCGAGATCACAGGCTTCGACCAGTTCAACAAGGGCGTAGGCAGCGATGGCTATAGCTCGCAGGTGCAGCTGAAGATGACCGTCAACGTCCGTTTCACCAACAACAAGAACCATAAGGAAGACTTCGAGCGACAGTTCTCGGCCACGACCGAGTATGACGCTACACAGCAACTCGTCAACGTGCAGGAAGAACTTGTCACTCAGATGACTAAAGATATCACCGACCAAATCTTCAATGCCACCGTTGCCAACTGGTAAGGGGTAGGCACGGGCTTTGCCCGTAGTTGAAAGCAGAAAGCTGAGAGCTTGAAACGCAGAAATAAATATATGCAAACACTTCTTACCTACATCCGGAATCCGGAACTCCTCGACGCCGCAGCAGTAGCTGAAATCGGCGAGCTCGTGGAGCAATATCCCGCTTTCCAAGCCGCACGGCTCCTCTACCTGCGTGGCCTCTATCAGCTGCAGGACGAGCGCTTCGGCAAGGAACTGAGCCGGGCGGCCATTTGTATGCCCGACCGCCAACGCCTCTTCGAACTCTTTGAGACAGAAGTCATCCAGGCTGCTATAGCGGCCGACACGCCGCCGTCGGCACTTCAAGCCCAGCCCGAAGTCAAGACTACCGACCGCACCCTCTCGCTCATCGACACATTCCTGGGCAAGCACCCCAAACAGCAGCCTAAGGCACGGCGCCCACGGCCCGCAGAGGCTGCAGTGGATTACACTGCCTACTTGCTGCAACTCGATGATGCCCAACCCGACGATGCCATGGCCGCCGACTCCACCGTGAGCGCGAGCGATGAGCCTGACAGCAAGGCAGCTACGTCCGTGGCACCTTCCACAGCCCAGCAGCAATCCAATGAAGCCGAAGCCGAAGGAACTGTCGATGATGCCGACGACAACGATGGGCAAAACGACACTTCCGACACCTATTTTACCGAGACTTTGGCACGAATTTACATCAAACAAGGCAAATATGCTAAGGCAATTGAAATAATTCGGCGAATAAGTTTGCTTTATCCACAAAAAAACCGTTACTTTGCAGACCAAATCCGGTTCCTCGAGAAATTATTGCTCAATGAGAGCTATAATCCGCAAACCGACGAAGCCGAATAAACAGGAAATAATAATCAAAAATATCTAAACAAAATGTACAATCTACTTGTAATCCTTGTGGTCATCGCATCAATCTTCATGTGCCTCATCGTGCTCATCCAGGAGTCGAAGGGAGGCGGACTTGCCAGCGGCTTCGCCAGCGGCAACCAGGTGATGGGCGTGCGCAAGACCACCGACGTCATTGAGAAACTCACATGGGGCTTGGCTGCCGCTATGGTAGTCTTCAGCATCGCATCCGTATTCTTCATTCCCCGCGCTACCGGCGACTCGTCAGTCATGGAAGGCGCAGCAACCGAACAGAAGGCTACGGCTCCCACCAACCTGCCCGGCATTCCTGCCACCGACGTGCAGGAGACTCCCGCTGCTGATGCTCCCGCAGCTGAGGCTCCCACAGAGGCACCTGCTAACTAAGCCATGCGCTTCATGACAGGCTCCACACTCAAACGAACAGCCTCGACGCTCGTCGGGGTCATGATAGCGCTGACCATGCAGGCCAGCGCTTTCGTTTTAAAGTACTCGGCTCCGGTTGCGGCATCTGTCAGTGCCGACGAGGAGCCCGTAGTCCTCACGGCTGCCGACCTTCTGCAGTCCGATGTGCTGCGCGTGCTCGGCACTTCGCTTGAGATAGGCGACCGCGATGCCAAGATCATCATCGGCACCGTCGGGCGGTCAAACGCCAAGCGCATAGCCAAGGCTGGCATCGACCTCTCATACCTCGAAGGGCGTCAGCAGGCCTTCGTCATGGCTGTCAGCGCCGAGGGGCAGCTCGTCATTGCCGGCAGCGACGCCGCCGGCACGGCTTATGGCATCATCGAACTGACGCGCCTGCTGGGCGTCTCGCCCTGGGAGTGGTGGGCCGACGTGGAACCTGAGATCCGTCCAGAGTTCACCCTGCCCGAAGGCTTTCGTTCGCAGCAGTCCCCCGACGTTCCCTTCCGTGGCATTTTCATCAACGACGAAGATTTCGGCCTGCTGCCATGGGCCGTCTTCACTCACGAACCCAACAGCATCGGAGCCATAGGTCCGCGCACCACAGAGCGCATCTTCCAACTCATGCTGCGCCTGCGTGCCAACCTCTACTGGCCGCCTATGCACGAACAGACGCTGCCCTTCTTCCTCACCGAAGGTAATGCCGAGCTGGCAAAGCGCTATGGCATCTACATCGGCTCAAGCCATTGCGAGCCACTGGCTTGCGACGTCGCAGGAGAGTGGCCAAGACGCGGCCAGGGCGACTACAACTGGGCTACGAACAGCGCTGCCGTGACAGCTTTCTGGGAGCGCCGTGTGGCCGAGACCGCCGGGCAGCCTATGGTCTATACTCTCGGCATGCGAGGCGTGCACGACGGCGCCATGCAAGGCTACACCGATGCCGCTGCCAGCCGTACAGCCCTCGAACAAGTCATCACGGCACAGCGCGCACTACTCGGCAAGTACATCACCAAGTCGCTCTACATGGTGCCGCAAGTGTTCATCCCTTACAAGGAGGTGATGGACCAATACAACGCCGGCCTCCACGTTCCCGACGATGTCACTTTAATGTGGACCGACGATAACTACGGCTACATCCGCCATTTCCCCAACGAGCGCGAGCGTGCCCGTTCGGGCGGCAACGGCGTTTACTATCATGCCTCTTACTGGGGACGTCCCCACGACTATCTATGGCTCGGCACAGCCAGCCCGTTCCTCATGTTCCAGCAGCTCTCTGAGGCTGCCTACCATGGCGCGTCGCGCATGTGGGTGCTCAACGTCGGCGATATCAAGCCGTCGGAGTATCAGATCTCACTCTTCATGGATATGGCATGGAATCTTGAGGCCGTGCGTGAGCTATCGGTAAGCAAGCACATCGAGGAGTTCATTGCTACGAATGTAGGCCGCGACGTGGCTCGCCTCCTCTCGATCTATCTCAAGGAGCACTACCACTTGGCGTTCCAATGCAAACCTGAGCATCTCGGTGGCACGCGCGTCGAGGAGCCCAAAGGCGGCACCGTCAACTGGTCGGCTGTTCGCGATATGCCTTGGAGCGAGAAGAAGATTCGTCATCGCCTTACGCGCTACGACCTTATGCAGCGCAATATCCGCTGGCTGGCCGACAGCGTCCGCCGCACACACCCAGCCCGCTATGATGCCTTCTTCCAGCTCGTGGAATATCCCATCATGTGTGCTGCCTTGCAGAACGAGAAGTTCATGTGTGCCCAGCTTGCCCGTCACGGCATCAGCTACCTCTCTCGCGAGAGTGTGCAGCAGACATGGCAGCGCTCCGACAATGCCCATAATCGCATACAGCAGCTTACCGTGCAGTATAACGCCCAGCGCGGCGGCAAGTGGCAGGGCATCATGAACTCGAACCCGCGACAGCTCTCGGTGTTCCAGCCAGTGCCTCACATAGCAGTGCCCGATAAGTTGCCTGAAGAACCACCTACGATAGCTTCGTTCTACGGGGCATCGTACAACGGTTCATCGTTCACCGGCAGTTCAGTGCTCGACCCCGTGCTCGGCCTCGGTGCCAGCATTCGTGCCATGCCGGTGCCTAAGGATTGCAATCTCACCTACACCTTCTCCGCCAGCTTCCCGGCCGCACAGCAGCGCGTGGAAGTGGAGGTGCACATGCTGCCTACACATCCCATCGATCCCCAGCAGCGCTTCACGCTCTCGCTCGACGGTTCGGCACCTCAGACCTTCACATACGCCACCGAAGGGCGCAGCGAACAGTGGAAGCAGAATGTGCTGCGGAACTACGCCGTAGTGAAAGCCTATATGCCTGTTCTGCAGCGAACTGGCACCCACAGTCTCGTTTTCGAAGCGCTGGACGATGGTGTAGTGGTAGACGAGATATTCATCAGAAAGTAAATCCCAGCTTTAAATAGTTAACTCTTTAATCATTCAATACAATCGTGTTTGAGAATCTATCAGAACGCCTTGAACGCTCATTCAAGATCCTGAAGGGCGAAGGCAAAATCACAGAGATAAACGTTGCCGAGACGCTGAAGGACGTGCGTCGCGCACTCCTCGATGCCGACGTCAACTATAAGGTAGCAAAGCAGTTCACCGACACCGTCAAGCAGAAAGCACTCGGGCAGAACGTCCTCACGGCCGTGAAGCCGCAGCAGATGATGGTGAAGATTGTGCACGACGAGCTGGCCCTGCTCATGGGCGGCGAGACGGCAGAGCTTAACCTCGCTGGTCATCCGGCTGTCATCCTTATGGCCGGTCTGAACGGTGCGGGTAAGACCACCTTTGCCGGCAAGCTGGCTAATATGCTCAAGACCAAGCGCCAGCGCAAGCCCTTGCTTGCAGCCTGCGACGTCTATCGTCCCGCAGCCGTGGAGCAGCTCCGTGTGCTGGGCGAGCAGATTGGTGTGCCCGTCTATATGGAGCTCGATTCGCAAGACCCCGTGCAGATAGCCCTCAACGCCATCCACGAGGCCAAGGCCAAGAGCTACGACACCGTCATCGTCGATACCGCCGGCCGCCTGGCCATCGACGAGAAGCTGATGCAGGAGATTGCAGCCATCAAGGCCGCCATCAACCCCGACGAGACGCTCTTCGTCGTTGATGCCATGACGGGTCAGGACGCCGTGAACACCGCCAAGGAGTTCAACGACCGTCTCGACTACACGGGCGTAGTGCTCACCAAGCTCGACGGCGACACCCGCGGCGGTGCGGCCCTCTCAATCCGCACTGTCGTCGATAAGCCCATTAAGTTCGTGGGCACGGGCGAGAAGATGGAAGCCCTCGACCCCTTCCATCCCGCTCGTATGGCCGACCGCATCCTCGGCATGGGCGATATCGTCAGCCTCGTTGAGCGCGCTCAGGAGCAGTACGACGAAGAGGAAGCCCGCCGCCTGGAGAAGAAAATCCGCAAGAACCAGTTCGACTTCAACGACTTCTACGCACAGATTCAGCAGATTAAGAAGATGGGTAATATCAAGGAACTCGCCTCTATGATCCCGGGCGTGGGCAAGGCGCTGAAGGACATTGACATCGACGACGACGCCTTCAAGGGCATCGAGGCTATCATCCTGTCGATGACGCCCAAAGAGCGCAGCCATCCCGACCTCCTCAACAGCTCGCGTCGCCGTCGCATCGCTGCCGGCTCGGGCACCGACATCGCAGCCGTCAACCGCCTCATCAAGCAGTTCGACCAGACGCGCAAGATGATGAAGATGGTCACCGACCCGAAGATGGCGCAGATGATGGCACGGATGCCGAAGCGGTAGGAGAAAAGACTCTCCCCCCGCCCTCCCTGTTAGGGAGGGAGCGAATACCTTTCAAGAATTGTAAACATATTAGATGATAATTATAAATAAATGAGTATGAATACTTCTAGTCAGAATCATTCCGCTCCCTCCCTAACAGGGAGGGCGGGGGGAGAGTCTGTCTCTCTCATCGACGGCAAGGCAACAGCCGCCACCATCAAGGCCGAGATCAAAGAAGAAGTGGAGCGCATCGTAGCCGCTGGCGGCAAGCGCCCTCACCTGGCAGCCATCCTCGTTGGTCACGACGGCGGCTCGGAGACTTACGTAAATAATAAGGTACGCGCGTGCGAGGAGTGCGGTTTCCGCAGCACCCTCTTGCGCTTCGAGGACGACATGACCGAGGAGGCCCTGCTCGCCGAGGTTGCCAAGCTCAATGCCGATGCCGACATCGACGGCTTCATCGTGCAGCTGCCCCTGCCGCGACACATCGACGAGCAGAAGGTGATCGAGGCCATCGACTATCGCAAGGACGTCGATGGTTTCCACCCAATCAACGTCGGTCGTATGGCTATCGGCCTGCCCGCCTTCATCTCGGCCACGCCCAAGGGCATCCTCGAGCTCCTGCGCCGCTATGGCGTTGAGACCTCTGGCAAGAAGTGCGTCATCCTCGGCCGCTCGAACATCGTTGGCAAACCAATGTCGCAGTTGATGATGCAGAAGGGCGTCGATGCCACCGTCACCGTCTGCCATTCGCGCTCGAAGACTCTCAAGGACGAGTGCCGCGCTGCCGACATCATCATCGCCGCCATCGGCCAGCCCGCATTCGTGACGGCCGACATGGTGAAGCCCGGAGCAGTCATCATCGACGTGGGCACTACGCGTGTGGCAGATGCCACCCGTGCCCGCGGCTGGCGCCTGCAGGGCGATGTCGACTTCCAAGCCGTGGCGCCTCTGGCTTCGCAGATTACTCCCGTGCCCGGCGGCGTAGGTCCCATGACCATATGCATGCTCATGCAGAATACGCTCGCCGCTGCCCGCCACGAATACTACGATTAAGAAAGTATGCAAATAAGCCTCACTACGCTCCCTTGGCAGGGGTGATAGTGAGGCTTTAATGTTTATAAATGATGAAACGATTTTTTATCTTTCTTCTGGCTGCTCTCGTGGCCATAGTCCCCACGTGGGCAGTGCTCAAGGAGCGCGACCTGGCCCGCACGCTGGGCGTGCTGCGAGCCGAACTGCAGGCCGACTATCGCCGTCAACAAGCTTTCAAGGCGCGCTACGAACAGCAAGGCGCCGCGCAGCACGAGCAACTGGTGTGGTATATGAATCAGTGCGAACAGATTGGGCTGATGCTCTATTCGCAGACGCCCGACAATACGTTCGATATGGCCTACGCCTGCCAGCAGGCCGTCAACCTCTATCGTCAGCTCGATAACCGCAGCGGGCGCACACTGTCTTACGACAAGATTATAACTCACCTGCGCCACGAAATCGAGCGCTACGACTCGCTCATCATGTCGCTCAACAGCATACCGCCGGTGCTCAATCAGGATTCGCTCTCGGAGAGCGACAGCCATCTGCTCGGCGCTATCGACTCGCTGGCGGCGCGCGTAGATACTACCTTGGCTCATCGCCCTGACGCTGAGGCCCGCCCGCTCACCGACGAGGTGCCCGACGACGGCCCCCACGAGCCCCTCTACCTGACGGGGCAGCAGCTGCAGGACCGTCTTGAATGTATAGGCTTCGCCACCGTCTTGCGCGACAATATGCAGGAGTTCCTCGAGAGCCTCGAGGCCGAGAGCAGCTACTACAAGAGCGTTCAGGAGAAGGTGCGCGAACTGTTCGCCTTTGCGCAGTCGCGCTACAAGATGCTGCAGGACAATATCTACGTCAACGGCAGCCCCAACTATTTCTCGGTCATCGGCCATCTGCCGCAGTACGTCCGCCAGGCCAAGCGTTCGGCAGCCACTAAATATGCTCCTCTGCAGGGCCACGGCCACAGCTATTCGGAGTGGCGCGGCGTGCCCGTGCTGTTCATCAGCCTCTTCGTGCTCATCTACCTGGGCGGCGCGCTGTGCGTGGCCTACGCTATCGTGCGCTGGCTGTTGCCTCGTCGGTGGGTTAAGGCAGAGGACAAGCACCGCCGTATGGTGCTCACGCTCGTAGTCGGCTTTGCATTGTTTGCAATCGCCGTGATGACGGTCCGCCACTTCGTCGAGCGCAACTTCATTCAGATGTCCACGGCGCTCATCATCACTATAGCCTGGTTGCTCGAAATCGTCTCGCTCTCGATATTCATTCGCCTGAAAGGCAAGCAGATGCGCCATGCTGTGCTCATCTATACGCCGCTGATGCTGTTGTCATCACTGGTGATTATGCTGCGTGTGGTGCTGGTGCCCAACAGCGTTCTCAACCTCATGTTCCCGCCCGTGCTGCTGGTCTTCACGCTGTGGCAGATTTGGATGACGGGCCGCCACCGCAATGGCTTGCCCCTCTCCGATGTCGTCTATTCCCACATCACAACGGCCGTTATGATCGTGGCCCTCGTAGCCGCTTGGGTAGGCTACACGCTGCTGGCCGTGCAGGTGCTTGTGTGGTGGACGTTCCAGTTGGCTGCCATCATGACCATCACGTGTCTCTACGACCTGCTTTCGATGTTCGAGAATCGCTATATGGCGGCGCGCCTGAAGCCCGAACTGCGCGAGCGCATCATCGCGGGCGAGGATGTCGAGGCAGAGACCGCTTCTCTGCTTAAAGCTATGACTCAGGGCAAGTTTATCACCACGACGTGGCTCTACGACCTCTTCCGCCTGACGCTCGTGCCAATCCTTGCGGTGGTCTCGGTGCTGGCCTGCATCTACTGGAGTGCCGACATCTTCGAGATGACCAGCATTTGCCTGAAGGTATTCTTCAAGAACTTCGTAGACCAAAAGGACCTCGTGCAGATTTCGCTCTATAAGCTCTGCGTCGTGGCGGCTCTGTGGTTCGTCTTCCGCTATCTCAACTATGCCATCCGCAGCTTCTACGCCTATTTCCGTCGGCGCACGGGGCAGGACGGCTCGGCCAACACCACTCTGGCGCGCAACATCATTGCTATCCTCTGCTGGGGCCTTTACATCATCACCGTCTTAGTGATCCTCAATGTGCCCAAGAGCGGAATATCAATCGTCACGGCAGGTCTGGCCACCGGTCTTGGTTTTGCTATGCAGGACCTCATCGAGAACTTCTTCTACGGCCTCTCGCTCATGACGGGTCGCCTGCGCGTGGGCGACTTCATCGAGTGCGACGGCGTCATCGGCAAGGTGGAGAGCATCACCTACCAGTCGACCCAGGTCGTCACGCTCGACGGCTACGTCATCTCGTTCCTCAACAAAGCCCTCTTCAACGGCAACTTCAAGAACATGACGCGCAACCACAGCTACGCCTTCGTGCGCGTGCCCGTGGGCGTGGCCTACGGCACCGACGTGGAGCACGTCCGCAGCCTCCTCACCGCGGCCCTGCAGCCCCTCGCCCGCGAGTGTAACGTTGCAGGCAAGCACATCATAGACCCCGCTCGCCCGGTCGCCGTCGTCTTCTCAGACTTCGGCGACAGTAGCGTCGACCTCTATGTGGCGCTGTGGATGCTTGTAGAGGAGCGTACGATGCTCGTGGGGCGCGTCAAGGAAATCATTTATCAGACGCTCAACGCCAACAACATCGAGATTCCGTTCCCGCAGCGCGAGGTGCGAGTGATATCGGGGTAAAAGGGGAAGTTAAAAGGAAGTTAAAGGGAAGTTAAAGGGGAGTTCTTCGCAGAGCGAAGCGAGCAAAGCTCGAGCGAAAGGGACAATACCTTTGCCTAAGCCACCTTCCCTCATAGACAACCCGCCAAACAATCGTCCCTTTACCTTCCCCTTAACTTCCCTTTACCTTCCCTTTACCTTCCCTTTACCTTCCCTTTACCTCCCCTTTAACTCCCCTTTAATCCCTCTTTTCCTATGAACAAGCTACTTACCTTCGCGTTGCTGTTCCTCTCTTGCAGCTTCGCCAGTGCGCAGAAACGAGTCAGCGCAACGAGTCCCGATGGACAGACGCGGCTTACGGTGACCATAGCCGACCGCATTTATTATGACGTCGAAAGCCATGGCGAACGGCTCTTCGACCGATGCCATATCGGCCTGACGCTGCGCGACCGCACTCTGGGTGCACAGCCCGTGCTGAAAAGCAAAAAGTTGACGAAGGTCAGCGAGACCCTTACACCGATTCATCCGCTGAAGTCCGCCAAGGTGGAGAACCGCTACACGCTGCTTACGCTCACCATGGGCGGAGGCTACAAAGTGGAGTGGCGCGTCTATGACGACGGCCTGGCCTACCGCTTTTCGACAGCGCTGAAGGGCGACATCGAGGTCCTCGCCGAGGACGCCACCTGGCAGCTTGCAGCCCCCGCGCGCCTCGTGTTGCAGCAGCCCGGCGGTTTCCGCACGAGTTGTGAGGAGAACTATTCCGTCGTTGCCAGCGCCGAATGGAAGTCTGCCGACCGCATGAGCGAACTGCCAATCCTCGTCATGGGTGAGCGGCAGAAAGTGCTCATCTCCGAGTTCGACCTCTTCGACTACCCCGGCGCGTTCGTCAAGACGTGCGGCGAGGGCACCAACGCTTTCGCCATCATTCAACCCAAGACGCCCCTCGAGTATGAGGACGATGGCGACCGCCGCCAGAAGATCCTGCGCGAGGCCGATTACGTTGCCCGCACCTCCGGCACTCGCTCCTTCCCTTGGCGCTATATGCTTATCACGCAGAGCGATTCGCAGCTGCCGCTCAACGCCATGCCCGTGCGCCTGGCACCCAAGAACGCCATCGGCGACACCAGCTGGATCAAGGTCGGGCAGACCTGCTGGGACTGGCTCAACGGCATCCCTTACGGTCCCGACGTGACGTTCAAAGCAGGCATAAATCTCGACACATATAAGTATTTTGTGGATTTCGCCGCGCGCAACGGCGTGGGCTATATGCTTATGGACGAAGGCTGGGCGCTCGACACGCGCGACCCCTTCCGCACCAACCCCGATGTGCACCTGCCCGAGCTCATAGCCTATGCCAAGGAGAAGGGCGTGGGCATCATCGTCTGGCTGCCGTGGCTGACGGTGGAGCACCACATGGATCTCTTCGAGCGCTTCGAGCAATGGGGCATCCGGGGCGTGAAGATCGACTTCATGGACCGTCAGGATCAGTGGATGGTCAACTTCTACGAGCGTGTGGCTCGTGAGGCTGCCCGCCACCACATCTTCATCGACTTCCACGGAGCCTTCCACCCCAGCGGCCTCGACTATAAGTATCCCAACGTGCTCACCTACGAGGGCGTGCGCGGTATGGAGTTCAACAGCAACTGCAAGCCCGACAACTCCGTATGGCTGCCGTTCATTCGCAATGCCGTAGGTCCCATGGACTACACGCCAGGCTCAATGCTCAACTACCAGCCCGAGCGCCACCATGGCGACCGCCCCATCTGTGCCGGCGTGGGCACCAAAGCCTTCAATATGGCCGTCTTCGTGCTCTTCGAGAGCAACCTGCAGATGCTCATGGACAATCCCTGCCGCTACGACCAGTGGCCCGACTGCCGCGACTTCCTCACCAGCGTGCCCGTCAACTGGGACGAGACGCGCGTGCTTTCGGCCGAGGCAGGGCAGTACTGCGTCGTGGCCAAGCGCCGTGGCGACCGCTGGTTCATTGGGGCAATCACCAACAGCCGTGAGCGCGACCTCACCATCTCGCTCGATTTCCTGGCAGAGTCAAGCGCCGTGAATGGTGCCGAGCGCCAGTCTTCAGTCCGTGAATATGCTATGACCAGCTTCGCCGACGGCATCAATGCCAACGTCATGGCCATGGACTATCTCCGCAGCGAGAGCCGCGTCAGCGCCACCACAGTGCTGCCCATCCACCTGGCCCGCAATGGCGGCTGGTGCGCTGTCATCAGTCCCGATAAATAGTCCGGTAGCTTTGCTGCTGCCACGCTCCCGGCTGAGTCGTCAGTTTCAACCGGTCGCAACGTCAGTTTCAACCGGTCGCATCGCCCGCTTCAACCGGTCGCATCGCCCGCTTCGACCGGTCGTCCTCGCAAACACGGCCAAGAGTTCTGAAGTAAAACAACTTGTTTTACTTGAAAACGGCCAAGGGTTTTTGCCAGAACCCTTGGCCGTGTTCGTTTACCCACTATAGAGATAATATCCGCTTTTCACTATCCATCTCTCATCTTATTTACTAAAGTCCTTATAACATCAATCGAAGATGAGCCCAAGCGTATAGAAAAATGACATGTGCGATATGCTCAGCCAATGGTTGCTGCCTATAATGGAACACAAGGGGTAAATCGTGCGGTGAAATGAGAATGCCCGCCTATCCTCGGGTGAGGACGGGCGGGCATGGTAGTTTGTCGGGGCTGTTGTAGCCTGACTTATTGCTTCTTGCCGTTGAGCGAGTAGATGTATGTGGCTTTCTGGACGGTCTCGGGGATGATGTTGCCAGTCTTGTTGTCCTTATACTTGGTCAGCTTGGCGCAGACGACTACCTGGTCGCCTTCCTGAATCTGCGTGTCGCCCTCGACCCACTTGCGGTTGCCGAGGTAGTAGGTGCGATAGACGTAGAACTGCGTGTTGGCGGGGTCGTCGTCATCGGCGATGTAGAACGAGGCGTTGCCGTACTCAGCGTTGAAAAGGTTCTTCTCTGGGTTGTCAATGCGGACAATCTCGCCTGCGATGTAGTATTCGTCGTCGGTCGACTGACCCACCTCGAGGTTGTTCATGATGAAGTCGGTTGCCTCGTCGGCAGTGAACGGACGGAGGCGCGAGCCGGGGCCGCTTTTCTTAAGCGAAGCGAGGTAAGCTTGCTTTGAGGCAGTCTCGGGCGTGTTGCCATTGTAGTTAATCATCTTTCCTTTGACAACGACCTCATCTCCGATTTCAATCTGCTGGTCACCATCCTTCCAAGGTTGGTTCTCGAAGTAGTAGCAGCTGTAGATTTGGAATTGCTCGCTTTCTGGATTGCCGTCTTCAGAGATGAAGAATGTAGCAGTGCCGTATTGTGCACTGAATGTGTACTTGATTGCGCAGATGATACCTGTTACACAGTAGTCCTCGTCAGTTGTTTTGCCAGCTTCGAGACTTGAAACGAAAGCCAAGGCTTCAGATACGGTGTAGGGGTCGTCAACACTTTGTCCGTGAGGCAGCGTGAAGGCATCCTGTGTGAGTGTCCAGGTGATGGTGCTGGTGGTGCTGGCGTTGCTTGAGCTGAAGTCGATGGCAGCCTTACGGCCGTTGCCGGCGTTGGGGGCTATGCGCAGGTGCACGATTGCGGTGTCGGCCGGGTTGGGCTCGAAGAGCGTGGCTTTGCCGGCCACGTAGTCCTCGCCGGTGATAGTGATCCAGTCGCAGTCGGCGGGCAGTGCGGCGTAAGCTCCGCTGCCTTTGTATGCGAGCTTGACGTCGATGTCGCCGCCTTCGATGCCTACGGTCTGCTCAGGCGTTACTACCTTGAGCAGCGACTTCTTGACGGAGATGACCGTTACGTCGACGAGTTCGACGGTGGTGCCGTAGGTGGACTTGGGACCTTCAACGGTGACGACGTCACCTACTTCGAATCCCCAACCGTCAGCGCCGTCGATGGGGTTGTTGCCTTTCTTGCCCTCCTTGTCGTTGGTGCCGTAGATGCGGATAGTGCCCGTCTCGTCCTCGAGGTCCCAGTTGCCGTACTGAGTGTTGAGGATTGTGGCTACGGTACCGGTTACGCGGAAGGTCTTGCCGTCGGGTGCTGCGATGACGTCGGCGCAGGTGGCTTCGGAAGCATCGAGTGAGCCTTGGCGTACGATGATGAACTGTTTGTCGGTGCCGGTGGCAATGCGGAGCTCGGCTTCGCGGCCGGCCTCGGTGGCGTCGGCGTGGAGGGTGACGGTGGTCTGACCGGCGTTGCCGCTGATCTTGTCGGCAGTGAGCCATGCGGGCAGCTCGGTGAAGATGGCTTTGCCGTCGGCGTCTTTGCCTGCGCTAATGACTTTGTCGAAGGCCCAGTCGCCTTGCGCGGTGATGGTGATGGTGGCGTCGCCCCCCTCAACGGGGATGCTGACGAAGGTCTGGTCGATGGCAATGCTGGCGAGCGGGTCGACGGTGTTGTCGTCGGAGCAACCGACGGCCATCAGTGCAGCCAGGACGAGACCGAAGATATATTTTAGTTTCATAATTGGATTGTCGTTTTGCGTTTAACGATTAGCGTTTAACGTATAGTGAATTATGAATTGCGAATTATGAATTAGTTAAAGATGTAGCGAACGCCGATGCTTGCGTACCAGCACTGTCCGATGTTACCCTTGTAGGGCACGAAGGTCTTGATGTCGGTGCCTACGGCCGAAGGCGTGGAGAATACGGGATAGCCCTGTGCGTCGGTCGATTCGTACTTGAGTATGCGTCCTTCGTTGAGCGCGGGATTCATGTATTTCGTGACGCCCCATGAGGAGTTGAAGAGGTTGAGGACGTTCTTCACGTCGAAACCGAGCTGCAGAGTGTTCTTGGTCTTGCCGGCGCGTACGACGAAGTCGTGCTTGTAGGCGATGTCGATGCGGTGTACCCAGGGATTATAGAGGCTGTAGGCCTCGGCATATTCGCCCTGATGGTTGCTGAGATAGCTGTCGGCGTGCACGTAGTTCATGAAACGCTCGCGGTCGCCGGCCGATGCGAAGCGGAACTGTCCGTTCTCGACCTCGGCATCGGTGGGGATGTAGAGTGCGTCGTAGGCATAGCCGTCGGCATTCATGTCGTTGGCCAGCATGTAGGAGTAGTTGTAGCCGCCGCGCCAAGTCTCGTAGAAGAGGCTGTAGTGGTTGTTGCTCTTGTCGTGTAAGGTGGCGTTTGCGATGAAGCGGTCGGGCGTGACGTTGTAGGCGTTGTGCAGCTTCAGGTTGTTGGGGCCGGAGACTGCGGGCACGTAAGTGAATGCGCTCTCGGCGTTGCTGCCGGGCATGCTTGTGAGCTCCTTGCGCACGGTGTGGGTGTAGGCTGCCATGAGGCTGACCCACTTGGCGGGCTGTGCCTCGAGGGTGATGTTGGCCATCCAATGGTAGCCCTTATGCGTGTTGGAGAGCACGAAGGCCTTTGTGCCGCTGCGGAACTCGGAGGGGAAGATGGGTCGGTTGTCGGCGCCGTTCCAGCGCGCGTAGCCTTCAACGGGCATCATGCTCCAGTCGGAGATGGTGGTGGCGTTGAGCGTCTTCTCGAACAGACCTTCTACGGTGACGGTGAAGGGGAACGAGACGGGCAGCTGATAGTCGAGCGCGAGTGATGTCTTCCACACCTGCGGCATCTTGAAGTGGTCGTCGACAGCCGAGATGGAGCTAGGCACGGTGCCGTCCTCGGGGCGCACGGTCTGCGGGAATCCCATCTGGAAGAGCTTCTGCTGGAGAGCTGCGATGTTGGCGTTGCCGTTGGCGTCGGTGACGAGGCCTCCGGCGAACTCGCTCATGATGGCGCCCATGTCGGAGTATTTGGCGCGGACGTCAGCCGGCAGGTTGGCATACTTGGTGCTCGGGCCGAGCTGTGCCTGATACTGCACGAGGCCGCCGTTGGTGGGCATGTTGGTGAAGAATACGAGGGGCAGGCGACCGCTGAAGAGGCCTGTGCCACCGCGCATCTTGAGGCTCTGGTTGCCGAAGACATCCCATGTGAAGCCTACGCGCGGCGAGAAGATGATGTTGGCCGACGGCCATTTGCCGGTGTCGATGTGCCGGAGGTCGCCGTCGGTGTCGTAGTAGTCGAGAGCCTTGATGGCGGCGTTGGTAAGGAGGTCGCCATTGTTGAAGAAGAGGCCGTCGATGCGCAGGCCGTAGGCGAGCTTGAAGCGGTCGGTGATGTTCCAGTCGTCCTGGGCATATACGCCGAGCTTGTTGTAGCGCACGCGTGCCGCAGGCTTCGTCTCGCCGTCGTAGCCGTAGGTGAGACACACGACCTCGGGCGTGGCTCCGTTGAAGAAGTCGTCCATCGAGCGGTAGCGGTAGTAGCCCGTGCCGTTTCGCATGTACTGGTTGTCGTCCATCTGGTATTCATAGCTTACGCCGGCCATGATCTTGTGGGCGCCGAGATAGTAGTTGATATCGTCCTTGATGTTCAGCGATGTGGAGTGCACGGCGTTGTTCCAGGTGAAGAGCTCATAGCCGAGGCTCATGTACTGGATGTTGTTGCCCGAGCCGTCCTGAATGTCGATGAAGGGGAACTCGCTGGAGTTTGATGAGCGGATGTCATCCTTCTTTGCGAAGGCAACGAGGAATTGGTTCGAGAGGTTGTCGGTCAGACGGCTGTTCAGGTCGAGCGATGCCGAGTGAACGAGGTTGTCCATTCCGTACATCGAGTTGGCGAAGGCCATTGAGTACTGCGACATGCGGGAATATGGCGAGCGTGTGCCGCCGTCCATCGAAGAGGCGTTGGGACTTACCCAGTAGTTGTTCTTCGTGTAGTTGTAGCGTGCTGCCAGGTGGTGGCGGTCGGTGATGTTGTAGTCGATGCGCGCCAGCAGCTTATAGTTGCTCTGGTCGGCAGGGAAGCTGCTGTAGGAGCCGGTGTTGTAGCCGTACTTCTGGCTGACGAAGTCTGAGACGCGCTGCATGTCGGCCTCTGTGGTACGCGAGACGAAGTTGTCGGCATCGGCCACGCCGTCGACCGATGCGCGCCAGCGGTTGGCCACGGTGGGCGTCTTCACCATCTCACCGTTGACGAAGAAGAAGAGCTTGTCCTTGATGATGGGGCCGCCGAGGGTGAAGCCGTAGGTGGTGGTGCGGTCCTTGTCGCGTGCGGTGGCTATCTGTTCGTGGTCCACGGCGCTGCCTCGCATGTTCTCGTTGCGGTGGTAGACGTAGGCCGAACCCTTGAACGTGTTTGTACCGCTCTTGGTTACGGCATTCACGCCGCCGCCGATGAAGTTGGTCTGGCGCACGTCGTAAGGCGAGATCACCACTTGCAGCTCCTCGATAGCGTCGATGCTGATGGGGTTGCCGCCGCCGGGCAGGTTGTCGGAGAGGCCGAAATCGTTGTTGAAGTTGGCGCCGTCGACAGTGAAGTTGCCCATACGGCCATCGCTGCCGGCGAAGCTCATACCGCTGCCGCCGTAGGGCGAGAGGCGTGTGATGTCGGTAATCGAGCGGCTGATGGTGGGCAGGTTCATCAACTGTTCGTTGGAGATGTTCGTCGAGGCGCCTGTGCGCTCAGCCGAGAATTTTGTGGCTTTCTCGGTGATGACCACCTCGCTCATCTCGCTGGCGTTCTCCTCGAGCCAAACGGCCAGGTTGTAGGTCTCGCCCAGCACCAGTTGTATGTTGCTGAGCTTTTTGGGTTGGAAACCGATGTACGACACCGTGACGGCGTACGGGCCGCCGGTGCGCATACCTTGGATGTTGAAGCGGCCGTCGGCATTCGTGACGGCTTGGTAGCGAGTGCCCGTCGGTTCGTGCGTAGCAACGACGTTGGCACCGATGACGCTTTCGCCTTTGGCATTGTCGAGCGTCACGCGGCCGCTCATGCCCGACGTCGTCACCTGAGCCACAGCGCCGGCGCACGCCAGCAGCAGGGCTGCCATCAGAAAGAGTAGTCTTTTCTGCATAGTAGTGAGTGGATAAAATTAAGGGGTTAAATGAATAGATGTATGATTTCGCGTGCAAATTTACTACATAAAGTGAAAAGAAAAAAGCGAAAAGTGAAAAATAAATAATTCTCATGTTAAAATCTTTCGCCTCTCTCATTATTGTTGTAACTTTGCCGTACAAAAGGATTACGTGACAATGCACAGACGAATCATTAAGAAACTGTTATTTTTCATTTTCCACCTTTCGCTTTTCATCGTTGTGGCCTGCACCGGCGGCGAGAAGTCGGCCAACAAACCAGCCTCGCGCGGACTGCCTTTTGAGATGGTGGTCATAGCCCCGGAGCAAGCCTACGAGGGCGAACTCTCCGACACGATCGACGCCGTGCTACGCGCCTCGACGCCTGTGCTGCCGCAGCACGAGCCAATGTTCCGCCTCAACATTGTCTGGGCCGATGCCAACCTGACGCCCTTCCGCACATTCCGCCTCCGTTTCATTGCCAAGATCAACCCTCGGGCCGCAAAGGCCTCGATCGGCGTGGCGCGCGATGCCGTGGCGCGGCCGCAACTCGAGGTGAAGGCCGAGGCTCCGTCGGCCCACGAGCTGGCGCTGCTCATAGGCCGCGAACGCGTGCGCATTCAGGATCTCTTCACCGATTTCGAGCTCGACAATATGGCGGCCGGCCTGCGCCGCAGGCACAATGTGGCCACGCGTAAAGCCTTCCGCAAACTCACGGGCCACACCATCTGCGTGCCGCCGGCGCTGAAGTCGTCGAAGCAGGCCCCCGGTTTCCTATGGACTGGCACCAACCTCAACGACCGCGACCAGAACTTCGTCTGCTACTCCTACCCTTGGGACGGACGGCCGCTTACGCCCGAGCAGTACGTAGGCAAGCGCGACAGCGCCCTGCGGGCCAACATCCCCGGTTCGCGCCCCGACCAGTGGATGACCACGGCGAGGGTGGAGGAGGAGACTCCTCTCATCGTCTCACGCGCGCGTACTATTAATAAAATGTACGTCCATGAGGTGCACGGCCTGTGGGAGATGCGCAACGGCGCCCTCGGCGGAGCCTTCGTGGCCCTCGAGCGCATCGACAGCGCCAAGCGCCGCGTCGTCGTCACCGAAGGTTTCATCTATTCCCCACACTCGCCCAAGCGCACAATCCTGCGTGAGATGGAGGCCGCCTTGCGAACATTCGAGTGACGTCAGCCTAAGCGCCGCACAACAGAATCCTCTCAGCCTGCGTCTATGAAAATAGATTTGTACATCAACAAAGCCAACGACTACGCGCGTGATATCGGTGCGCCGGTCTATCATCCGCACGTCTCAGTGATACATTACGACGAGGTGGGAGAGATTCGCCACACGCTGAACCGGATCAACTGCTATGGCATTTTCTTGCAGAGAGAGTTTCCTGAAGGCCTGACCTACGGCGTCGGCACCTATCACGAGGGCGACGGGTCGCTGATGGCTTACTCGCCGGGGCAGATAGGCGGCAAGAGCGACGACGGCACGTGCAGGCAGTACCACGGCTGGGTGCTGCTGTTCGACAATGAGTTCGTTCAAGGGTCGGCCATAGAGCCCAAGCTCGCCGGCTATCATTTCTTCTCATATCATTCCAACGAAGCGCTGATTCTCACTCCCGAGGAGAAGGGCACGCTGGCCCTGCTGATGGCCAAGCTGCGGCACGAACTGGAGCTGCCGCCCCAATCTTTTGCGCACGACGACATCGTCCGGGGCTACATCCTGCTCATCCTCGACTATTGCAATCGCTTCTACCTCCGCCAGTTCAGGGAGATGGTAGCTGAGGGCAGCGACATTCTCAGCCGCTTTCAGCAGGTGCTCAGCGACTATTATGCCAGCGGCCGCCATCGTGCGGAGGGGCCTCCAAGCGTGAAATACTGCGCCGGCGAGCTGTGCCTCTCGCCGGGATATTTTGGCGACATCATCCGCAATGCCCTGGGCGAGAGCCCGAAAGACTATATCCGAGGCTTCGTCGTCAGGCGGGCCAAGAGCATGATTCTTAGCGGCAAGCCGATAGCTCAGATTGCCGATGAACTGGGCTTTGAATATCCCCAGCATTTTACACGTATGTTCAAGAAAACCACCTGCCTGACCCCACGTCAATTCTCCGACGAACAGCGTAAGAAGTGACTTATTGGCGGCTAACCTCATTTTGGGTAGTTTTATCTGCAATCCGTCTATACGGGCATCGGATTTATTGCCGTACCTTTGCCGAAGATTTAAAACAACAAGACAGATGAGACCATACATTATTTGCCACATGATGGCTTCGCTCGACGGGAGAATCGACTGCGAAATGACGGAGCAGATAGACGACACCAACCACTACTACGGGGCTTTAGCCCAGCTTGCCTGCCCTTCGACCTTGGAGGGAAAGACAACTCTGGCCATGCATTACGCCCAGGACGGAGAGTTCCGCCCGCAAAAGCCTCAAGAGGATGCCGGTCCACAGCTCTACAAGGCCGTGGATGCTGAGGGCTATGCCGTCGGCGTAGATACGCGCGGCACGTTGTTGTGGGACGACAACACCACCGAACTGTTCGGCCGCCCGCTGCTGATGATTCTCTCAGAGAAGTGCAGCCAGGAATATCTCGACTATCTTAAGAACAAGCACATCTCCTTTATCACCATCGGCAGCGACGGCATCGATCTCGGTTCGGCCATGCAGACGTTGCGCACGGTCTTCGGCGTCGAGCGCCTGGCCGTGGTGGGTGGCGGCAACATCAACGGCTCGATGCTCGACCAGGGGCTGATTGACGAGGTGAGCATGATGTACGGCTATGGCATCGACGGGCGCAAGGGCATGGTGGCAGCCTTCGACGGCAGACCCGCGGATCGCAGACCCGTGAGGCTCACGTTCAAGAGCGTCGAGGAACGGGATGGCATCGTGTGGCTGAGATATCAGGTGAAATAATCATTGACTATGAAGAACTTAATATTATCTGCCGTCATCCTAAGCGGAATGCTGGCGGCTTGTAGCGAAAACAATCAAACTAAATCTGAAGAGAATATGCAAAACTTAGAACTGACACAAGAATGGGACAAGGTGTTCCCACTGAGCGACAAAGTGACCCATCGGAAGGTGACGTTTCAGACGCAGTATGGGCTGACATTGGCAGCTGACCTCTATACACCTAAAGCCGCTGCCGAAGGCAAATCGGCAGCCATCGCCGTCTGCGGACCCTTCGGCGCCACCAAGGAGCAGTCGAGCGGCCTCTATGCCATGCGGATGGCCGAGCGTGGCTTTGTGGCTCTGGCCTTCGACCCCTCGTTCACTGGCGAGAGCAGCGGCGAGCCTCGTCGCACGGCATCGCCCGACATCAACACCGAGGACTTCATGGCCGCCGTCGACTTCCTATCGCGCCAGGAGAATATCGACCCTGAGCGCATAGGCATAATAGGCATCTGCGGATGGGGAGGCATCGCCCTCAATGCAGCCGCTGCCGACACGCGCATCAAAGCCACCGTGGCTTCGACGATGTACGATATGACTCGTGTGAGTGGCAACGGCTACTTCGATAGCGACGACAGTGAGGAGGCCCGCCACCAGGCACGTGAGGCTATGGCCCGTCAGCGCATGAGCGACCCGCAGGCTATGGCCGGCGGCGTGGTGAATCCCCTGCCTGCCGACGCTCCCCAGTTCGTGAAGGACTACTACGACTACTATATCACGCCTCGCGGCTATCACAAGCGCAGCGGCAACAGCAACGACGGCTGGCGCACAATAGGCACACAGGCCTACGCCAACGCCCGCTTCCTCTACTACGCCAACGAGATCCGCTCCGCCGTGCTCGTCATGCATGGCGAGAAGGCTCACTCGCGCTACTTCGGCGAGGCGGCCTACCACTATATGGTGGATGGCAAGGCCGAAGGCTATAACGTCGTGGGAAACCCCAATCCCTGCCCCGAGAACAAGCAGCTGCTAATCATCCCCGACGCCACGCACTGCGACCTCTACGACGGTGGCTACACCGAGCTCGAGGGCAAGGGCGAGCCTAAAAATCTGATTCCCTGGGATAAGCTGGCAGACTTCTTCGCAAAGAACCTCTGATGCCAATAGGCACATATGTCTTTTACGCTAATTCTTCAAGCCTGAAGAATTAGCGTAAATGCTTTCACCTCCGATTCGTGTTCAAACGAAGCCCGCGCCTTGATATATGATAAGTTTACTGCACACGCTGCGCTTTTGTGTGCAATTTGTTTTGCTATTTCGGTAAGTAGCTTTACCTTTGCCGCGGTTTAGAAAAGAAAAGCAAACATTTTATCCAATAAAAGGTAATCTAAATGAAGACAAGACAACTCTTTACGCTGGCAGCCTTGGCGCTGGCTTCGACCACGGCAATGGCCGGCGGCTATCTCACAAACACAAACCAGAATGCAGCCTTCGGCCGCAACCTCTCACAGGAGGCTATGATCGATGTCATGGCCACTTATGCTAATCCAGCAGGCGTAGGTTTCCTCGCCCCCGGCTGGCATTTCGCTTTCTCCAACCAGAGCGCTTTCCAGACTCGTACTGCTGAGTCGTGGTTCGTGCATCCCGAGCAAGGCCCGTTTGCCCACGGAATCGTCAATGGCGAACAGAACACTGCCGCCACAAAGAAATATAAAGGTACGGCCAAGGCACCCATCATACCCTCTATCGACCTGGCCTACGTGCAGGACCGCTGGAGCCTGGCCTTCCACTTCGGCGTCGTCGGTGGCGGCGGCAAGTGTGAGTTCAGCGACGGCCTCGGCTCTTTCGAGAGTAAGGTGGCGCTGCTGCCCACGGTGATGAACGCTTTTGCCGGTGGTCAGGCAGCCACGGGTTATGCCATGGAGACCTATATGCGCGGAAAGCAATACTACTTCGGCGGCCAGATCAACGGTTCGTACAAAGTGACCGACAACCTGAACGTGGCCGTGGGCTTGCGCGGCGTTTATGCCTCTAGCAACTACTATGGCTATGTCCGCAATATGCAGGTGGTGACGCCGCAGGGCGCCCAGGTGCCTGTGAAGGAGGCCATGACGCCGATGATCACGCAGCTGGCACAGGCCGTGCCGCAGCTGGCTCCCGTGATGACCAACATCGCTGGTGTGGCAGGCGACGTCAACCTCAACTGCGACCAGAAAGGCTTCGGCCTGACGCCCATCATCGGCATCGACTGGCGCATTAACGACCACTGGAACGTGGCTGCCAAATACGAGTTCAAGACACGCATGCGCCTCGAGAACGAGAGCGGCGAGAGTGCCAGTGGCTCGGCCCTGGCTCAGCTCGACGAGTACCAGGATGGCAAGAAGGTGGCTGCCGACCTGCCCGCAATCCTTTACGTGGGTGCGCAGTACAGCCCCATCGAGAAGGTGCGCATCAACGCTGGCGGACACGTCTATTTCGACAAGCAGGCCACACAGTACGGTCATCGCGAGGAATACCTCGACGGCCCCACATGGGAGATCACCGCAGGTGCCGAATATGACATCAATGACATCGTTACCGTATCGGCCGGTTGGCAGACCACCAACTACGGTCTGGGCGACAACAGCCGCTATCTCTCTGACATGAGCTTCGTATGCAACAGCAACAGCGTAGGCCTCGGCGCCCGCTTCCACGTGAGCAAGAAGGTGGCCCTTGACGTCTCCTATTTCAAGACGCTCTACAAGCACTACGACAAGTATCAGGAAGACTACAACGGCATCAAGCAGAACTTCGGAGGCCTGCTCAGCGGCGTCAAGACGCAGGTCGAGAGCATCGCTCAGGACATCGCAGCCGAGGATATGGCACAAGGCATCAACCCGCAGACCGACCCCCGCATGGGCATCTTCCAGCAGCTTGGCGGCGCTATGGAGCAGATTGCCGCTGCGCCCACGCCCGGCCACGACCGCCTGCACCGCACCAACGACGTCTTCTGCGTCGGTGTAAGCGTAAGCTTTTAAGTAATGGGCCACAAGCCCCTCGTCCTGCCTCCCCCCCCGACACCTCTCTGGGGATGGGAGATGGGAGTGGAGAGAACCGACGCTGTCAAAGCGAATGTCCACGACTGTATGAGTTTCATAACAGGCCTCCCCCATATCGGGGGAGGCTTTTTTTCAAAAAAAACTATAAACTGTAAACGCTAAACCTTAAACTTTTGCTATCTTTGCAGTTGTAAACATAACCACTCTCATACAGAAATGAAAAGATTACTGATCGTTTGTATGCTTTTGGCCTGCATGCCCGCATGGGCCGACAAGGTCGATGTCGAGCGCCAACTCGACACCTTCGACAAGCTTTCGCTTACGGCCGAGAGTGGCAAGCGAAGCTCCTTGACGGCCGCGGCCAACCAGCTGATGCAGGCCTTCCTCGAAGCCGAAGTCAGGGATGAGGCTGTGCGCTTCAGTGATAATACGCCTGCCGACAGCCTGCGCAAGCAGGTGTGGTACTGGGCTGCCGAGTACTTCTATGCCGAGCAGGATTACAAGCAGTCTGTGGCCTACGGAGAGAAAGCGCTGCCCCTCACCCGCGGCACCGATATGGAAGCCGACTGCCTCAGCATCCTCTCGCTGGCCCTTTTCCGGCAGGCCGACTACGAGGCTTCGGCGCGCTACGCCAAGGAGTGCTATCGTCTCGACGAGCTCACGGGCGACCCCGACGTGATGTCGTCGTCGCTCAACACGTTGGCGGGCATATACCTCGGTGCCAATCAGCCGCGCGAGGCCGAGCAGTATATCCTTAAGGCCATTGAGCAGGCCTCGAAAGTTGATAACCCCGCACGCATGGCCGTGCTCCAAGGCATGGCATCTGAAGTATATCACCAGATGGGCGACGACCAGCGGGCCTTGCCTTACGCCCGGCGGGCTTGCGAGATCGAGGAGCAGCGCGGCGACGCATACCGTCTGGCCGTGCGACGTGCACAGCTGGCATCGGTGATGATCGGTCGCCACGACTATGCCGAAGCCGAGCAGACGCTCGGCGAGGCCATTCCCGTGTTCAGACAGGTGGGCGACCGCCACTCGTTGGGCATAGCGCTCAATAAGCTGGGCATGGCGCTTCTCTGCCAGCAACGACAGCCCGAGGCCATCGCTCACTATCGCGAGGCTGAAAGCATTTTTGAGGAGATGGGCGACCTGGCCAATGAGATGCACGCCCAGCGCGGCCTCTACGAGAGCTATTGGACCCTAAACCCCGACAGCGCTAAGCTGGCCCTCGACCGCTTCGACCTGCTGAAAGACTCGCTCTACAGCAACGCCACGGCCGAGAGCCTGGCGCGCTTCAATGCCGAGTTCGGCACCGACTGGCTGCACCGCGAGAACGAGCAGCTTCACTCGCGCGTGCGCACGTATATATTTATAGGTATAGGCTTGTGGATTGCCATAACCGTATGCTTGCTGTGGCTACGCCGCCGTATGAAGATTCGCGAGGCAGCCCTGCGCGCTACCATCGCCGAACTGCAGCGACAGCAGCGCGCTGAGGCACAGGAACTCGAAGCCACCTCAGATGCTGCTAATGCCTCCACCTCCGATGCTGCTAATGTCTCCTCTTCCGACGCGGCCTCCGCCACCACCGATGCCACAGCCATCGCCGAAGACGATCTCAGCGCCGCCGACCGCGAGCTGCTCAGCCGCTTGGTGCTGCTCGTGAGGCGCGATATGAGTCAGGCCGACATCTCCGTGGAGGCACTGGCCTCGGAACTCTGCATCACGCGCGGACAGCTCAACCGCCGCATGAAAGCCATCACAGGCCTCACGACGCAACAATATATCACGCGTGTGAGAATGGAGCAGGCGCGCCTGATGCTCACCTCACACCCCGAGCTGCCCATCGCCGAGGTGGCGTTCCGCTGCGGATTCGCTGACCCGACATCGTTCACGCGCGCCTTCCGTCAGACGTTCGGAATCGCGCCCTCGCAGTTCAAAAATAAATAGCAACCGGGCAAAAAGCCCCATTTTGCCAAGACCATGCACGATTTTGCATGGTCTTTTTTGTTATTTCTCCCGAACTTTGCAGCCGAGAATCAATAACCGAACCACTATGTACCCGAAGCAAAACGACCACCGAAGGCAGAAAGCCATGGAGTTTACCAACGAATATTTGGCAATGCTCGTCCAGCTGGAAGTCCACATTGAGCAAATGATTAGAATACGTGTCGACGAGGTTGTGGAGCAGAAACTGCGTCAGATAAATTTAACCGATAAAACCAATAAGTAATGAAAGCAAGACTCTTTACCCTGGCCCTCGCCATCGCGGCAACGGCCTTGACGGCACACGCCGAAAGCATCCCCATCGACGAGGCGCACTTCCCCGATGCGGCGTTCCGCAACTTTGTGCTGACCGAGATGAAGTATCACAAGAGCAACGGCTCGTGGGCCCTCGTGGGCACCGACGGCCAGCTGTCGGACTACGAGCGCAAGAGGGTAGCGTGGATATATTTACCTGATGGCTGCCAGAGCGCCGAAGGCATCCAGTACTTCGCCAAGAGCGAGACGGGCACGTGGGGACTGGATATATATGTCAAGTCCGACGACCTGAAGACGCTCGACCTCTCGGGCATGGACGTGACCAAGGTCATAGCGGGAAACCACAAGCTCGAAACGCTCAACGTCGCGGGCTGCACGAAGCTGGAGACGCTGGAGTGCCCGAAGAACAGGCTCACCACGCTCAACGTAGAGGGCTGCACGAAGCTGACCACTGTGGAGTGCTATGAAAACCAGATTACAGCGCTCAACGTGGGGGCGCTGACCAGTCTGCGCATGCTCGACTGCCATGAGAACAGCATCACGGGGCTGAACATCAATTCACCTGCTCTCCAGAATCTCAACTGCAGCCATAATCCTATGACCTACCTCTTCCTGCCGGTCATCGATTATGGAACCAGCACATACATGACGGAGCTGGACTGCTCCTATACTCAGATTCCCTCCCTCGACCTGCGCGACAATCGTTATAGCAATGTCAACTGCTCCAATTCGCCCATCACAGGCATCGAGTGGTCGAAGGCGGGCAATGGTATTGTCGTAAAACTGAATTGCAGCAACACGCATATCATACTCGATGACATCCTCGCCATTCCTCATCCTGAGAGAGTGACAGACCTATATTGTGAAGGCTGCGGCCTGACGACGATTGACGTGTCGCATATGACGGCCCTCCAATGGCTGCATTGCAACGACAACCTGCTTACCACGCTCGACGTGTCGGCCAACACCGCGCTCAGAGGCTGCTTGGTAAACGGCAACCGGATGTTTGCGCTCGACGTGTCGGCCACGCCATGTAAATATATGGGCAACAGCAGCCAATACATCGAGGGCCAGGCCATAGAAATGGACGGCAAGACCTACGTGCAGCTGAACAGCGAGGTCAACCGCGACAGCATCGACGAGTTGCAGGTATGGCACGGGTCGCAACCAATGCCCACCACCATCGCCAATCCGACGATGCAGGGCGAATACCTCCTCGTCGACGTGTCGGGCGCCGCCGATGTCAATAAGGTGCAATACAAATACCATGTCGGCAATGGGGCGTGGATGTGGGTAGAAATCACCACCGGCGACTATGGCGTGGCCATCAACGAATACAACTTCCCCGACCGGATTTTTCGCAACTACCTGCTCGGCCGCGACTTCGGCCAGGACGCCCTGCTGACACAGAACGAGATAGCCGCCATCACCGAGCTCGACGTGCAGGACAAGAATATCGCATCGCTTGAGGGTATACAGTACCTGAGATACCTGACCTGCCTGAACGTCAGCAACAACAACCTGACCGATGCCGGCTTCAGCGACCTCATGGCCTACCTGCCCAACCTCACCGAGCTACGCTTCGACGACAACGAGTACCTCACCCGCTTCGACGCCGGCCAGAACACGAAGCTGCGCATACTGTCCGGCTGGGGCTGCGCCCTCACCACTCTCGACGTGCGCGGCTGCACCGAGCTGCAGGAACTTGTCTGCGACGACAACCGGCTGACGTTCCTGAACCTGAGCGAGAACACGAAGCTTCGCCGGCTTCAGTGCAACGACAACCAGCTCACAGAGATTTATGGCCTCGATAGCCTCACCGAGCTGCGCAACCTCGTCTGCTCCAATAACCAGATAGCGACGCTCGACGTCAGCACCTTCCCCATGCTGGCCGAACTCCAATGCGGAGGGAACAGCCTGACGACGCTCGACCTCCGACAGAACGGCAACCTGCGGTACCTCTACGTGGAGAAGAACCAACTCTCGACCCTCCTGCTGCCTGAGAACGCGCCGCTGAAGTGGCTCCGCATCTTCGACAACCAGCTGAAGAACGACGCCATGCGCGCCATCGTCGAGCTGCTGCCGACGCTGGCCACCACTTATAATGTGCGCGTTTTCTACCAGGGTCTCAGCACCGAGGGCAACGAGCTGTCGCCCGCCGTGGTCAGCGCCATGCGGGCGAAGAACTGGAACCCGCAATACACCACCACCGGCTCGTCGTGGCAGGACTACGCTGGCGGCACCGTCACCTACGCCCTGAAGCTGTGCGGAACGCAGGTGACCTCGGACAACGCCGCCGACCTCACCGCCATCAGCGGCGTCACGGGTTTCTGTGTGCAATTCGATGAGCTCACCAACACGCTGACACTCATCGACGCCGCCATCACCAGCTCCGCCTCTGTGGGCCTTGACAACAGCATCGAAGGGCTGACCATCGCGGTCACGGGCAACAACACCTTCAACATCACTGGCTTCAATGGCTTCTACCTGAGAACGAAGACCACCGTCACCGGCACGGGCACCCTGGCAGCTATCTCCAACAAGAACGGCATCTACATCTACGCCGACACGCTCTTCGTCAAAGGCGGAGCCACGGTGAACGGCGCCAGCAGCGGCACCACCGGCTACGGCATCACGGGGCGCACGGTCACAAGACAAGGCCTTGATGGGAATGACGTCACCACCTACTATGGCTCACTCGCCGTCAGCGGCAGCGAGACGAAGGTGCAGGCCCTCGGCGCCACGGCCAGCATCGGACAGCTGAAGTCGCTGACCATGCCCACAAGCAGCACCATCAAGGTGACGGATAATTCAGGAGTGAATCCGCGCCAGGTGAACGGCTACTTCTATGACCACAGCGTCTGCACGCGCTCGGGCAGCTCTGCGTTAAACTACACCTACACGCCGGCCACCAGCCTGGTCACCATCACCACGCCCACAGTGGGCCTGGCCATCAACGCCACGAACTTCCCCGACGAGGCCTTCCGCAGCTACCTGCTTGCCCAGAGCTACGGAGCCGATGCCATCATCACCGACGACGAGCTGGAGAACATCAGCGTGCTCCCGCTCTCCAACCAGGGTATTGCCGACCTCACCGGCGTCACCCACTTCTTCGCCTTGGAGAAGCTCTATGTCATCGGCAACCAGCTCACCACTGCCAACCTGTCGGGCTTGACCTATCTACAGAACGTGGACATCATGGACAACCAACTCACCGAGGAGGGCATCACAGCCCTGATCAGCAGCCTGCCCGAAGCCGACGGCTCACTGAACGCCATACTCATCTATCACGAGGGCAGTGACAACGAGGGCAATGTAGAGCCGACCGACGCTCAGATCATGGCGGCGTGGCAGAAGGGATGGACACTGGCGTATCAGAAGGCCGATGGCAGCTTCGGCTGGTATGAGCGGCCAGGCGTAACCATCGATGACACGCACTTCCCCGATTACGCCTTCCGCAATTTCGTGGCTGCCAACTGCGACATCCACGCCGACGGCTTTCTGGACTACGACGAGTTACATGCCGTGACCCACCTGAACCTCTTCAACAAGGACATCGCCAACCTCCAGGGCATAGAATACTTCACCGAGCTGACGTGGCTCGACTGCTCATACAACCGCCTGACGCAGCTCACTCTGACAGAAAACTGCAATCTGGTGACCCTCTTCTGCCAATATAACCAGCTCACCCAGCTCATCGTCAAGAACTGTCCGTCGTTGTGCTTCCTCTACTGCCACGACAACCAGCTCAATTACGGGGCCATGAAGAACATGATGGCAGCCCTGCCATCGCGCGCCGAGCTCGAGGTGAATGGCAATCTGTGCGTCGTCCACGAAGGCTCCGAGACCGAGGGCAATACCATTACATCAGCTCGAGTGGCATACCTCAAGGAGCAAAAGAACTGGACCAGCTACTACACCACCGACTGCGCGGACTGGCATGAGTTCGTTTCTGGCGACGTGAACGGCGACGGCTCAGTGACCATCGCCGACGTCACCGCCCTGGTCAACATAATCCTCGGCAAGAGCACAGCGCCCACAAGGGGGGTGGCCGACGTGAACAGCGACTACTCCGTGACCATCGCCGACGTCACTGCCCTCGTCAATATCATCCTCGGAAAGTAATAGCCACTGCGGACATACCGATGGAAAAACAAAAGCTTGAGAGCGCCCCCCAAGGCGCTCTCAAGCTGTTTAATACCATCTCATCTCTTGACACTAATACTCACAAATCTCTTTGACACAAATGCGCACAAATATTTTCACTAATAGGGATAAATACGATTTCACTAATCGTGATAAATATTATTTGGGTTATTCGTGTGTGCTTACATTCGAAACGTCGCGCAGTGGTTTCGTTTTGAATTAGTGAAATTCGATAATAATAGAAGTGGACAATAAAAAATTCGTTTAATTCGTGTAATTCGTAGTTCTAAAAATATCATTCGCGTGTCAGAAGCGTGATGTCTTGAGGACCATCAGAAAGGGAACCAGACGAAAGCGGCGGCGTCCCAGAGGGCGTGGCTGACGACGATGGCGGTGAAGTGCTGGGGGATGAGGCGGTAGAGCAGGCCCCATGCTATGCCGCAGACGAGGGCTGCCATGACGAGCATGAAGTTGAGCGATGGCACATGGATGAGCGTGTAGGCCGCCGTGGCGCCGACGAAGGCGAGGTTGCGCGCCCGTCGCTGCGCTGTAGCGCCATCTCTCTGTCGGCGCAGGAAATAGCGGCCGAGGTGCTCCTGGACGTAGCCGCGCCAGAAAATCTCCTCGCCCGGACCAATGATGACGAGCAGCAGCAAGGCTACGAGCGAGGGCGACGCACCGTCCTTGATGCCGTAGATCAGATCGACCTGCGGGCGGGCGAAATCAAGAAGCAGCTGCGACAGCTTGTCGCCCGTCCAAAACACGCACCACAGCACCACGGCGATGCCCGCGCCCAGCACCGCCTCGCGCCACGACAGCCGCAACCGCGGCCTGCCGCCGAAGGCGATGGCCAGCACGGTGAGCGTCAACGACGCCACGGTCATCACAACCCAGAAGCCGGGCAGTGTGAAGTGAGAAGCGGAAAGTGAAATGTCCAGCGCCCCGAGGTCGAGACCCAGATAGGGGTAGAACATCACGAACCAGAACAGGGCGGCAAGGAGGAGGGTGAGGAGCAGCCCCCCTCTCCGCTCCCTCTTTTGGGGGAGAGTGGAATGATTGGTGGGTGTGTTCATTTTTCTATTGGGTTTTGATTTTGGATTTTAGGGGAATGGCGCCGGAGGGGGCTAGCTTACCCCCAGCCCCACGATCAGCAGTGCGCTGAAGACGAGCTGGAGCTGGGCCGTGCGCTCGTCGAGGCGTGCGTAGGCCTCGGGGCCCTGCTGCTCATAGGAGAGCATGGCCGAGGCGTTCTTCACGGCCATGGGCAGCGCCGCGAAGGCGGTGAGGAGCCACCACGGCTCGAGGCGGAAGACCATGAGTCCGAAGAGCCAGAAGAAGGGGAAGAGCACCTCGAAGGCGTAGAGCTTGGCGCCGAAGCTACGGCCCGTGAGCATGGCGAAAGTGCTGATGCCGGCACGCTGGTCGGTCTCGATATCGCGGACGTTGTTGGCGTGGAGGATGGCCACCGTGATGAGGCCTACGGGCACGGCCAGCCACAGCACCTCCCAGCGGATGGCGCCGCTGACGATGAGCGACGTGCCAGTCATGGGCAGCGCGGCGTAGCAGAGCGCTATGACGACGTCGCCCAGCGCATTATACTTCAGGCGCGGATAGAGGAACGAGAGTAGGATGCCCGCCACGCCTATAAATAATAATGTACACGCGCACGCGAGGCCGCGCAGCTGCCCGAGCAGCGCCACGAGGGCCAGACCGCCGGCGATGGCCACGGCGTTGAGCCAGAGCGAGAGGCGGCGGAACTCGCTGACGCTGAACTCGCCATCTACGAGCTGGCGCACGCCGAAGGTGTCGGCGGCATCCACGCCGCTGCGGTAGTCGGCGATGTCGCTCCACACGTTGCCTGCGGCGTGCACGAAGATGATGTTTACCAGTGCCCAGAGGGCTAACAGCCAGTTGACGCTGTGGCCCTCAGACCAGCACCAGGCCACGGTGACCATCACGGGCATAGCCGATGCGGGAAACGACCACGGACGCGTGGCCACAACCCAGTCTTTCAGTGAATGTTTCTTCATTATCAAATTTCCATTTTCCATTTTCAATTACGCCCGCAGGCCGTCATACTCTGGCACTTCGGGCAGAAACTCGTACGTGCCTGTTTCCTTGTCGAGGTGGCAGACAATCGTCTGCAGTCCGTTGCTCACGATGAGCCATTCCACGCGAAGCACCGTGTTGTAGCGCCACACCTGGTCGAACACGCGCTGCGTCAGCGCCACCTGCGGCGCCTTGTACTCTATGACCATCAGCGGCTGGCGGTCGTGGCCGTAGAGCACCGTGTCGCAGCGCCGGGCGAGGCCGTTCACGTCGAGCGTCACCTCGTTGGCCAGCAGCCCGGCCGGGTAACCCTTATGCTGGATCAAGAATGCCGTGAAATGCTGGCGCACCCATTCCTCGGGCGTCAGCCGCACATAGCGCCGCCTGAGCGGGTCGAGCACCGTAGGCTGTCCGCCGCTCTGGCTCAGCCGAAGCTCGGCGGCAGGCAGGTTGAGGTTGGGGTAGGGCATCGTTTTCTTGCGGCCTTTGGCCGGACGGTTAAAAGTTTATAATTCAGAGTACAGCTGCAACCTTCCGGATGTTCTTGAGAATATTGAGCATTGCCGAGTCAGTCCGGGCTGTCTGCATATTGAACTTGGTTTGCAGATACATCAACGAATCAGCCGGGATGTCGAGGGCGGCCTCAAACATCAGTGCTGTCTTTGCCGTCAGAGGCCTGCGCCCGTTCAGAATCTCGTTGACTACCGAATATGTCAGTCCCAGGCTGTCAGCAAGCTGGCGTTGACTGATGCCTCGCTCCTCAATCTCGTCTTTCAGGACCTGTCCCGGATGAGTTGTGAAGGCCCCATAACCTAAATTTCCCATTGTGGTGAATTATTTGTAATGATTAGACAATTCTGTAATATTGCAAAGAGTAATCTGGCCATCGGTAGAAGTTCTAAACTCAATTCTATATTGGTCGTTTACTCTCACAGACTCCAATCCGGCCTTTTCGCCTATCAATTTCTCATAGTGTAGCGAGCGATAACGTAACAAGTCAGTAGTTGTATCTACGGAGTCCATGATATTTACAATCTGGACATACTTTTTTATTATGTGCGGTTGATAGAGGTGCTGTTTATCTTTAGCTTTCCCTTCATAAAACAGCTGGCGCAGATAATCTTTTTCAAACGTTATCTCCATATTGGTCTCAAATGTGCAGCAAAAGTAATATGAAATATTTATATTCGCAAATTTTGCGAACATAATAATAGTCTTTGCCATATTATTTCCTCCGAACCGCCAAACTTTTCGCCCCTTTCTGTCTTCCCCCTCGCCCCCCGCCGCCTCCCACTCCGCCACCGAAAAAGCCCGTTCAGCCACTGAGGCCGAACGGGCTTAATTATCAATTGTCAATTATACATTGTCAATTATACATTGTCAATTATCAATTATACATTATCAATTATCAATTATCAATTATCAATTATCAATTATACATTATACATTATACATTGTCAATTGTCAATTATACATTCTGATGATGCTGCGGCATCATCAGCGGCTCCAGTCGTCGTCCCAGACGTTTCCGACGTTGCGCGAGCCTTTGACGAGGCCGTCTTCTGTGGCGTCGTCATCATTAAGACCGCCTGTAATTGTGCCGTCTTCGTTGTACTGCAGATCGCCAGAGGCTGCGATAGGCATACTCTGTGATGTCAGCACAACATCAATCTCGGGAATAATATATATCTTTTTCATTGTTCAATCATTTTATGATTATCACAGAGAGCACAGAGTGAACAGAGAGCACAGAGATTAATTCCTCGGCATCCTATTCCTGGCACCTTAGAAGCAGCGGCTCTGTGTCCTCTGTCTTCTCTGTGTGCTCTGTGAATAAGTTTACTTATCTTTACTTAACCAGCACCTTCTTGCCGCTGACAATATAGAGGCCCTTGTTTAGCTTGCTGACACGCTGACCTGCAATATTATATGTCTCACCGTTAAGAGTTGACGTCTGGTCGTTGAGCATCATTATCGCATCAGCATCGCCGAAGTTGATAGCAAAGCTCTTGATGCCTGCGGCAGCGGCAGCGGGGATGTAAGCACGGTTGGCAGCGAGAGTAGTGTGCGAGCCGGCTTTGTAGAAGCCTACGCCGTCGGTGCTGCGGCTGAGGATATAGTCGTCTTCTGATATAGTTGTCTGAGCGGTTACGCCCACGAGGCAGTTGCCAGTGGCATCATCGCCAGCTGCCACAACCGGAACATTCTCCGTGGCACCGTCGACCTTGTAAAGCAGTACGCCAGTATTAGCAGGCACCTTATTTATCTGATTGAAGACAAGTGATGTGCCATTGCGTGTTCCGATGAAAGCCTTTATCTGGGTGTTGGTGAAATCGAGGGCCTTGTCGGAGCAGAAGGTTGCAAAGCCGGCAGTGCTGACGGAGACGGTTTGGACTTGAGCTAAAGAGACATTTATTGATTTAAACTGAGTATTTCCAGCAATAGAGATGACTACAGTATTAGCTTCGCCATTCCAACCATCTGATGTAAGAGTGCCGCTGTCGGCTGTATTGCCATTATTCCACTTGCTTTGATTAAATGCTAAGTTTTTGATAACGTAGCCTTCGGGAGCTGTAATAGTCAATGTTCCGCTATACATGCGTAGACGAGGACTAGAAGCCCATATACGATTATTGTTTTGATTTCCATCTTCTGCTTCAGAAACAGTTAAGCTAACGCCATTAACAGTAGCTGTTTGTGCCTCCCAGAAATCACCGTCGCTGACATAACTGCTACCGCTGCCGCTTGAAACACCATCAAGATTGGGGAACAACGTAGCGTAGTCATTGTCGAAATCAAACATTACAGCATTCGGGTCAAAGACTGTTATTGTAAATGTTGCGGAACCAGCTTTATGAGATGATGTCTCAGCCACAGTTGCAGTAATGGTCGCTGTACCTAAAGCTACGCCCGTCACTACGCCTGTTGTTGCGTCAACGGTAGCAATAGCGGCATTGCTTGTGGAATATGTGACTGCACCATCGCCAGCCTTTGTAAGAGTGGGGGCGGCAACGGTTGCGCCTATTTCTACAGTTACGTTTTCAGTTGCGAAAGTAGGATTGGATTCTGCTCGTGAGTCTTGGACTGTTAGAGCATAGTTTGCATTTGCGGGCTTATAATCGTCATTGCCTTCGAAAGCAGCATTGATGACGGTCTCACCTTCTGCCAGTATAGTAACAACACCGTTGTTTACTGTTGCGACTTCTTCATCACTGCTACTCCAGACTACAGTCAGATTGTTGGGGTTGGTAAGTACAGGGCTTGTGAACTCGCCCATCAACTCTGCTGTATAAGCGCTCACAGCAAAGCTAATGCCAGCTTCCTGACGAGTGTCTGCTACTATGGTTGTACAATAGGCGGAGTAGGTGTCAGGAACGCCTGAGGTCCAAGTGATTGCTATATTAGAAATATATATGGCAGAGCTGGAGTAAAACCCTACATAAGAGTAATTACCATTGATTGTTAATTCTCCGGTGGTATTACCAGTCTGGAATGTAATAGACCCTAAATTCGTACCTCTTGTTGATGAAGAAGATAAATCAGCTGAAGAGGAATATGTGGTGTTAGAACCATAAACTGTTAAAGCCCTGTTTGCCGTGTTATCTCCGCCCCAAGTTACTATTACCTTCTTAACTGTACCACCAGATGTAGATGAAATTATTCCTCTAGGGGAACCGCTATTTAATTGAATAATGTCTTTTCCACCTGCACAAGTACCTGCATAAATAGCATCAGATTCTAATTGTACATTAGACCAAGCCTCATAAGCAGTCCCTGTTTTTCCTGTCGCAGAGCGATTCAGATTATCTGTTACTTCGGTGTAATTACCCTCCGTCATTGTAGCAAATACAGCATAGTACGTAACATCATTTTCGCCCATTGTGGCAGAAGTCATCATTGTCGGTTCTGTGTCTGTGACACCATCAATAGCTTCTGTAACCCAACCAACAAAAGTTTTGCCGTTAATGTCTTCAATATTTGTGGGGAAAGAAATTGCTGCGTCCTCCTCAAAGTTTGCGGTAGATGTCGTGCCGTTGATAGAGAATGTTGCGGTATGAGTAGGATTGTTGACAGTAATATCAACTGTCTTGCTTGGCGTCTCGCCTACCTTATAATTCTCATTGTCTGCTGCGATGTTAAGAGTAGCTGTAATCGTAGCAGTACCCTTGCCAACGGCTGTAATAACGCCGTCAGCATCTACAGTAGCAACGCTGGTATTGTTGGATGAATAGGTATAAGCTGCCGTCCAACCAGATTGGTCGTTTGTGACTGTTGTAGTGGCGGTTGCGCCCTTGATTAGAGTTGTGGAAGAGGCTGTGAAGTCAGTAATGTTAACAGGAGTGCGATTGTCAACACCTAATGAATAGAATTCGGCTTTTGTAAACTGAACGAACTTGTTGCTACTCCCACTTACAGTAACATTGAAAATGAATTTATAATAGCTTCCTGTTGCCCATTCTGTTCCAGTCGTTGGTTGGAATGTGATAGTTGACGAAGCTGAGAATGTTGCCGTAACTTCATCTAATTTATTATTAAAATCGGCATCACTTGCGACTATAAGTTTGAGGGAATTAACTGTTATTGAAGATGCTGTACCTACAGTCAAATCCACTTTGTTAATAGCGGAAGGCATAGCTGTAGTAGAATATACAGGTCGGTCAACTCCGTTTAAACTCTTACCTCCGATGCGCCAAGGATTCATGGTTGTATTACCCATAACTTTCCAAGTAATACCATTCTGAACAATCTCACCTGCGTCATCGTAACCAGAAGAGCCTCCAGTTGTTGTACCATCTAAAGTGTAGAAAACCGTTTCTTCTCCCCACGCCTTACCTCCGACGCAGAGCAGAGCGGCTACGAGCAGGCACAGTCGTAGCCTCAATGAATTGAGTAGTTTTTGTTTCATAAGATTAAATAATAGTTATTGGTTGAATGTATTAATGATTATCTGTCAGGCATTATATCGAAATTTGTGGAAAAATTTGTGATAATTCGTGTAAAAGCTTTATCTTTGCGGCAGAGAAACAAATAATTTGCGCGTTATGACTACATTTGCATTGAATAACCTGTGGAGCTATTTGCAGGGCCTCTCGCTCTCGCAGAGCGACCGTGAGTGGCTGGCAGAGAAGTTGCGTGAGCCGTCTAATAGCGTTGACCCTTACCTTTATAGCCCTTCGGGCGACTCCTTTTTCTCCGACGCTCGCAACGTCGCCGCTGTGGAAGAGGACATAGCTGCCGCGCACAGTCCTGAAGCCTCTTTCACACGATTGGAGTGTAAGGAGGACATACTTGAGATGATTGACGCTTTGTAGCTTATGGCTTACGTTGTCCTTATATCCGAGGCTGCCAGGGCCGAGCTCGCCATCATCAAGAGAAGCGGCGATAAAGCCGTGATGAAGAAAATAGCTAATCTGCTCATTGAGTTGCAGGAACATCCGCGCACAGGCACCGGCCAAGTAGAACATCTGAAACATTTTGCTTTTCAGGAAACATGGTCGCGGCGTATCAACAAGCAGTACCGCATGATTTATGAGATTCATGATCGGGAGGTCTTGGTAACCGTCGTGTCCCTGCGATCGCATTATGGCGACAAGTGAAGCTTGTCGCCTTTTATTTTCACTACTCAATTCATCCACTCCCCACGCCTTACCTCCGACGCAGAGCAGGGCGGCTACGAGCAGGCACAGTCGCAGCCTCAATGAATTGAGTAGTTTTTGTTTCATAAGATTAAATAATAGTTATTGGTTGAATGTATGTAATCGTGTAGAGGATTGGCGGCTGAGGTCTCCACGAGATCTGAGATGTCTGTGTGCGATTCCACACAACAGCCCCGTCCGATGCCCTTGTTTTGGAGTTCTGACGGGTTCAAATGCCTTTCTGGCGGCAAAGTTACTGCAAAAATTTCGTTTTCTCGCAAATAATTTGCGTAATATTAACGGGGGGGGGTTAAAAGTTGTATATTTGCACCACCTCGGGTGCAAATCGCGCAAATAATATAATGTTTGCGCGTGCGCGCGAGGTGCAAAGTTATAATAGCAAATTGTGGCCGCGGCCGATGTGAATCGTCCAGCGGCCGGCTGCACCATCAAGGCCAAAAGTAGGCTAATTCATTTTGGCCGGTGCAGAGAGTTAAACATGTTATGGGCGGGCGGAGCCGCGAGGCTGTGCCCGCCCGCTTTTCTTCGACACTAATATGCACGAATTGCCTTGACACAAATTATGATTTCAGCCATAGGATGTAATTTTTATATCAAGAATTGAAAGTTCTTGATTAAAAGCATCTGAAACTTGAGTAATTCATTTTTCATTGCCGTGTAGAATTCTCAAATAAATTGCATGAAGGCGAGCGCACCGCGCATTTATTTTTTTTGTTTGCAAAGTACCGCACATGTCACAGAATTTTTGAAAAGTTTTTCAAAAAAGGGTTCATCTTACATTGCAAGTCGCTGATTATCAATGGCGGCGTTTGACGTCGCCTGTTAGGATGCCTGAGGCGCGGTGGAGGTTGGCGCGGCGGAGCCGCTAATGAAGTATGTAAAATGAAAAGTGAAAAATGATTGTTTGTTTTGAGCTTTTGTCGGAAATTATTTAGTGGGAAGTGCTTGCAAGGGGAGGCGGAAATGAGGTTCTGTTGATAATCAGTCGTTTGCAATGTAGGATGAACCCTTTTTCAAAAAACTTTTTGTTTTTTGCCGAGGCAGAAAGGGTGGGGCGATCAAGTGTTTCAAGGGTTTCGGTCAGAAGTCTTAAGGGTTTTGGCCAGAAGTCTTAAGGGTTTTTGGTAGAAGTGCCAGGAGTGTAGAGGTAAAACAAGTTGTTTTACTTCAGAACGACTGGCCGGATGTGATGATTAGACCGGCTGAATGTGGCTGTGCAACCGGCTGAATGTGGCTGTGCAACCGGCTGAATGTGGCTGTGCGACCGGTCGAATGTGGTTGTGCAGGCGCAAGAAAGGGGAATTAATTTTTCTCTTTTCTCTTCAAATTTTTCTCTTTCATTATTTTGCTGTACCTTTGCAGCGCACAAATAACAAAACGAATAAGGTTCCGAACACAAGCGGAGCTTAAATTGAACGACTTATGAAGAAGATTCTCATGACTCTCGCGCTCGCCGCAGCAACGCTCGCCGCAGCAGCGCAGACGGCCGACGTGAGCCAGCGCGCACTATGGGCCAGCGTGAACGGCGCCAAGAACGCATCGCTGGGCGACTACCAACAGCACACGGGCAAGGTGCTCGTGACGTGGCGCATGCTCCCAGGCGACGATGCCACTACGGGCTTCGACCTCTACCGACGCATAGGCAACGGGCGCGAGACGCGCATAGCGCAAAATATTCGCAACCGAACATGCTTCCAGGATACCGGAGCAAGCACCACGCAGGACAACCACTACCGCCTGACGCCCGCCGGCAGTAAGGAGGACACGCTGTCTACATTTGTTCTTACGCGCGAGCGCGCGAGCGGAGGACTGCCTTACGTGAGCATTCCGCTGAAGGACACGCGCGACGTCTATGCCGACACCGACCGCATCGTATATACCGCCAACGACGTCAGCATTGGCGACCTCGACGGCGACGGCGAGTTTGAGATCGTGGTGAAGCGACTGCAGAGCGTGAAAGATGCCAGCGGCAACATCATCAGCGACGGCTCAGGGGCAAGCTACTCGCAGCGCGACTGTCTTTGGGCCGTGATCTGGGATGCCTATAAACTCGACGGCACACTGCTTTGGCGCATCAAGGGTGGACCGGGAATCATTCTGGGTAACTCGTCGAGCTTCGCCGTGGCCGACTTCGACGGCGACGGCTGTGCAGAGATGGCCATCCGCACCTGCGAAGGCACTGTCTTCGGCGACGGAGAACAGATCCCCGACACCGACGGCGACGGACGAATTGACTATCGCACCTGGGGCAACATCAACAGCAGCAGTCCCGGCTGGGCTGATCATTACAACGTGGCAGGGCCGGAATTTATCTCGATTGTGGACGGTCGCACGGGGCGCGAGCTGGCGCGTGACAACTTCATAAACCGAGAGACGAGCGAGTCGTGGGGCGACGGATATTGGAAGCGCGCATGCTCATTCCGCGTCGGAGTGGGATGCTTCGACGAGACGGGACTTCCATCGGCGGTCTTCGGGCGAGGCGTCTACGGCCACTCCGTCATCGAGGCCTGGGACTGGCGCGACGGGCAGCTCACGCGACGCTGGCGATTCGATACCAACGACCGCGGCACGGGGCGCGACGGACTGCGCCACAGCACTTACGCCGCACAGGGTAACCACTCGCTCAATGTGGCAGACCTCGACGGCGACGGCTTCGACGAGGTGATGTACGGCTCCATGGCCGTAGACCACGACGGCATAGGCCTCTGGAACACGCGTCTCGGCCATGGCGACGCCAACCACGTCGGCAAGTTCCTACCCGCGCGAGAGGGGCTGCAGATGTTCCACTGCCTCGAGTCGGGAAAGACGATGGTGGCGCTCCACGATGCCCGCGACGGCAAAGTTATCTGGAAGAAAGATGCCAGCTCTGACAACGATACGGGGCGGTGTATGGTTGCTGACTACGACCCGGCACACCCTGGATGCGAGTTCGCTTACTACAAGAGCGACCTCTTCGACCAGGACGGCAACAGCACTGGCATCAGCACTGCCAAGGACTGGAAGCCCGGATTCGCGGCCGCCGTCTGGTTCGACGGAACGCTTTCGCGACAGGGACTCAGCGAAGAAGGCATCGTGCACAGTGTTCCCAACGGACGAACGTTCACGATGTGGCGCTATAGTATGGCGATGATCAACGACACGAAGGGCAACCCGTCGTGGTACGGCGACCTCGTGGGCGACTGGCGCGAGGAAATCATCGTGCCCGACGCCACGCGCCTGATCGACTTAAAGATTTTCTCCACCTGGTACCCGACGACGCACAAGTTCCCGTGGCTGATGACCGACCACTGCTATTGGATGAGCGCCCTCAACGAGAATATAGGCTATAACCAGCCTACAAACCTCGGATATTACCTGGGCAGCGACGTAAAGCGCGACGCCGACGCATGGGCTGAGGCCGCCAAGGTGCAGAACCGACCCATAGTCACGGCCGTGCAGGTGCCAGCCCAGTCCGGCGCACCCGGCACCACTGCTGCAGCCATCTATGACCTCAGCGGCCGACGCGTGGCAGGCGCCGAGGCAGTAGGGCAGGGCGCTCGCGGCAACGGCTTGCGCCCAGGGGTGTACATCGCAGGGCGCAAGAAAATCCTCGTGACAGGAAAGTAATCTTGAATTTCACGCTAATAGGCACAAATTTCTTTTCACACTAATAGGCACAAATTTCTTTTCACACTAATAGGCACAAATATATATCACTAATTGGGATAAATATTGGCAATGTTCTCTGTTGGCACAGGAAAGCCCGTCTGGGGCTGTCTGTGCCAACAGTCATATTAATACTAAAATATTTGTGCCAATTAGCGAAATAATATTTGTGCTCATTTGTGAAAAGACATTTGTGCCTATTAGTGGAATAATATTTGTGCTCATTTGTGTGAAAGATATTTGTGCCAATTAGTGTAAAAGCCCGTTCGTGCTATTCGTGTTCGAGAAAGCATTTTTTTTGCTTTTCACTTCTCGCGTTTCAATTATTATTGTATCTTTGCGGCAGATAAACCAATGAAAGCATGAAAACAAAACGCGAAATCGTAGAAAATTGGTTGCCGCGCTACACCAAGCGACCGCTCGAAGACTTCACAGACCTGGTGCTGCTGACCAATTTCAATAACTACGTAGACATCTTCTGCGAACATTTTGGCATCGAGCCGCCTGCTTACGAGGCTAATATGCGAATGGCTACCGCCGACGGTATCACGATGATAAACTTCGGCATGGGGTCGCCAAACGCAGCTATCGTAATGGACCTCCTCAGCGCCATAAAACCACGCGCATGCCTTTTCCTGGGCAAGTGCGGGGGCATTCCGGCTAAGGTGCAGATGGGCGACCTCATTCTGCCACTGGCTGGCATTCGAGGCGAGGGTACGAGCAACGACTACTATCCGCCTGAGGTGCCAGCGCTGCCGGCATTTATGCTGCAGCGAGCTGTGAGTTCAGCAATACGCGATGCCGGGCACGACTACTGGACAGGCACTGTATATACCACCAACCGCCGAATATGGGAGCACGACGACAAGTTCAAGGACTACCTACGCAAGACGCGCGCCATGGCAGTGGATATGGAGACGGCAACGCTCTTCACCACAGGCTTCGCAAACCACATCCCCACCGGCGCACTCCTGCTTGTCTCCGACAATCCGATGACGCCCGACGGCGTGAAGACGGCCGAGAGCGACCAGAAGGTGACGCGCAACTTCGTCCACGACCATGTGCTTATCGGAATACAAAGCCTCGAGAAAATCAAGAAAGAGGATAAGACAGTGAAGCACCTGAAGTTTGATTGGTAATGGCAAAGAAACAAACTGGAATTACTTACGAGGATATTGTCAGGCAGGTGCAGGCTGGAGACTTCAAGCCCATCTACTACCTGATGGGCGAGGAGGCGTATTATATAGATCGCATTGCTGACTTCATCGTGGAGAAAGCCCTGCAGGAAGAGGAGCGCGACTTCAACCTCACCATTGTCTATGGGCCCCAGACCACGGGTGAAGAGGTGGTTAACGCCGCCAAACGCTACCCCATGATGGCTGAGCGGCAGGTGGTGGTGGTGCGAGAGGCCCAGGGCTTGCAGCACAAGGAGGTGCTCGCCTTCTACGCCCAGAAACCCATGCCTTCGACAGTGCTCGTGCTCTGCCACAAGAATGGTAAGATTGACGGCCGGACTAATGTGGCCAAGGAGATTCAGAAAGCTGGAATACTCTTTGAATCGGCCAGACTTAAAGACTATCAACTGCCTGGTTTTGTTAGGAGTTACGTCCAACGCAAGCGCCTTGAGATTGAGCCAGACGCCTGCGAGATTCTCTGTGAGCACGTAGGCGCCGATCTCAGCCGTATGGCCAGCGAGTTGGACAAGCTGGTGATGGCCGTAGGGGAGGGCACGCGCATCAGTGCACAGCACATCCAAGACTACATCGGCATCAGCAAGGAGTACAATTCCTTCGAGCTGCAAGGCGCGCTCGCCGAGCACAACATAATGAAGGTTGCACGCATAGTGAAATATTTTGACAGCAATCCGAAGAACTTCGCACTGCAGCCCACACTAGCCACTCTCTTTAAATATTTCTCGGATCTGATGCTGGCTTATTACTCTCCGGTGAAGACGGAGGAGGGCATTGCAGCCTGGCTCAACCAGTCGGCTTGGCAGGTGCGCAAGAATATCATTCCGGCCATGCGAAGCTTCACCGCAACAAAAGTGTATCAGATAATAGGCGAAATACGTCGAACAGATGCTGCGTCAAAGGGGGTAGGAGGCCAAAAAACCACCGATGGCGACCTGCTGAAAGAGCTCGTTTACTTCATCCTTCACTGATTTTGTAGCTATTTTCCATCAATCTGGAAACAGAATTTTAGGGCCCTATAGTGTTTGAATAAAGCACTTTAGGGCTCTTTTTTGTGCTGTGAGAATCGCGCAGATTTTGTCGCATCGGCGCTCGTAGACAGTCGCGCTGGTGGTGGAATTTTCAGGCACCGAAGGTTTGGCTTTACAAATCTTCACATTCAAATACAAGAATCATTCGAATTTGCAAATTTGAATATGCGAATTCAAGAGGGTGAATTCAAGGAGGTTTGAATATGTAAACACGAATTCATAATCCGTGAACACAAGGATTACATATTCGAATTTACAGATTTGAATAGATGAATAAATATTTATTCACTGTTTATTGCTTGATATAATCCATTAAAAACCAATGTATTTACATATTAAAGGACCGGATGAATATACGTTTGTGTCTATTTTACCGAATATTCAGGTCTCGGGATTCGAATGTGTGTAGTGGGTGCTGAATAACGATAAATGAACCAATACTTTATGGGCGCTGATTAAAGCGGTTTCGTTAACCGTGCAGGAATACGTCCATTGGACTTTGCGTTCGCGAACGCGAATCTTTGCAAAACCGAATTTATATTTGCAAAGTTCGGGAATGTAAACGGGTCGAAAATATAAATTGAAAGATTTTTCTTTAAAAATTTGCACGTTTAAATTCTTTTTCCTTACTTTGCAGCGCGAATCCAACATAGGGAGTAGTTTATGACCTATTAAACGAAGATAATAAAGAGATGAAAGAGCGCATTTATCAGATTATGCAAAGCGAGAAAATGACGCAGCGCGAGTTCGCTCAGGCGCTCGGAATATCACCCTCGTCGCTCTCGAGTATCTTCAACGGCCATACCTCCCCAACGAATTATACGGTTCAGGCAATACATCGCCAGTTCCCTAATATCAGCATCGCGTGGCTGATGTTTGGCGAAGGCGAGATGATGATTTCGGCAGCCGGTGCCTCAGCCAATACCTCAGCTGATGGCACTGCAGTCAAAGCTGCAAAAGCCGATCAGCCTGATAGTTCAGAAAGAGCCGCCGAGGTGACCAGTTCGCCCGAAGGCTTTACGATGGAAACAAAGCCTGCAGAGGCAGGCGCACCCTCCCAGGTGATCATCCGTGAGACGGTGAAATATATTGACAAACCGCAGCGCAAGATAACCGAGATCCACATCTTCTATGATGATGGCACTTTCGAAACTTTCGCAGGCAAGCGCGACTGAGGCGGGCATGAGCTCCGGCTTTTTAAGCGCACAAGCGGTTGTCGGCAGACACGAATTCTGTTAAAACGCATATCATATATCACTTTTACCCAAGAATGCTGGCCGCGAATCCTCTTTTCTACTCCTTATTTTCTTAAGCGGCCCAAAAAAAGGAGCTCCACCCGTGAGGGCATGAGCTCCTTTTTTAGTTTTATAGGTTGTAATCAGCTATAAGTTCACACTATGTAATCAGCTATTAGTTCTCCAGGTTGTAATCAGCTTCTGGTCCTTTAGGTTGTGGCCGCAGCGACTGACAGTGGCACACCTTCGGCGTGCTCTCAATGAAAGTTTACCGGACACTAATAATAGTTTGTAATTCCCTGCTGTCTTAAGGCCGAGCTTGTCGAAGCGTAAGCCTCTTACTATATTATTGCTAAAAAAATGGTGTCTGTCGCTTGTCGTTTGCCAATTCTTTGTATCTTTGTGGCAGAAAACTAAAGGTATTTTGCAATATGAAACAGCTTTTCTTTTTACGCGTAGAGGCCGTGGGGCGCTGTCTGTCGGCCTTTATGGCAGCTGCTGTGGTGGCAATCGCCGTGGCAGGTTGTGGTTCGTCGCAGGAACGTGCTGAGCGGCGCGAACAGACGCGGCGGATGGTGGCAGAGGGTATTGCCAATCGCCGGCTGCGCATCGACGTCAATTCGATGAGCACATTGCGCTATGGAACGCGAATGGTGTCTGCCGATTTCTATGTTGAGCTTAAGGGTGATACGCTCGACAGCTATCTGCCCTATCTGGGCCAGATCTATCACTCTCCCATAGTCTCAACGCCCCAGGGGCTTAATTTTGAGGCTCCGGTGCTGGCTTACACCGAAAGTCGTCCGGCAGCCGACCTCACGCGCATAGAGCTTTACGCAAGGACTCAGGAGGATACTTTTTTATATATCGTGGAGGTCTATTCCAATGGCAAGGCTTACGTCCGTGTGCGTGGGCAGAACCGCGACGCCATCAGTTTCGATGGCGACGTGAATTGGTGAGAGCGCCTGCGGCGCGGTTAGGGGGCCTGCGGCCGGTTAGGGTTGCTGCGCAACGGTTAGGTGGCCTGTGGCCGGTTAGGGGCGTTGCGGCTTATTCGCTCAGTTCCTCAATCCAGGCGCTGAGGTCCTCGAATGTGATGTCGTTGAGCAGACGGCCGTCGGCGATGTTGAGTGCTGGATAAGCTGCGCGCAAGGCCTCTGTGGCGGGATCAATCATACTTCCGCCTGAAGTGGCGAATGGGATGACGGTCTTGCCTTGCAGGTCTGCGGCTTCGATAAAGCTGTTGACCACGTGTGGCGCAACGCCCCACCAAATAGGAAATCCGATGAAAACGGTGTCGTACTGCTGCAGCGACTCTGGTGCGGCCTTCAGTTCGGGGCGCGAAGCGGGATCGCGCATCTCTACGCTGGAGCGTGAGAGGCTGTCGCGCCAATTGAGGTCGGCGTCGGTGTAAGCCTCTGCGGGCTCTATCTCGAGGAGGTCTGCGTTGGCGGCCTGTGCGAGCAGTTGTGCTACAGCTTCTGTCGTTCCTGTAGCTGAGAAATAGGTTACGAGCGTTGTCTTCTGGTCTTCATAAGCCTCGGATTGTGTGCTTGCTGAGGGTTTGCAACCGAAAAGTGCTATCGTTGCAAGCAGTGCGAAAAGAATCTTTTTCATTATTTCAATTATCAATTATCAATTATACATTGTCAATTCTCACAGTTCTTCGGGCAGGAGTTCCACGATGTGGCCTTCCCGGCATACGACGAGCGTTGAATGGAAGAGTCGTGAGCGTTCAACGAGTCGCTGTTGAGCGAGCGCAATGCCTTGGTCAATGCGCTGCTGCATTATCATTATGTCATTGTCACTCATGGTCTTCGGTGTTTGCGTATTGATTGTAGAGGAATTCGTATTTCGTATGATCCACGATATTGGTTCGCCCGTCGTGCCAGCCATAGGCAATCTTCTCGCCGGGGATGGCGGAATTGTCGTAGAGCGTCCAGTAGTCCACGATGGGTGTGTAGAGTTGGAAGAAGTTCTGCAGCCCTGCGTCATAGCGGCGCAGGATGACTTCCTTTGGTATATTATGCCCGCCTTGGCTGACGCGCTTAGCCACGCGTGCTATGGCCTGTTCGGGCGACGATAGCGAGAAGAAGAGCAGTGTTACGAAATAGCCTCGCTTCTGTGCGCGCTGGATGAGCTTGACGTAGGAGCGTGTGGCCAGTGTCGTTTCGAAGGCGAAAGTCTCTCCTTCTTTGAGCAAGTGAATGATGCGGTCGATCATCAGGCGGCCAGCTTGAATGGCCACGCCCTCGGGATTGAAAGGCGAGAGTCCTTTGGCAATCTCGTCGGCGTTGACAAATTCGCGGCAGCCGAGCATCTCGGGCAAGACGGTGAATGAGGCTGTTGTCTTGCCCGCTCCATTGCATCCTGCTATGATGTAGAGATGCATTTTGTCGTTTTCTGCCATAGTTTTTAGGGTTTTGTGTGGGCAAAGATAAGCGTTTTGTCGGATGTATGGTTAAGCAGGGTGCTTTTCTTGGAGTTTTTTAACATTTGGGGTCGAGCAAGTCGGGGCGCAGCCGTCGTGTTCGCTCGAGCGACTGCTGCAGTTCCCACTCCTTGATCTTGGCTTCGTGGCCTGAGAGTAGGATGTCTGGCACTCGCCAGCCTCGGTAGTCAGCAGGCCGCGTGTAGACGGGCGCTGCGAGTAGGTTGTCCTGGAAGGAATCGGAGAGCGCGCTCTGCTCGTCTCCTATTACTCCGGGAATTATGCGTACGATGGCGTCGGTCATCACGGCGGCAGCGAGTTCGCCCCCGGTGAGTACGTAGTCTCCGATGCTCACTTCCTTGGTTATCAGGTGTTCGCGAATGCGATAGTCGATTCCCTTGTAGTGGCCGCAGAGAATGATTATGTTCTCGCAGAGCGACAGCTCGTTGGCCATAGGTTGGTCGAACTGCTCGCCGTCGGGGGTGGTGAAGATGATCTGGTCGTAGTGGCGCTCTGCTGTCAGTGCGCTGATGCAGCGGTCTATGGGTTCGCACTGCATGACCATTCCTGCGAAGCCTCCGAATGGGTAGTCGTCGATGCGCCGGTCCTTTCGCACGGCGTAGTCGCGCAGGTTGTGTAGGTGTATTTCCACGAGCCCTCGCTTCTGGGCTCTGCCTAAGATGCTCTCGCGAAGGAAACCTTCAATGAGCTCGGGGATAACTGTAATGATGTCTATTCGCATAGGAAAACGGAGTTAACTTTGAACATTGAACATTGAACTTTTGGAGCAGCGAGAGCAATCAAGCTTGCTTGGATTGCCGAGTCGTGACAAAAGTCAGCGAAGCTAACTTTGAACGTTGAACATTGAACTTTGAACATTGAACTTTGAACATTGAACTTTGAACATTGAACATTGAACCGACTCTACGCTAAACGCTCAACGGAGAACCCTCCGCTCGGCTTTGCCGCTTCGCTCAGCGAAGAACGCTAAACTCTTAACCCTCAACTCTCAGCCCTCAACGCTAAACGCTCAACGAAGAACGCTCAACCTTAACACGGTATGCGGCCGTACGACCCTCCGCACGAGCGTGGGTCCTTACCACTGATTCGAAAGCATTTCGAGCAGGTCTTGTGCTGTAATCTTGAAGTTCTGCTCTGCGCCTTCGAGTATGCTGTCGGAGATGGCTCGCTTGGACTCGTGCAGGCGTATGATTTTCTCCTCAATAGTGTGGTGACTGATGAGGTGGTACACGGTGACGGCCTGTTTTTGCCCGATTCGGTAAGCGCGGTCGGTGGCTTGCTGCTCGATGGCTGGATTCCACCAGGGGTCGAGGTGAATGACGTAGTTGGCGGCGGTAAGGTTGAGGCCAACGCCTCCGGCTTTGAGGCTTATGAGGAAGATTGGCGTCTTGCCTTTCTGGAAGTCGCTTACGAGCTGTTCGCGTTGTTTTATCGTCAGGCTGCCGTCGAGGTAGAGGAATGGCATGTGGGCCTCTTTCAGTGCTCGCGCCACTATCTGCAGGAACGATGTGAACTGACTGAAAACGAGTACGCTGTTGCCGCCTTCTACGATGCCCGTGGTCAGTTCCATGAAGGCGTCAACCTTGCTTGAACCTGAGATCCACGTGGGGTCGGTGAGTTCGGCCGAGCAAGCAGTCTGTCGCAGGCGTGTTATCTCGGCCAGGGTGTTCACGCTGAGCTTGTCGCCCGATTCCTTGAACGTCTGTTCGGCCTGTCGGCGAATGACTTCGTAGAAGGCCATTTCGTCGGGCGTGAGCTCTACGTTGAGGGTGATTTCGGTCTTGTCGGGCAGTTCCTTGGCCACGGCCTGCTTCGTTCGGCGCAGCATGAAGGGTGCCACCAGCGCCTGCAGTTGCTGCTGTCGCTCTGCGTCCTGGAGGGTCTCGATGGGCTGAATGTATTTCAGGTGGAATTGCTCGTAGCTGCCGAGCAGTCCGGGGTTGATGAACTGGAAGAGGTTCCAGAGCTCTCCGAGGTGGTTTTGCACGGGTGTGCCTGTGAGTATGATTCTGTTGCGCCCTTTGAGTTGCATGCAGGCAGCGCTGGTCTTAGTGCCGCGGTTCTTGATGTTGTGGGCTTCGTCGAGGCAGATGGTGGCCCATTGCTTGTCGATGATGAGCTCTTGCAGCGGCGACAGCAGTCCGTAGGTGGCAAGCAGGACGTCGGCCGGCCCGGCATTGTCGATAGCCGCCTTGCGGTCGGGTTGCTCGGCAAGGATCTGCACGTTGAGTGATGGACTGAAGCGCTGCAGTTCTGCTCGCCAGTTGGGCACGACGCTTGCCGGCGCCACTACGAGTGCTGCGCCTTCGTCGGCGTGTGCCAGCAGGAAGGCTATCGTCTGCACGGTCTTTCCCAGGCCCATATCATCAGCCAGGCAGGCTCCTGCGCCCCACGATGCCAGTCGCATCAGCCATTGGTAGCCTTCGAGCTGGTAGGGTCGCAGTGTGGCTTTGAGCGTAGCGGGTGCTTCGGGCTTGACGTCCTCGGCTTCGGTGATTCGGTTTTTGAGGTCGAATAGTTCCTCGTCGTGTCGAATGTCAATCTCTCCGTTCACGATTTCGGCCAGCAGGCTGGTCTGCAGTGTCGAGATTGCCATGTGGTTGTTCTCGGTGGTGGAGAGGCTCTCGAGCGTGTCGAGCTGTCGCCGGAGTTTCTGGCTGAGCCAGAGGTAGTCGCCTTCGGTGAGCTGTACGTAGCCTCCGTGGCTGTTGGCCAGTGCTTGCAGCAGTTGCTCGGCCGAGATCAGTGTGTTGTCGTCGAGCTTGACGTCGCCTTCGATCTCGAACCATCGTCCGCGGTGTGCGAGGCTGATGTTCCAGTCGCCTTTCTTTGGCGCGCGCATGCGCAGCCGCTCGCCTTCGGGCCATTCGGTGGCGCAGATGTCGGGGTTGCTGCTTGCGAAGGCCAGCAGGTCGAGCACCTGTGGCGTGGTGAGGTGTGCGCTGAGCGTGCGCGAGAGTTCTATGTCATGTTCCTGGCAGTATTCGAGCAGGGCATTGAGGTTGCGGGCCTCGCTTTCCATATCGCGCTGCACTCGGATGCGACGCGACGTCTCGCTTTGGTCGATGATCACGCGGTCGCCCTGTGCCGGTGGCAAGGCCATCTTCCCGCCGGGCAGCGGCCGCACAAGCACGTAGGCGTCGAACATCGTCTGCGTGGAGGGGTCCGGCGTCAGTCGCAGGATCACTCTCGTCTGCACATCGCTGGTCGTTTCCTCTTGCTCCTCGGGCAGCAGGCTGCTATGAATATCGACCACCGGCTTCAGCATCGGCAGTAGCTGGCGTAGCTTCTCTTCGGCAGCAGCGGGGTAGTCGGTGACGGAGAGGAGGTCTTGCAGCACGGCGCGTTCGCGCTCCGACATCGGGAAATAGATATAGTGCATCTCGTCTTCGCGATGATAGACGCTCGTCTGCGAGATCATCTCCTGGAAGAGGACGTTCGACTGCAGGTGGAACCCTCCGTTTTCTGTGGGCTCAAGTATCACGTACGGCTTCTGTTCGTCGATGGTCACACGGCGGTATGGCATCTGCTCGCCCGTGTAAACGCGGTCGGAGCCGACGAGGTGGGGGAGGATGATGCCTACCGTCAGGCGCGAAACACCGAGGAACCTGATGTCGGCCACGATGGCTTGGTCGGTGCGGTCCATAAAGGGCTCTATACCAGTTATGAACCTGTTCCACGGCAGCAGTTTTCCGCTGCCCCAGCGTCCGTCGCGCAGCCGGTTTTGCTCGCGCAGCTCTATGCTTTCGCCGTCGCTGAGGATGACGTACATCACGCGGAACTCCTCTTCGCCGCCTTCGTCGCTGTTGCTGCGCCGTTGTTGCTCTGATGAGATTAGGCGGTCGAGCATCACCTCCCACGGTTCCTTGCCCTTGGCCAGTGTCGACACGGGCTTCTTGCCGAAGGCCGCAGCGAGCTGCTTCTTCTCGTATTTGTTGTGGGTGATGTATTCAGCCCCTTCGTGGCGCAGGAACGAGGCTTGTGGCTTGAAGTCCTTGCTGATGTCCATGCCGGTGAGCCGTGCGGCCAGCATCAGTGCCATCTGCCGCTGGAGCTCGTATTCGCGGTCGGCGAGGCTGTCGGGCGCTATCAGTTTCGACAGCAAATCCATGTCTACGCGCTGCGATGGGCTTGCCAGCGTGTCGGCCAGCAGCACGGCGGCTCCTACGCGCCGGAGGTTTGTCTCCTTGGCATGTGCCACGAACGCTTCGAGGCGCGAGCGCGTGTCGCTGGGCTTCGACGTCCACAGGGCAATCACCCAGTAGAACGCCGCGATGCCATCTGTGGGGAACGCCTCCGGAGCCTTGTTCTTTCCGGCCTGGGCTTTGAGCGCCTCCTGGAACACCTTAAGTGCCAGGTCGCTCTTGCCGTGAGCCATGGCGTGCACGCCTTTCGACAGATAGTCGGGATAGGTCATTCGAATGCTTGTCGGCGGCGTGTAGACGCCCTTCATGACGAACGTGTAGTAGTCGATGAGGGCTTTCAGCTGCCGAATATCTGGGTCGGAGGCGTCGAGGCGTCGCATCTCCATCTGCCGCCGGATGATTTCTTCGGGGTCGCTGAAGTCCTCCTTCATCCATTTCTTGATTGCAGCGGAGATGAACGGCACGAAGTCGAGGTCGCGGATCATCGTCAGCAGCGGCGTGAACCGGCGGTCGTGCGCCAGGCTCAGTAGGAAGGGCGGCAGGGCGCTGTCGAGCACCATGGGCTGCGGCCGCTTGCCGGCATGGCAGAGGCGTATGGCCTGCAGCAGATTCACGAAGGCCGGGTAGCGCGTCAGCGGCCATTCTGCGAACTCGTCGAACCATTCAGGATGCTCGTCAAGCACGTAGCAGATCACTTCGCCGTAGCGTTGCGGGCGTATGACGGTCTGCTGCGGAGCAAAATGCGTTGCGGGGATGTGCGCTACGTAACCCTCGCGGATGAGTTCGTCGGTCAGCAGCGGCAGTTCGCCCATCAGGCAAGTGCCGTGCACCGACAGCTGCACCAGGTCGTCCTCCTTCACGTCTTGTCCGATGTAGGCGTAGAGTGCGGCCACCTTTTGTGTAGCTGGTTTTAGTGTTTTCAGGTGTTGGCTTATGAAGTTCATTATATTATTTAATGTGTAGGCTTGTTAATCTGTTAATCTGTTAATCTGTCAACCTGTTAATCTGTCAACGTGAATTGACGCGGCAAAGGTAAGTGTTTTCTTTGAAACCTCAAAATATTAAACTTAAAATGTGCAAAGGTAATTTTTTGCGTTTGAATTCGTATTTTTCTTCTTTCCTTTTTCACTTTCCGCTTTATTCTTTATCTTTGCACAAAAATTTTAGCTTTATGACTGAGCAAGAACGCATAATGCAGCTGCGCACCGAGCTGCACCGCCACAACCACAACTATTACGTGCTGAATGCTCCTACCATCTCCGACCAGGAGTTCGACGCCCTGCTGCGCGAGCTGCAGGACTTGGAGGAGCGCCACCCCGAGCTCTACGATGCCAATTCGCCCACTCAGCGCGTTGGCAGCGACCTCTCGCAAGAGTTCGTCGCCGTGGCTCACAAGCGGCCGATGCTCTCGCTCGCCAACACCTACAACAAGGATGAGGTGCGCGAGTTCTACGAGCGCGTCAGCGAGGGCCTGGGCGGCGAGCCGTTTGAGATTTGCTGCGAGCTGAAGTTCGACGGCCTGAGCATCTCGCTCCACTACGAGGACGGGCGCCTCGTGCGCGCCGTCACGCGCGGCGACGGTGTGCAGGGCGACGACGTGACGTCCAACATCCGCACCATCCGCTCCATACCCCTCCAGCTGGAGGCGCGCCCGGCAGTGCCCGCCGTGGCTGCCGACGGGCAGGCCGACCTCTTCGCTTCGCCGGCCTCCGAGCCCGTGGCGCCGTGGCCCCGCGAGTTCGAGATCCGTGGCGAGGTGCTGATGCCGTGGACATCGTTCGAGGCCCTCAACCGCGAGCGCGAAGCCGCCGAGGAGCCCCTCTTTGCCAACCCGCGCAACGCCGCCAGCGGCACGCTCAAGAGCAAGCAGACGGCCGTGGTGGCAGCACGTAAACTCGACGCCTATCTCTATTACCTCCTTGGCGACGAGCTGCCCGCCGATGGCCACTATGAGAATATGGAGGCGGCGCGCGCCTGGGGCTTCAAGGTCAGCGACCATATGCGCAAGGCGGCGTCGCTCGACGAGATATTCGACTACATCGACTACTGGGACACCGAGCGCAAGCGCCTGCCCGTGGCCACCGACGGCATAGTGCTTAAGGTGAACAGCCTGCGCCAGCAGCAGACCCTCGGCATGACGGCCAAGAGCCCGCGCTGGGCCATCGCCTATAAGTTCCAGGCCGAGCAGGCATCGACGGTCCTGCGCGAAGTGACCTATCAAGTGGGCCGCACGGGCGCCGTCACGCCCGTGGCAAACATGGACCCCGTGCAGCTCTCAGGCACCATCGTCAGGCGTGCCACCCTCCACAATGCCGACTTCGTGGAGCAGCTGGGCCTCCACCTGGGCGACCACGTGCTTGTGGAGAAAGGCGGCGAGATTATCCCCAAGATTGTCTCCGTCGACGAGGCCTTCATCACCCCCGAGCGCGGGCCCAAGGTCCAGTTCATTCAGCGCTGCCCCGAGTGCGGCGCCACCCTGGTGCGCTACGAAGGCGAGGCCGCCTGGTATTGCCCCAACGATGCCGGCTGTCCGCCGCAGATCAAAGGGCGCATCGAACACTTCGTCAGCCGTAAGGCCATGAATATCGACACCCTCGGCCCCGAGACCATCGACGACTTCTATGCCCGGGGCCTCATCCACAACTATGCCGACCTCTACACGCTGACCGTGGACCAGCTCAGCGGCTACAACGACAGCCGGATCCGTTCGGCACGGAAGACCATCCAAGCCATCGCCGACTCGCGCCAAGTGCCCTTCGAGCGCGTGCTCTTCGCACTGGGCATACGTTTCGTGGGCGAGAACGTGGCAAAGGTGCTGGCGCGCAGTTTCAAGAACATCGACGCCCTGGCCGCCGCCTCGCTCGACGATTTCCTGCAGATCAACACCATAGGCGCCGCCATAGCCGAGAGCGTGAAGCAGTGGTTCGCCAATCCCGACAATCTCGAGCTCGTGGAACGTCTGCGCACCTACGGCCTGCAGATGAGCCTTTCAGAGGAGACGCTCGCACGGCAGAGCGACCGCCTCGCAGGCCAGACCATAGTCATCAGCGGCGTCTTTGCCCGTCACTCGCGCGACGAGTATAAGGCCCTCATCGAGCAGCACGGAGGCAAGAACGCAGGCAGCATCTCGGCCAAGACCTCCTTCATCCTCGCTGGCGAGAACATGGGGCCGGCCAAGCTCGAGAAAGCCCAGCGCCTCGGCGTACGCATCGTCGGCGAGCAAGAGTTCCTCGAGATGATAGGGGAGGCCTGAGGCCGTGCCTGGCAGGAGGAATCTGTCTCACCGGTGAGACAACCACGTTCGGCCGGTTGTATAAGCCGATTTAACCGGTTGTATAAGCCGATTCAACCGGTTGTATAAGCCAATCTAACCGGTCGCATGAGTCGATCCGTCCAGTCGCATCTTTCAGACGTATTATGAATTAATTATCTTTGCAAGGCGAATCTAATAAATCCTGAATGCTATGAAAATTAGAAGCCTTATACTAACTATAGCGCTGGCCTTGGGGCAGAGCGCCCTGGCGCAGGTGAGTCATGCCGCCGTGCCTGATACGGCGTGGCTGCGGCGCCCGTTCACGGATGCCGACCGGACGGCTTTCCGGCATCCCGACCGCATTTTCTATCCGGAGACGTGGTTCCACTTCCTCAACGGCAGCATCAGGCGCGAGGGCATCACGCGCGACTTGGAGGCCATAGCGGCTTCGGGCATCCAGGGTGTGCAGTTCTTCCACGGGCAAGTGGGTAATCCTGCAGACTGGCCCGGCACGGAGGAGCATGTGGAATGCCTGAGCCCGAAATGGGAATCGCTGGTAAGGCACACTGCCGAGGAGGCCCACCGCCTGGGCTTGCGCTTCAGCCTGCAGACGTGTCCGGGCTGGGCTACGAGCGGCGGGCCGTGGATCGAGCCAGAGCAAGCTATGCGCCACCTCGCCTACACGAGGACCGACGTCGCCGGAGGCAAGGCTATAGACGTGGAGCTGCCTACTGCATATAAAGAGGAGTGGCGCAACTGGCAGGACATTGCCGTCCTGGCCTTCCCCGCTCCGCAGGGCGACACGGGCGACTACTGCGAGGTGACGGCGGTGGAGGCCGCTGAACATCAGCAGGAATGGCAGCGGCTGCTAAAAGACCCCTCAGAGCCCCTCACCCTAGCCCCCTCCCAGCCCCATCGCGTTCGTGTGAAGCTGAAGGATGGTGCTGTGGCGCGCTCGATAGAGTTTAATCCGATCGACAATTTCAACCATGAATTCGGCGTGCAGCCCGACATTCATCTGCGCGTTCTGGATGCAGCGCAAACCGTAATCCTCGACACCGACTTCCCGCACGCCAACTGGCAGGATAATCAGAAGACGATGACCTTCGCGCTGCCCGAGCGGCAGAAGGGCGGGGAGTACGTGCTCGAAATCACCAACCGCCACCCGATGACAATCTCGCGCCTGCGCTTCTCCACCGCCACGCGCGGCCACAACTGGGAGATGGAGGCGGGCTGGACGTCGCGCTGGCTGCTGCCCCTGCCTGAGAATATGTACGAGAGCGGCAGCGGCTTCATCCGCCGTGCAGATATCGTTGACCTGAGCGAACAGATGACGCCCGACGGCCGTCTGCGTTGGAAGGCGCCTGCAGGCCGGTGGGTGGTTCTGCGCATAGGGCACGTGAACACAGGCCGCAAGAACGGTCCGGCACCGGCCGAGGCCACAGGGTGGGAGGTGAACAAGCTCGACAAGGAGTTCGTGGCCTATCAGTTCCGTAGCTACATCGGGCGCCTGACCGACGGACCGCTGAAGGGGCTGGTGGACAATATGCTGATGGACAGTTGGGAGTGCTCGTCGCAGACGTGGACGCGCCACATGCGGCAGGAATTCCTCAGCCGCCGCCACTACGACCTGCTCTCTTGGATGCCGGCCATCTTCGGGTGGGTGGTGGACGACCGCGGGCAGACGAGCAAATTCCTCTCGGACTGGCGCCGCACCATCAACGAACTCTTCACCGATAATTTCTACGGCCTGATGAGCCGCTTGGCTCACGAGCGGGGGATGACGGTGAGCTACGAGACGGCGGCAGGCGACATCTTCCCCGGCGACCCGATGGAGTTCTACAAATATGCCGACGTGCCCATGACCGAGTACTGGCAGCCTTTCAGCCACTGGCTCTCGAACCACAACTACAAGCCCATCCGCGCCACGGCCTCGGCAGCGCGCATGTACGGCAAGCCGCGTGTGTCGGCAGAGTCGTTCACGTCGTTCGACCTGACGTGGGACGAGGACCTGAGCATGCTCCGCGAGGTGGCTAACCAGAACATGGTGGAGGGCGTAACTCACACCGTCTTCCACACCTACACCCACAACCCCGATGCCGATCGCTACTTCCCCGGCACGTCGTTTGGCGGAAATATTGGAACGCCGTTTCTGCGCAAGCAGACGTGGTGGCCTTATATGCGGCACTTCAACACCTACCTGGCCCGCTGCGCCTTGATGCTGGAGCGCGGCGTGCCCGTGAGCAGCGTGCTCTGGTATATCGGCGACGAGATAGAGCAGAAGCCCGATCAATATGCTCCTTTCCCCGAGGGCTTTGCTTACGACTATTGCAATACCGACGCTTTCCTGAATCGAATCTGCGTGAACGACGGCCGATGGACGACGCCCGAGGGCATCGCCTACGATGTACTTTGGATTCCCGACTCGAAGCGCCTGCTGCCCGAGACTGCCGCCAAGTTGCAGCGGTTGGCATCGCAGGGCGGGCGCGTCATAAAGGATGTCGCCATCGCAGAATTAGGCCGTAGCCTCGCTGCGATGGGCGTGCAGCCCGACGTTCAACCCACAGCGCTGCGATGGTTGCATCGTCGTGCCGAGGGTGCCGATTGGTATATGCTATGCCCGCTGCCGGAGCAGTCTTTCAGCGGCGAGGTGGCGTTTCGCCAGAAGGGTAGTGCAGAGCTTTGGAACCCTATGAACGGCACCGTCAGGCCGGCCGAGGCTCAAGTCGTTGGCGACTACACGCGCGTGCGGCTCAATCTGGAACGGGGCGAGATGGTGTTTGTGGTCTTGAGACAAATAACTCAGGACCAGGCCCCAGACCTAGTCACAGACCCCCTCCCCGCTCCCCCTCAAGGGGGAGAGTGGTCACCGTTAAGAAGAGAAGGCTTCCGCAAGTCATTCCACTCTCCCCCTTTAGGGGGAGCGGGAAGGGGGTCTAGGTCTGGTTTTTCTTCCCCTTGGACCCTCACCTTCCCTGCCGGTTGGGGCATCGACAGCCCGCTGCAGCTGACAGAACTGAAAGCTTGGAAGGACCTGCCGCTCTCTGCTGAAGGGCGCGCCTTCTCGGGCACAGCCACCTACGAGACCACGGTTCGCATGGGGCGTATGAAGCGAGGCCGGCACTACCTCCTGCGCCTTGGCAGGGTGGAGAGAATGGCCATCGTCAGCATCAACGGTCAGCCTGCCGACACCCTCTGGGCCGCTCCCTTCGAGACAGACATCACCCGCTACCTGCATCGCGGCAAGAACCGCGTCAGCATACAGGTCACCAGCACGTGGTTCAACCGCTTGGTCTATGATGCCGCACTGCCGAAGGAGCAGCGCCGCACATGGGTCATCAACGGCCCGTCGGCCGACCAGCCCCTGCGCCCGTCTGGCTTGCTGGGGCCGGTAGAGATAGTGTGCGGTAAATAATGACGAATGATTTATCGTTTAGCGTACTTCGTTTATCGCTTATGTGTAGGCCGTATGCGGCCGTAAACTTCTGAGGCGATGAGCCGAAGAAGCCCTTAAGAAAGATTTAAGTTCAGATTTAAGTAAGATTTAAGTTCCAAAACATTGACCATTGACTATTGACCATTACGCTCGAGCTCTGCTCGCTTGATACTTCAAGAATTATGCGAAGCGCTGCGCAGGCTTCGAATGCAATCCTATGCAACGGCCAACATTCGACTGCTCTCCCAAGCGTTGCCATTCGAAACATCGCTTAGCGATCCATCTCTTTTTTAAGAACCACGAATTACACGAATTTGACGAATTATTCATGGCCTGTGGCTTTCTTAATTATTATCGAATTTCACAAATTGTGCGAAGCGCTGCGCAGGCTTCGAATGCAATCCTATGCAACGGCCAACATTCGACTGCTCTCCCAAGCGTTGTCATTCGAAACATCGCGCAGCGGTTTCGCGTTGAATTGGTGAAATTCGAATATAATAGTTGACACTGCGCAGCCGAAAATTCGTCAAATTGGTGTAATTCGTGGTTTAAATAAATTTCTTAGCAGTCATCGAGCTTCATCCCAAGCGTTGTCTTTTGAAACTTGCCTTATTAAATGAAAAAGGCCCGCTGGATGGCGGGCCTTGATTGTTTATACTTCGTAGTCGAGGTATTTGAATCGCTTGATGCTCTTCTTGGGCGTCTTCTCAAACTCTTCGGGCACGAGGCGAATAGCATAAAGGCGCGAGTAGGCGGGCACGATCTTGTTGAGCTCCTGGCGGTTCTCTTCCATCTGCGCCTCGAGCATGGCTTCGGAGAGCCCGGCAGCGCGCACCTCCTCGGGGTCGGAGTAGACGAGTCCGTAGAGGTGCTCGTCTTTCTGGATTACTACGCATTCGCTCACGAATGGGAGCGACGATAGTTTGTCCTCGATCTCTTCGGGGTAGATGTTTTGTCCGTTGGCGCCGAGGAGCATGTTCTTTGAACGGCCTTTGATGAAGATGTTCTGCTCGTCATCCATAACGCCGAGGTCGCCGGTGTGGTACCAGCCGTCGGCGTCAATGGCCTGGCGTGTGGCTTCTTCGTTTTTGAAGTAGCCGAGCATGACGTTCATGCCGCGGGTGAGAATCTCCCCGGGAATGTGCTGCGGGTCGGGGCTGTCGATGCGAACTTCCATGCGTGGCACGGGCCGTCCGCATGAGCCTTGTCGGAAGTTCTTCCAACCGGCATAGCTGATGATGGGTGCGCATTCTGTGGTGCCGTAGCCTACGGTGTAGTTGAAGCCTATATCGTGGAGCACGGCTTCGATGTCCTGGCTGAAGGCTGCTCCGCCAACGATGATTTCTATGAAGTTGCCTCCGAATGCGTCCTGCAGTTTGTGGCGCACTTCAGTGAGCACGCGCTCTCGCAGGATGGGTGTGTGGAGCGCAAGTTTCACTATTGGTGTCTGCAGCTTAGGTAGCACGGCCTTGCGCACGATTTTCTCTATGATGAGCGGCACGGCCACAACGAGGCGCGGTTTGATGTCGGCGAAAGCCGAGAGAAGCACTGCCGGCGAGGGCGTCTTGGAAAGGAAATAGACGGTCACGCCGTGCAGGAACTCGTAGATGAACTCGAAGGCCATGCCGTACATGTGTGCCATGGGGAGCATGGAGAGGACCTTGTCGCCGGGTTTCATATCCTTGCCCAGCACGCCTACGGCGAAGTCGTAGTTGCTCCAAAGTGCGCGGAAGGGAATCATGACGCCTTTGGAGTTGGAGGTGGTGCCGCTGGTGTAGTTCAAGACGGCCAGTTCGTCGGGCGAGTCGCGATAGTAGTTGATGTCGTGCGGGCGGAAATTCATGGGGAATTTCTCGCCAAAGAGACGGTTGAGGTTCTCGCGGGCGTATTTCACTTTTTCGGTGCGCCCAACGAGCAGTTTGAATTCCTCGTTGGTGTTGCCGAAGATGCCCTCGAGGCCGGGCATGCGGTCGGCATTGAGCTTAGGCCACACCTGGTCGCCCACAAAGAGGAGCTTAGCCTCGGAGTGGTTCACGATGTCGTGAATCTGCTCGGGGTGGAACTCGTGGAGGATGGGCACTGCAACGGCTCCGTAGGTGAGCGTGGCAAAGAATGCGATGCCCCACCGTGCGCTGTTGCGGCCGCAGATGGCAATCTTGTCGCCCGGTTTCACGCCAGAGGCTTCGAATATGATGTGGAGTTTCTCGATGATGCGCGCCACGTCCTTGTATTGGAATGTCTGCAGGCCATAGTCGCTCAGACCGTCTATGTTCCAATACTTCTGCAGGCTCTCCTGCACGCATAGGTTAAAGCTTTTGGCTTCCATTAATATTTACTTTGAACTTTGAACATTGAACTTTTGGAGCAGCGAGTGCAATCAAGCTTGCTTGGATTGCCGAGTCGCGACAAAAGTCAGCGAAGATAACTTTAAACTTTGAACTTTGACCATTGATCATTGACCATTGAACATTGAATTACGGCCGCAGGCCGTGTCTTTCCGCTCGAGCTCCGCTCGCTTCGCTCTGCGAAGAACTCTCAACGCTAAACTCTCAACGCTCAACGTTCATTCCCAAGTATAGTTCATATACTTGTAGCGTTTGATGCTCTTCTTTGGCGTCTTCTCGAACTCTTCGGGCATGAGCTTGAGGGCCTGCAGGCGGGCGTAGACGGGGATGATCTGGTTGAGCTCCTGCAGGTTGAGCTCCATCTGGCGGTCGAGGGCTTCGGGCGTGAGGCCTCCCTTGCGCACTTCGTCGGGGTCGGCGTAGACGAGTCCGTAGAGCTTGTCGCCCTTTTGGATTACTACGCACTCTGTGACGTAAGGCAGCGACGATAGTTTGTCCTCGATCTCCTCGGGGTAGATGTTCTGTCCGTTGGCTCCGAGGAGCATGTTCTTCGAGCGTCCTTTGATGAACACGTTGCCTTCGGCATCGATGATGCCGAGGTCGCCGGTGTGGTACCATCCCTCGCTGTCGATCGTGGCTGCTGTGGCCTCGTCGTTCTTGTAGTAGCCGAGCATGACGTTCATGCCGCGGGCGAGAATCTCGCCGGGAACGTTCTGCGGGTCGCGGCTGTCGATGCGCACCTCCATGCGTGGTGCTGCCTTGCCGCATGAGCCTTTGCGGAACTTGTTCCAGGGCGCGTAGCAGATGATGGGGGCGCACTCGGTGGCTCCGTAGCCTATGGTGTAGTTGAAGCCGATGCCTTTGAGGAAGGTCTCGATGTCCTGATTCATGGCAGCGCCGCCTACGATAATCTCGAAGAAGTTGTCGCCGAAGGCTTTCTGCATCTTACGCCTAATGTTCAGCTTCACGCGGTCGCGCAGCAGGGGCGTCATGAGCGCGAGGCGGATGGCGGGCGCCTTGATTTTCGGGAAGATGGCTTTGCGCACGATCTTCTCGATGAGCAGGGGCACGGCGATGACTACCTTGGGCCGCAGGTCGGAAAAGGCCTTGAGCATCACTGTGGGCGAGGGCGTCTTGCCGAGGAAGGTGACGTGGGCGCCTATGCACATCTCATAGAGGAATTCGAAGGCCATGCCGTACATGTGAGCCGTAGGCAGTATGCTCACGACGTTGTCGCCTTTGTTGACGTGGTCGTGGTAGACTTGGTCGGCGAAATCCACGTTGCTCCAGAGGGCGCGGTAGGGCAGCATGACGCCTTTGGAGTTTGAGGTGGTGCCGCTGGTGTAGTTCAAGACGGCCAGCTCATTGGGCTTGTCGACATGGTAGCTGATGTCCTTTGCACGGAAGTTCATAGGGTAGCGCTCGCCGAAGAGGCGGTTGAGGTTCTCGCGCGCGAACTTTACTTTTTCCGTGCGCGCGACGAGGATTTTGTACTCGTCGCTCGAGTTGGAGAACACGCCTTCGAGGCCCGGCATCTTTTCGGCGTCGATCTTGGGCCACACCTGGTCGCCCACGAAGAGGAGCTTGGCCTCGGAGTGGTTCACAAGGTCGTGAATCTGCTCGGGGTGGAACTCGTGGAGGATGGGCACTGCCACAGCACCGTAGGTCAGCGTGGCCAGGAAGGCTATGCCCCAGCGTGCACTGTTGCGGCCGCAGATGGCCACTTTATCGCCTTTCTGCACGCCTGATGCTTCGAGGATGATGTGTAGTTTTTCGATTATGCGTGCTACGTCTTTGTAGCGGAATGTCTGTGCGCCGTAGTCGGTCAGGGCGTCGAGGTCCCAGTGTTCTTCAATGCTTTTCTGAATAAGAAGGTTGAGGCTTGGGCACTCAAAATTAGGATTGTAACTCATTGAATGTTATCATGGCTTGCGCCGTGGTTTAATGTTTATTGGCCTGTGCTGAAGTATGCGTTTTATTGCACAAAACCTTAAATCGTGTGCAAAGGTAGGGCTTTTCTTGCACACGAGCAAATAATTTGCGCATAAAAGTTGGTCTTGAGGCAGAAATGCCCAAGCAAATGGAAAGATGGAACAAAAGTGGTTGGGAACAAGTGCCCGGGCGTGTTAAGGCCGTTGAAAGATGCACCGTTATGGTGCCAAGTAGTAAGTAGTTGGCTAATTTCTTGCAGGCTTCAGTGCTGTCTTCCGGGGATTTTCAGTCAGTAGTTTCGTTGTCCGAAGATTTGTGTGCCTATGCGTATGAGTGTAGAGCCGCAGTCGACTGCGATGTGCCAGTCGTCGGTCATTCCCATTGAAAGCTCAGTGGCGCCGGGGAGGTAGTCGCGGCGTGCGCGGTCGAAGAATTGGCGTGCGCGGTCGAAATCGTCGCGAATGCGTGCGGTGTCGTCGGTGTTGGTAGCCATAGCCATTACGCCTGCCAGCTCTACGCCCTCGAGCTGTTGCCATGCGCCGCTGTCGAGGTATGCGAGCGCTTCGTCGGGGGTGAATCCGAACTTCGTCTCCTCCTGGGCTACGTGCAATTGCAGCAGGCAACGGATTGTCCGTCCACATTTCAGAGCCTGCTTGTTGATCTCTTCGAGCAGGCGTGGCGAGTCGGTGGAGTGGATGAGGCTGATGTATGGTGCAATGTATTTTACCTTGTTGGTCTGCAGGTGGCCTATGAAGTGCCACTGCAGAGGCGTGGGGACGGCTGACGAACTGCCGCACAGAGGGTCCTCGGACGTTGGGGGCGCGCCGGCAGGGGCTTCTAAGTCTGCCAGCGCGGCATGCTTGGCCTGCAGCTCCTGGGCGTGGCTCTCGCCGAAGAGGCGCTGCCCGGCACGGTAGGCTTCGAGCACGGCATCGGCAGGGTGGTATTTCGAGACGGCCACGAGCCTGACACCCTCAGGCAGTTGCTCCGTGATTCTATGAATTTCTTCGGCTATCATTGAACTTTGAACATTGAACTTTGAACATTGAACTTTGAACTTTTGGAGCAGCGAGTGCAATCAAGCTTGCTTGGATTGCCGAGTCGCGACAAAAGTCAGCGAAGCTAACATTGACCATTGACCATTGACCATTGACCATTGACCATTGACCATTGACCATTGACCGTTGAACTGACTCTAAACTATTCGTCATTTGTCATTTGTCATTTGTCATTCGTCATTCGTCATTTAACACGGCCACCGGCCGTACAATGCTAAACTGGGATGCGTCGCTTCGCTCTGCGAAGAACTTGTTAACTTTCAGCTGTTCCTTCCTCTGCCTTCTTATAGCGGAACACGTCCATGATAGGCGTCTCGGTTATGCTTACGATAACCCAGTCGCCGAGTGTGCCTTCCATGCCGTGGTCTAGGTTCTTGAGGGCATCGCGGAAATCAGTGGCTTGCACGAGTACGAGCTGATTTGTGCGCTTCTCGGCGCCTGTCTTCTCGTCGAGTGTGATGTAAGCGATCTTGGCTTTGAACCATCGGTCGGCATCGGCGCCTGGGGCTTCGATGATCTCAGAGAGGCGTGCGCGCTTGATGTCGCTGACAGTGAATTCACCGCTGATGTAAGGGGTCATCTCTTCGATAAAGCGGCGCTCTGCCTCGGTGAAGCTCAGGGCGTCGACCATATATGTCTCTGTTACTTTTTTCATCAGTCCGGTCTCCATTGTCTTGTCGAAGCGGACTTTGCATTCAAACCATTCGCTGTTCATTTCCTTCGTTGTGCGGACTTGCCGCAGTTTAGTTTATTGATTGTTTTGTTTAAACGTTGGTGATTACTGTGATTCAGCGTTTCTGCACTGCATCGTCGGCTGCAAAGGTAGGTCTTTTTCATTAGAAAATAGTATGCGGGAAAACGAAAAATGGAAAATGATGTGATAAAAGCAAAAAACTCTGATGGCTAATCTCTAATCTCTAATCTTTTTCCTATCTTTGCCGCGCACATATTATATATAGGAGCTATGCCCAAGCATCGCAACGAACTTCAGCAGCAGTTAGACTACGAGCGCATTCAGCAGCAGCTTGCGTTTCTGAACTATCAGATCAATCCGCATTTCCTGATGAATACGCTCAACAACATACACGCTCTCATAGCCATTGACCCCGAGCAGGCTCAGGACTCCATCGTGGAGCTCTCGCGCCTGCTGCGCTATGTGCTTTATGAGGGCGACCATCAGTTTGTGCCCGTGCAGCGCGAGGTGGATTTTCTGGGGCACTATATTCGCCTGATGCGCATCCGCTTCACCGACGATGTCGATGTGCGCTTCGACGTGGACCTCTCGCACCCTTCGGCCGGCATCCCGCCGTTGGTGATGGCCACGTTCGTAGAGAATGCCTTCAAGCACGGCGTGAGTTATGTTGAGCCGTCGTTTGTGCACATAAAGATTCGCACCGACGACGGTCGCCTGCGACTGTGCTGCCGCAACAGCAAGCATGAGCGAAGCAGCTCGATGGCTGAGGGGTCTGGAGGCGTGGGGCTGCGCAACGCGCGCCAGCGTCTGAACCTTCTCTTCCCTGAGGATCATACGCTGGAGATCGATGATGCCGCCGATGTTTATACCGTGAGCCTTGATATACCCCTGCGCGAGGGCGTTGATTTCACGACAAAAAATCAAGAAAGATAATGTTGAGAGTTGTAGCAATAGACGATGAGCCGCTGGCGCTGCGCCAGTTGGTGGCTTACATCCGACGAATGCCAGAGCTGACGCTCGTGGCGCAGTGCCAGAGTGCTGTTGAGGCAGCTGGCGTGCTTGCTCGCGAGACTGTCGATGCCATTTTCTGCGACATAAACATGCCGGACTTGAGCGGCTTGGACTTGGTGCGCTCGCTGCTCAGTGGCGGCGAGGCGCCGTTGGTGGTGTTCACTACTGCCTATTCACAGTATGCGCTCGAGGGCTTCGAGGTGGCTGCCGTCGATTATCTGCTGAAGCCGTTCAGCATAAACGATTTCCAGCGTGCCGTAAACCGCGTCATTGAGCGCAAGCAGCAACAGGCGGCCCTCGACGAGGCCAAGAGTCAGCAGGCTGCAGAGGGCGCTGCCACCAATGATGTACTTTACTTGAGAGCCGACCATCGCACCCACGCCATCGCGCTGCGCGACATCCGCTACGTCCAAGCTATGGGCGAGTACCTGCGCGTGTATGCCGACTCGTATGCACGCCCTCTGACGGCTCTGCTCTCTATGAAGCGCATCAGCGAGCAGCTGCCGCCCGACCGCTTTATGCGCATTCATCGCTCCTACATCCTCAACCTCAGTCGAATAGCTCACTTTGCAAAGGGGCGTGTCACGCTTACCGACGGCACCGAACTGCCCATAGGCGACAGCTACCGATCTGACTTCGAGAAGCGGCTGAAGGGACGGCAGGGCGGAGAGTGATGAATGACGAGTGACGAATGACGAGTGACGAATGACGAATGACG
>JAFRNY010000081.1 GCA_017429945.1 Bacteroidaceae bacterium
AGAGTGAAGAATGAAGAATGAAGAATGAAGAATAATATTTACCCTGCTGCACCTATTCTCTCCCATTTGGGGGAGTTGAGGGGCAAGAAGAGCGAAGATAAGTAGAGGAATGAATGCAAAAAAATAAAGCTTTATTGATTATCAAACGTTTACAATGTAAGATGAACCCTTTTTTGAAAAACTTTTCAAATTTTGAGGTCTATCGGAGATTAATTGTGAATTGTGAATTATGAATTGTGAATTAAGCTAAGTATGCGGGGGCGTCCGAACTGATCGTTGAGCACTTCTGAATCGATGAAACCGGCGTTTTTGAACACTGCGGCAGTCTCTTCGGGCAGGGCGCTGTTGATCTCCACGGCTATCATACCGCCTGGGCGCAGCAGGCGACGGCCAGCATCGGCTATGGCACGATAGAAGCGCAAGGCATCGTCGTCGGGAACGAAGAGGGCCAGATGCGGTTCATGCTCGAGGACGTGAGAGGCCATCTGCAACGCTTCGACCTGCATGACATAAGGAGGATTGGAGACGATGACGTCGACAGGGCCGGCGAAATCGAGGCTGTCGGCGAGCACATCGGCGCGAAAGAACCTTACATTGTCTGCCTGAAGATTCTTCGCGTTAAGGCGAGCCACCTCAAGGGCTTCGTCGCTGATGTCGATGCCGATGACTTCTGCCTCTGGCAGAGCTAAAGCCAAGGCTATAGCTATACAACCGCTGCCCGTGCAGAGATCGAGGATCTTCGTGGGTGAGCGGTGAGGGTTGAGCGGTGAGCGTTGAGAGTTGAGGGTTGAGGGTTGAGAGTTCTTCGCTGAGCGAAGCGGCAAAGCCGAGCGGAGGGTTGAGGGTTGAGCGTTGAGAGTTGAGGGTTGAGGGTTCTTCGCTGAGCGAAGCGGCAAAGCCGAGCGGAGGGTTGAGCGGTGAGCGTTTAGCGTTGAGGAGTCAAGGACTGCACGCACGAGTTCCTCGGTCTCGGGCCGTGGGATCAGCACGGCAGGGCTCACGCTGAAGCGATGACCGCAGAAGTCGGCAAAGCCCAAAACATACTGCACAGGCTCGCCGGCAATGAGGCGCTGTGCAATTTTTTCGAAATCATTGCGCTCGTCTGCAGATAATGTCGTATCTTTGCCGAGCAAAAGGTCGGTCTGCGAGAGACCGAAGCGCTCTTCCATGACCAGACGCACTATGGCACGGGCCTCGCCCACACCATAAGCAGGCGTCAACAGCCTTATGAGTTCCTGATGATTCATAGCGCAAAGATAAGAAAAGATTGAGGAAAAGATTAAGGATTAAAAAATAAATTCACGAGGACAAACGTTTTTTCAATAGAAAACGAATATACAGCTTCACTTTTATGACAGAAGACGAGAGATTTATGGCTCGCAGCCTGCAGCTGGCACGCCACGGAGAGCTCACCACGGCACCGAACCCTATGGTAGGCGCCGTCATCGTACACCAAGGCCGCATCATTGGCGAGGGCTGGCACCGCCGCTACGGCGGGCCGCACGCCGAGGTGAACGCCGTAGGTTCTGTGCGCCCCGACGACGAAGCGTTGTTGCCCGAGGCCACCATCTACGTGAGCCTCGAGCCTTGCTCGCACTACGGCAAGACGCCGCCCTGCGCCGAACTGCTCATCCGTAAAGGCTTCAAGAGAGTAGTAGTAGGAAGCCTGGACCCCAACGAGAAGGTGGCAGGCCGCGGCATCAAAATGCTGCGCGAGGCCGGCATGGAGGTGGTCGTGGGCGTGCTCGAAGATGAATGCCGCTGGCTCAACCGTAAGTTCATGACCTTCCACAGTCTCCACCGGCCCTACATCACGCTGAAATGGGCCGAGAGCGCCGACGGCTTCATCGACCGCTGCCGCGCGAGCGCCGACGAAGGGCCCGCCGTGCGCTTCTCCACGCCCTGGACGCAGATGCTCGTACACCGCCTCAGAGCCACACACGAAGCCATACTCGTGGGGCGCCGGACATGGGAGCTCGACCGCCCCAGCCTGACGACCAGGGAGTGGCCGGGCAAGAGTCCGCAGCGACTGGTGCTGACGACAAAAGACTCACTCCCCGCCACCCCCGAAGGGGGAGAGTGGTTACGCTCTGTGGGTGTCGAGAGGCTGCTGTCAACTGCCCTTGGCGGACATAACCCGTCAAAAGTATTCACGCCCCACGCTGATGGGCAGCGGGAAGGAGATGTGCAGTCAATACTCGTCGAAGGCGGAGCGCAGACGTTGCAGACTTTTATCGACGCCGACCTCTGGGATGAGGCTTTCATCGAGCGTTCCGACCTCGTCTTAGGCAGCGGAATAAAGGCCCCGGAAATGAAAACAGACCTAAAAGGACGCCCCGTTCACGTTAATTTTGCCTAATTATTTGAAGAAAAAAGAATTTTTAGGCCCCGCAAATTTCGCGCGCGCCACATTTATATGTACCTTTGCAGCCACTTGTAAATAAACATCTACAAATGAAGAAACTCGTCTGTGCCCTCATCGTTGCGCTCACAGCGTCGTCGTGCTTCCTTTCTTGCAAGAGCAACGACGACGAAGTGGAGTACAGCAGCGATTGCTATATCAAGTCGTTCGCCCTTGGTGGAATGAAACGTATGATGCACTCTACAACCACCTCAGGCAACGACACCACATACTACATCACGCTGACAGGCTCCGCCTTCCCGATGAGCATAAACCACATCGAGGGCACTATCACCAACGCCACGCCCCTGCCCACAGGCACTCAACTCGACGCCATCACGACCACCATCACCTCGCAAGGGCTCGTAGTCTATGCCTCGGAGGCCGACACCACGACGTGGACACGGCATGCGTCGACCGACAGCCTCAATTTCACCCAGCCTCTCATCTTCAGGGTCATTGCCACCGACGGACATAGCTATCGCGACTACAAAGTGAGCCTCAGCACCAGGGACAACGACCCCGACGAATATGCGTGGACCAAGCTTACTACTGCCGACGCCCTCGAAGGGCGCACAGCCACGAAGCTGCTGCCCGACGCCACGAACGGCGAGGCCACGAGCCTGCCCGTGATCCTCAGCTCCGATGCCGGGAGCTGCTACGTCAGCAGAGCCACAGGCTCTCAATGGAACGAGCAGCCCTGCACGGGACTGCCGCAGACGGCAGACGTCAGGTCCGCCGTGACCTTCGACAACGCCTTCTGGATGACGACGACTGACGGACAACTCTACACGTCGGACGACGCCATAGCGTGGAGCCAGGTGAGCACCGACGTCCTCGGAGCAGCAACGCTCATAGCCGCCTCGTCCACAGCACTTTATGCCTCCATTCTATCAGCCCAGGGTCTGACGATAGCACGCTCGGCCGACGGCATCAACTGGCAGAGCACGCCCACGGAGCGCGCCCTCGATGCAGAGGTAGTGGCCTCGGCGGCCTACACGCAGCCCAATGGCAACCACCGCGTCGTCATAGCCACAGCAGCCCAAGGCGCCACAGCGCTCGACACATGGAGCCTGCTGGAAGATTATGAAACGACGTGGAGCCTCTTCTCCGACGACGAACTCAACACCTACCGCCTGCCGCTCGCCAAGGTCACGAGCATCACCCACTACAACGACCGCCTCTTTGCCTTCAGCGGCACGGACATACTCGTAAGCGACGACAACGGCATCACGTGGCAGACCGACAGCAAGATCTCACTGCCCTTCAGCGACACCGACGTACAATCGGCAACAGCCATGGGCGAATACATCTACATACTCGGCGGCACACAACTATGGCAAGCCCGCCTCAACAGCTACGGAGAATAACCAGTCACAGACAAAGCAGCCTCTGAACAGGCGCTGCAGAACCCACCACGTGCGTAAACTCGCTACCATAATCATCGCCTGCGCTTTCTCCGCCGGGATGCAAGCCCAGGACGGCGAACTGCTGGAATATCAGCAGGAGATAGGCGGTGGCATAGGACTGATGAGCTACATCGGCGATGCCGGAGGCGGCATCATGAAGAGCCCGGGAATCATGGGCACACTCATCTGGCGGCGCAACCTCAACCCGCGCATGGTCGTACACACCGACCTGGGCTTCGGCAAACTGCGAGGCAACAGCCACGGACAGTTCATCCCCACCGACCCGCTAAGCCAGACGCCCGAAGGAGGTATGCCGGCACAAGACATCAGCTTCAGCAGAACCCTCGTGACGGCAGGAGCCCAGTTTGAATTCAACCTGCTGGGCTACGGCATGGGAGCGGCCTACAAGGGGCTCTACAGATGGACGCCCTACCTGCTCGCAGGAGCGGGAGTGACCATGGCCACGGGCGGAGGCGGCTCGGCAGCCGGCGCGCTGCACATACCTCTCGGCTTCGGCCTACGCTACAAACTGCGCCAACGGCTGAACATCGGGCTGGAATGGAGCTTCAACTTCACCACCTCCGACAGCTTCGACGACACCGCCGCAGCCGTGAAGCTCCGCGACCCGTACGGCATCAAGAGCGGAATGTTCAAGAACAAGGACTGCTTCACACGCACGTTCGTATTCCTGACATATGATATATCACCCAAATACCGCAAATGCAATAACTAAAGAAGACGTCAAAAAAAACAATGGAACTCGACCTCACACACATACCCCAGCATATAGCCATCATCATGGACGGTAACGGACGATGGGCCAAGCAGCGCGGACTGCCCCGCACGGCAGGTCACGTCGAAGGCGTGGCAGCCGTGAAGCGCATCACCGAGGAGTGTGTGCGGCTCGGAGTGAAATTCCTGACGCTCTACACCTTCTCTACCGAGAACTGGAACCGCCCGGCCGAGGAAGTGAGCGCCCTCATGGGCCTCGTGCTGTCGAACCTCGAGGAGGATATCTTTATGAAGAACAACGTCCGCTTCCGCGTGATAGGCGACATCAAGCGCCTGCCCGACAACGTGCAGCAGCGCCTGTGGCAAGTCATGGAAAACACGGCCGACAACGATGCCATGACGATGGTCGTAGCGCTCAGCTACAGCGCACGCTGGGAACTGACGAAAGCGGTAAAGGACATCCTTTGGGAGATGAAAAAGACAAGCCTCACACGCGCCGTCATGGACCCCGAAGAGATAACGGAAGAGACCATAGCACAGCACCTCGAGACATATTTCATGCCCGACCCCGACCTGCTCATCCGCACCGGCGGCGAGCAACGCATCAGCAACTACCTGCTGTGGCAGATAGCTTACACCGAGCTCTATTTCTGCGACACCTTCTGGCCCGACTTCAACGAGGAAGCCCTTCGCACGGCCATCGCCGACTACCAGCAGCGCGAGCGGCGCTACGGCAAGACCAGCGAGCAGGTGCAACCTAAGTCCAACAACTGATAACATTACGATGAACAGAACCCAGACATACAAACTTACAGCACTCGTTCTCCTGTGGTATCTTTTGCCCTCGCCATTGACTGAGATGGCGAGCACACAGCTCTTCGCTCAAGTGCAAGAGCGCGTCATAAAGCCCAACGTTGACTACGCACGCACGCCCCAGCAATATTATATCGGAGGCATCACCGTGGACGGCGTAAAGACCTACGACGACTACGTGCTCATAGGCCTCTCGGGCCTCTCAAAAGGACAGCGAATCAGCATCCCGGGCGAAGAGATAAGCAAGGCCGTGCGGCGCTACTGGAAGAACGGACTCTTCTCCAACGCATCGATCAGCGTCGACAGCCTCGTAGGCGACTCGGCCTACCTCCACATCCAGCTGGCCGTGCGCCCACGCATCTCGCAGATCAACTACAACGGCGTAAAGAAGAGCGAGAAAGAGGACCTCGAGACAAAGCTCGGACTCATAAAGGACGCACAGCTGACGCCAAACATGCTCGACCGTGCACGCATCTGGGGTAAGAAGTATTTCGACGACAAGGGCTTCAAGAACGCAGAGATCCTCTTCGAGCAGCGCGACGACCCCTCGGAACAAGGGCGCGTGATCCTCGACGTGAACGTCGATAAGAAAGAGAAGGTGAAAGTAAACAGCATCACCGTGGAGGGCAACAAAGCCCTGACGATGAAGCAGATAAAAGGCTCGCTCATAAAGAACGGAGCCTTCAAGAAGACACACGAGAAGGGCCTGCTCAGCAGCTGGTTCCGCTCGAAGAAATTCGTGGAAGAGAAATGGAAAGAGGATAAAGACCGCCTCATCACCAAGTACAACGAATACGGCTACCGCGACGCACGAATCGTGGCCGACAGCGTAGTACCCCACGACGACAGGTCGGTCGATATCTACATACAAGTGGAAGAAGGACAGAAATACTACGTCCGCAACATCGACTTCGTCGGCAACACAATCTACACAACCGAGATGCTGCAGGAGGCACTGCGCATGAAGAAGGGCGATGTCTACGACCAGACACACCTCATGAAGCGCATCAAGGACGACGACGATGCCATCGGCAACCTCTACTACAACAACGGCTACCTCTTCTACAACCTCACGCCCGTGGAAGTAAACATCGTGGGCGACAGCGTAGATCTTGAGATGCGCATCGAGGAGAACCAGCAAGCCTACATAAACCGCGTCATCATCACCGGCAACGACCGCGTCTACGAGGAAGTGGTACGCCGCGAGCTGCGCAACAAGCCGGGCGACCTCTTCTCTAAGAAAGCGCTCGAGCGCTCCTACCGCGAGATAGCTTCGATGGGACATTTCGACCCAGAAACCATCAAATACGACCTTAAGCCCGACCCCGACAACGGCACCGTGGACCTCGAATGGGACCTCACGCCTAAGAGCAACGACCAAGTGGAGTTCTCCCTCGGCTACGGACAGACGGGCGTCATCGGTAAGATAGGCCTCAAGTTCAGCAACTTCTCGCTCGCAAACCTCTTTGCCAAGAACGGCCTGCGGCGAGGCGTGATGCCACAAGGCAACGGCGAGACGTTCAGCATCAGCGGACAGACCAACGGACGCTACTATCAGGCCTACTCCATCAACTATCTCAACCCGTGGTTCGGAGGCAAGCGACCCAACTCGCTCTCATTCTCGGCCTTCTTCTCGAAGCAGACCGACGTGAGCGACCGCTACTACAACTCGGCCTACTACAACTCATACTACAACTACCTCTACGGCTACGGCTCGAACTACGGCAACTACTACGAGAACTTCTACGACCCCGACAAGTTCATCAAGGTCTATGGCTTCTCGCTCGGATGGGGTAAGCGCCTCTCGTGGCCCGACGACTATTTCCAGCTCTCTGCCGACCTCAGCTATACGCGCTATTCGCTCAAGGACTGGGAATACTTCATGATCTCAAACGGCAACTGCAACAACATAAGCCTCAACATCAACCTCGCACGCTCGTCGACCGACAACCAGATATACCCGCGCAGCGGCTCCGAGATACTCTTCTCGGCAAGCCTCACACCGCCCTACTCGCTCTTCGACGGCCGCGACTACGCCAACCTGGCCAACAACTCGCAGGCCAGCACGTATCAGGATGAGCTCAAGAGCAAGTACCAATGGATTGAATACCACAAATGGAAGTTCAAGGCGCGCACCTTCACGGCCCTCACCGGCCACAACAAATGCCCGGTGCTGATGACACGCGTGGAATTCGGTATCCTCGGCCACTACAACAAGCATAAGCGCTCGCCATTCGAGACATTCTATGTCGGCGGCGACGGCATGAGCGGCTACAGCTACAACTACGCCACAGAGACAATCGGTCTGCGCGGCTACGACAACGGCTCGCTCACGCCACGAGGCTACACGGGCTACGCCTACGACCGCTTCACCGTGGAGCTGCGCTACCCCTTCATCCTCGGCAACTCGACGAACATCTACGGCCTGGCCTTCGTAGAAGGCGGTAATGCCTGGAACGACATCAAGAAGTTCAACCCCTTCGATATGAAACGCTCGGCAGGCGCAGGCGTGCGAATCATGCTGCCAATGGTGGGCCTCCTCGGTATTGACTGGGCCTACGGCTTCGACCGCGTCTTCGGCAGCAAGAGCTATGGCGGCAGCCAGTTCCACTTCATCCTCGGACAGGAATTCTGACGCCAGCCTCAAATCATAAATTTCCTTTAACAGTTAAACCCTCGAGAATCGCAAGAATCCAACACACAAAAGCCCTACGCCAAAACGTATCATGTTTGTTGCCATAGCATGGCGACCCTCAATAACCGAAAACCAATAATAAAAACACCAGAAAATGAAAAAGCTATTCACAATCCTTTTAGCAGCATGCGCCTTCGGCATCGCACAGCCCGTTAGCGCACAGAAGTTTGTGCTCGTAGATATGGAATATATCCTCAAGAACATACCGGCCTACGAGCGCGCCAATGAGCAACTCAACCAGGTGTCGCGCAAATGGCAGGCCGAGGTCGAGGCCCTCGCCACCGAGGCGCAGAACCTCTACAAGGCTTACCAGAGCGAGGCCGTCTTCCTCAGCGCCGAGCAGAAGAAGGACCGCGAGAGCGCCATCGTGGCCAAGGAGAAAGAGGCCGCCGACCTCAAGAAGAAATATTTCGGCCCCGAAGGCGAACTCTTCAAGAAGCGCGAAGCCCTCATGGCTCCTATCAACGACGAGATTTACGGCGCCGTCAAGGAGATATGCGAAGCCAAAGGCTACAGCCTCGTACTCGACCGCGCCTCCGACGCCGGCATCATCTTCGCTTCGCCGAAGGTAGATATCTCGGGCGAGGTGCTGCAGAAGCTCGGATATGCGTATTGAAAAAAATTAGAAAACTAGAAAAATAGAAAGTTAGAAAGTTAACAAATTAACGAAAACAATACTAATCAACAACAGACAAATGAAAAAGATTCTATTCGCAGCACTCATGCTGCTCGCACCGCTGACAATGTCGGCACAGAAGTTCGGACACTTCAACTCTTCTGAGATTGTACAACTCATGCCCGAGTACACCACTGCCCAGACCGAGCTGCAGACGCTCGCCAAGCAGTACGAGGACGACCAGAAGCGCATGCAGGAAGAGCTGCAGAAGAAGGCCGACGACTTCCAGAAGGAGCAGGCCAACATGCTCGAGAACCTGCGCGCCCGCCGCGAGCAGGAGCTCAACGACCTCTACCAGCGCTACCAGCAGAGCCTGGCCGACAACCAGCAGGCTTTCCAGAAGGCTCAGGCTGAGAAGATGCAGGCTATCTCCGAGAAAATCACCAATGCCGTGAAGCAAATCGGCGAAGCCGGCGGCTATGTCTACATCATGGACGTCACATCCGGTATCCCCTACATCAGCACCAAGCTCAGCACCGACGTCACTCCCGAGCTCAAGAAAGCTCTCGGCATCTAAGAATACAAAAACGAAGAGGAATGAAGAGCAACAAACCGTTGCTCCTCGTTCCTCTTTTTTTGTTTTCACAAGATAACCCACAAGCAACACTCACCTCACTCTATTAACACATGAAAAAACTCTTTACAATACTTTGTCTCACGCTCACTTGCCTGACGCTTGGAGCACAAACCACCGAGGCGCAGGTGCAGGTGCCGCAGTTCGGCTACCTCAGCTACAACAGCGTCTTCGAGCTCATGCCCGACTACGCTCAGGCCCGCGAAGACTTCGCTGCCCTCAAGGCTAAGTACGATGCCGAGGCCACGCGCGCCGAGGAGGAGTTCCAGCGCAAATTCGCCGAGTTCCTCAACGGGCAGAAAGACTTCCCGCAGAGCATTATGCTCAAGCGCCAGGCCGAGCTGCAGGACCTCATGGACCGCAGCATCGCTTTCCGCAAAGAGACCACGCGCCTCCTTGCCGAAGCCGAGAAGCGCATGCAGGAGCCTATAGCCGCCGCACTGAACCAGGCCATCTACGACGTCGCTGCCGAGCGCGGGCTCATCTACGTGCTCAACACCGACGGCAACGCCGTGCCATTCATTCATCCGCAGGTAGGCGTAGATATCACCCAAGCCGTGCTCGACAAACTCGGAGTGAAGAAGGCGGAAGCAGAAGCAGACCCCCTCCCCGCTCCCCCTCAAGGGGGAGAGTGAATACCATCAAGAAATGTATGAAGGGACTCTCCCCCGCCCTCCCTGTTCTTGGAGAGTCAAGCGTCTCTTCGAGTCAAGCGAGGGAGGGAGCATATACCATCAAGAAATGAATACAAAACCGAGCCCAAACCCCTCCCGTAAGGGATGAAAATGAAAAATGAAGAGTGAAAAATGAAAAATGATGCATTAGCCTCACCTGAACATACCCTTCTTGATGGTATTAACTCTCCCCCTAAAGGGGGAGCGGGGAGGGGGTCCGGGGCTGGGGAAGAGTCCGGTCCTGAGGGAAAGTCCTTTTCACCAATAGGAATATTCGATAGCGGCTTTGGAGGTCTCACCGTCCTGCGAGAGATCCGTGCCCTTATGCCCCAGTACGACTATCTCTACCTGGGCGACAACGCTCGTGCGCCCTACGGACCGCGCTCCTTCGAGCGCGTCTATGAGTTCACGCTGCAAGCCGTGCGGCGCCTCTTCGATATGGGTTGCCCGCTCGTCATCCTGGCCTGCAACACCGCTTCGGCCAAGGCCCTGCGCACCATCCAGCAGAACGACCTCCCCTCGATAGACCCCACGCGCCGCGTGCTCGGCGTGATACGCCCCACAGTGGAAATCGTAGGCACACTCACGCAGACGCGCCACGTTGGCATCGTAGCCACGCAGGGCACCACTAGCAGCCGCACCTACGAACTCGAGATGGCCAAGCTGCACCCCGACATCAGCGTCACCAGCCAAGCCTGCCCGATGTGGGTGCCACTCGTTGAGAACTATGAATTCGACAGTCCGGGAGCCGACTACTTCGTGCAGCGCGACATCAAAAGACTGCTCGAGAGCGACCCGCTCATCGACGCCATCATCCTCGGATGCACGCACTTCCCACTACTATATAATAAGATACGCGCGCACACGCCCGCGCACATTACACTCATCTCACAGGGCGAATACGTAAGCCAAAGCCTCAAAGACTACCTGCGCCGGCACGCCGACATCGAGGCACGTCTCACCCGCGGCTCCTCAGCCCGTTTCCTCACCACCGACGATGCCGACAAGTTCGCCTCGGCAGCCACAATCTTCCTCGGCCACACCGTAAGCGCTGAGAACATCAGTCTGTGAAGGCCCCCTCCCGTCCCCCCCGAGGGGGGCGTCCATATCCTTAGGAATCCAAGCGGAAACGTAAGTCCCCCCTCGGGGGGATTTAGAGGGGCCGATAACCTTGCCCTACATAAATCAACTATGAAACGAATAGAAATCATTAACGGCCCCAACCTCAACCTGTTGGGCCGCCGCGAGCCGGAGGTCTATGGCCACCGCTCGTTCGAGGACTGCCTCACGGAGCTGCGCCGCCAGTGCCCCGGCGTGGAGATAGGCTACTACCAGAGCAACCACGAGGGCGACCTCATCGACCGCATTCACGCCGTAGGCTTCGATGTCGACGGCATCGTCCTCAATGCCGGAGCATATACGCACACGAGCATCGCGCTGCACGATGCCATCAAGGCCGTGCCGGCGCCCGTAGTAGAGGTACATATCTCCAACGTGCATCAGCGCGAGGAGTTCCGCCACCACAGCGCCATCAGCGCCGCCTGCCGCGGCGTCATCTGCGGCTTCGGCCTCGACAGCTATAGGTTGGCAATTGAGGCACTCTAAAGCAAAAGACTCTCCCCCCGCCCTCCCTGATAGGGAGGTAGCAGTTACCAACCAGAAATGAATACAAAACCAAAAACCGTCATCCCACCCACAAGTCATACCGCTCCCTCCCTATCAGGGAGGGCGGGGGGAGAGTCCTTGGCGGGGGGAGAGTCTTCCTCGGGGGAAGAGTCCTCTTTATCCTCCTACATCCTCGCACACATCGACCCTGAGCCGGAGTATCTGCACCGGCTCTGGCGCGCCACACACCTCCACCTGAACTACCCTCGCATGGCCAGCGGCCATCTGCAGGGCCGCCTGCTGGCGATGCTCGTTCATATGGCACGGCCGCGGCGCATCATCGAGCTTGGCACTTTCACCGGCTACAGCGCCCTTTGTATGGCCAGCGCACTCGAGCCGGGGACTGAGCTGCACACCATAGAGGTCAACGACGAGCAGGAGGACTTCACGCGGCCATGGCTCGAAGGGTCGCCCTGGGCCGACAAGATCCACTTCCACATCGGCGACGCCCTGACGCTGCTGCCCTCACTTGGCACCTTCGACTTCGCCTTTATCGATGCCGACAAGCGCCACTACACCGACTACTACGACGCCTTGCTGCCGCACATGAGTCCCGGCGCCTTCATTCTGGCCGACAACACTCTCTGGGACGGTCACGTCATCGACACCCCCGACGCCCCACACCAAACTGCCGGCAAGGATGCGCAGACGCAAGGCATACGCCACTTCAACGACCTCGTGGCCGCCGACCCGCGCGTGGAGCGCGTCATCCTACCCCTGCGCGACGGCCTCACTATCATTCGTAAGAAATAAGGCAACCGGCCAAATCGGCTCACGCAACCGCTTGAATAGGCTTATACATACGGGTAACTTCACACACACGGCTGCATGTGTCGACACATGCGGCCGTTTTTGTCCACTCTCTTGGGCGAGTGAAACCAAAACAAGTTGTTTTACCTCAACACTCCTATGGGTTATGCGCTAAACCCCTGGGCTTATTATTCTAACCCCTTGTGTTGACCTCATCAAGCACGCAGGCAGAAACGGCATCACCCCTCCACAACTCACATCAGCAAAGAGCTCGCGGGTCGTGGAGGGGTGATGTATTATATGCTCTTGAGAGAGCGCTTGATTAAATCCTATTTCTTGAGCACCTTGCGCACGCGGCCGTCGGCTGAGCGTACGATGTTGATGCCGCGGCCTACGGTGTCGAGCTTGCGGCCGGCAACGTCGAAGACGTCGGTGGCGGCTGTGCCTGCGGCAAGGCCGTTCACGGCGTCGGTGCCGCGCTTGATGACTACGGTCTCGGGCATTGCGTCGCTGCCGATGATGTGGCCGTCGGCGTCGACGAGGGCTCCGTCGGTGTAGGTGGCGCCGCGGTGGCTCTCGATGTAGCAGTCGGTGAGCGTCATGGATTCGAAGTCCTTGAAGCAGCCTTCGGCGTGGGCCATGGCGCTGATGTCGGAGCTGATGATTTCGAGCGCTATGCCGGGCTCACCGGTGATGGCATATGAGAAGCCGTCACCAATCTCGATGTCGGCATTGCTGATGGTGAGCTTGTCGCCGCCATCCTGATAGATACCGATGCAATCCTGATCTTCACTCGTGCACTCGAGGATGAGTCGGCCACCACGGATCTCGGTGTTGGCGCTGAGGCGGATGATGGTGGGGTCGAAAGTCGTAGTGAGCCGGCTCGGGCGCTCCACATTGATGATCAGGCCGTCGATACTGCTGTCGACGAGGCGGGTTTCGGTGGTGTGATCGTAGTCGCCACTGATGGTGAGGGTCTTCGTGGCATCGTCATACTTGAACACGCCGTTGCCGAGCGGGTCGGCGGCGGTGTCGCTAGTGACTTGCGTGCCGGCAATCCAGATGTTGTATTTGTCTGCGACGTGCTTCGTTATCACGACATTCTGGGCGAGGGCATTGCCCACGTACACTCCATTGTTCTTGAATTCAGCGCCTGCGGGCTCGGCGATGACATGGTCGTCCTCGAGCACAAGCTCTTTCAGGTGAGAGATTGTACCGGCTTTGAGCGTTGCGTTGCCCTTCACGGTCAGCTTTTGATTATTGACGACGTTGTTGTCCTTGATAGCACCAAGCACTTCTACCAGTGCATTATCGGTGATGGTGAGATCCATGCTTACGCACAGATAGACGGGTGCCCAGTCGGACTTGATGCTCAAGCTGCCATCGCCGCCAATGATTACTTTACCTGAACTTAAGGATTTTTTGCGCAAGCCTATTGAGCCGGTCGATGTGAGAGTGTTCTTCCCGACGAGCTTGATGTTGACCTCTCCGACCAATGCTACGAGCGGCTCGGTACCAGTGTAGTCGTATTTAGTGTTGTTGAAGGTGAGCGTGCGCGTAGCGGGGTCGTAGCTCACTGTGCCGTCGCCGAGGACGTCATTGCAGTTGTAGCTGTCGATTTCAATATTGCCTATGGTATGGCCATAGCTTTCTACCTTCTGAATAACGACCTTGCCTTTGTACCTCTCAGTGCCATCAACGGTGATAGCGTGCAGCGAGGCGCTGTAAGATCCGCCGGCGGGCTCAACGATCTTCATTCCCTGACCAAGCGTAAAGGCTGAATTGCTGATGGCATTGAAGATATTCTCATTTGTACCAGAAGGCTCGAACACGAATTTTCCACTGTTCATCACAAACGTGGGAGCTGCGAAACCTGTGACGCCTCTCGCGCCCTTGATGTTGAACGTCGGGCCGTCGGCAATCACCTGGTAGTTGGCATTCTTGTTCAGGAAGATTCCTATGCTCTGCCAGTCGGTGACTTCGCCATTGACGGTGCCGGTGCCGGTGAATGTGGTCTTTGCCTTAAGTTCGAACAATTGGCTATTAACCTTGAGGTTGTTGGTGCCGACGATGTTGATCTTCAGGTCTTCAACGTTTTGGTTGAGGACAACATTCGTAAGACTGGTGTCGTCTATCGTGGCTCCGTTGATGGTCAGTGTCTTCGTGCTGTTGTCGTACTTAAACGTGCCGTCGCCAAGGATGTCGGCAGCGTTGTAGCTGTTCACGGCCATATCGCAAACCTCGATAGGATAAGTCTCTACTTTCTGAATAACGACGTTCTTGGCGAGAGTGTTGCTGCTTTCGCTCTCGCACACGCCGTGATCGGTATCTCCGCTGATGAGCTTGAACACGGCGCCTGCCGGGGCTACAATCTGCTGGCCATCCTCGAGGATGAGGGCGTGGAGGGCACCGATGGTGCTGGCCTTGACCTGGGCGTTGCCACTTACGACTACCGTCTCCTTAAACTTGCCACTGTTGTTAGAACCTATGCCATACGTGACGCCCTCGGCTGTAACCTTCACGTTGTCAGAGAGAATTATCTTGCCGGCCCATGGCATTAGACCATAGTTTGGACCTTTGGCCGTGAGCGAGCCGCTACCCTTAAAGGTTACTTCAGATTTATCGTTTACAGTTTGTATGGCACAGTGCCGAATAGAAACTACTTTGTTGTCGCCTACAAGTTGCACCGTTCCCTGGAAGTCGTCGAACTTAAGGCAATAAGCGGGTTCACCGGAAGCGCCGCTGTTGTCTATCGTGGCATTGTTGAGCGTCAGCGTCTTGGTGCTGTTGTTATACGTCACCTTGCCGTCTCCGAGGATGTCGGCGCAGTTATAGCTGTTGACCTGCTTGCCACAGACGTAGATTGGATAGGTCTCAAGCTTCATGATGACGACGTTCTTGGCCAAGCTGCCATTGACCCTGACGGCATTGTTTTCGAAGGTGGCTCCTGCGGGCTCCACGATTGTCTGGCCATTGAGAAGCTCCAGCTCGCGGACGTAAGAGATTTGCTTGGCCTTGACGACGGCATTCTCTGCCACGGTCAGCTTCTTGCAGTAGTTGTTAGTGCCGATACCGTTCTTCATGGCCGTCAGACGGACGCTGCCCTTGATGATAATCGTGCTCTCGTTCAAGCCATAAAGTTCGTCGAATCGACCAGCCAAGTCGAGCGAGCCGTCGCCGTTGAAGGTGATGGTGCTTGTAAAGAACTTAAGAGCAGCGTATGTCTTACTGGACGTCACGGAGTTGGTGCCCTTGACGGTGATGGTGAGCGTGGTGCCTTTACTGGTGGTGATTACCCCCTCGTTGGAGTTGGCCGATGGCTCATAGGCAAGCGTAGCATTATTGAGCGTCAGCGTGTTTGTCGAAGCATCGTAATAGATTGTTCCGGATTTAAGCCCGGAAGGACTGACGTTGCCGGTGGCAGTCACCTTCACGTCGCCTACAGTCAAGTCAGCCCACGTCGCCGATGCGAGCGACACGAGCATTAGGAGTAGAGTAAGCAATCGTTTCATAGTCGTAAAGTTTTAAGGGGTTAATAATGTGAATTTATTTCTTGAATATACTGCAACGGCGGACAGCCGAAGAAGCGGATGAAGGCGTGGGTGAAATGCGAGTGGTCTGAGAAGCCGCACTGCAGCGCTATCTCCGAGATAGAGTACTGAGGGTAGAACTCAAGCAGGTGCAAGGCCTCACGCAGGCGCACGAACATTATATATATTGCCGGGGAGATGCCCGTGGCGTTCTGTAGCTGGCGACGCAGCTTCGAGGGGCTCACGCTGACCTCGGACGCCACCGTCTCCACCGACACGCTGGCCTCGGGCAAACCGCGCAGGATGGCATCGTCCACCTGAGCCATGAACTGCCGGCTGTAGGGGGTCATGCGTCGCGCTTCAAGCCGATATTGTAACTCAAAAAACTTAGTGATTCCTGGCATTGTACGTCGTTTCTTTACTTCTTGTTGGCAAAGTAAGTGCTTTTTTTGGACAAAGCGTTTGTATATTTCTTACAAAAATTTGTATATTTCTAACAAAATGTATGTTCACACGTCGAATTTGTATATTTTGAACTAAATTTAGTTAAAGCAGAGCCTCGATTTGTTTATTTTTGAGTTATCTTGTACTTTTGCGCAGCAGAATGCCATATTATGACCTTATGACACATAAATCCCGCTTTCATCGCCTACTTTTCATAGCCCTCGCCATAGCCGCCGCACTGCCGGAGACGGTCAAGGCAGAGGCCACACAAGAGCTCAATGCCGTCGACAGCCTGCTCAACATCTACGAACAAAGCCCGCGCGCCAAGAAGGCTGAGGTAGGCCGACAGCTCATAGAAATCTACACGCACTACGATGCCTTCCTTGACGAGGCACCGAAGCTCAGCGCCACGATGGCGGAGGACTCGCTCGACCTGCTCATCTACTACGCCACCGACCGCTTCTACGTCATCAACGCCTACTACAAAGAAGCTCTCGACTATAACGACCGAGCCACACGACACGGCAGCCGACGCCAGCCCGACATTCACGCCACACTGCTCTGCGACCGAGGCTACTGCCTCTATAAACTCTCAAAGATGACCGAGGCAACCGAGGCCGAGCAGCAGGCGCTGCGCTACAGCAAGCAGACAGGCAACATCATGCAACTCTCGCGAGCCTATCTTTACCTCGCAATCATAAACTACAACGTCGGCACCGCCAACCGCCAACATGCCAAGGACTTCATCGTAAAAGCCATCGAGACCAACCGGCAGCTGGGCCAGAACCGCCAGCTGCACAACACTTTGGGCGTGGCCTGCGAGATCTTCTGCGGAGCAGGCGAGGTGGAGCAAGCCATCGACTACGGACGGCAGGCCGTGGAAGCGGCCGAAGCCATAGGCTACGATGCCGGCGTGGCAAACCATCTCTCGCAGCTGAGCTACGCCTACAACCGCAACCGCCAGTACGAGCTCGGGCTCGAGATGGCAGAGCGCGCCATCAAGATGGTGGAGGCAATGCCCATCATCGACCGCAACCTGCTGGCAATAAGCATGGAATATAAGGGCTGGAACCTGCTGGACATGGGCCGCAATGCCGAGGCTGCCGCCATCCTGCGCCAGGCAGTGGACATAGAGCAGGAAATGGGCAATATGCGCGCTGTGCGTAACGACCTGAAAGTTGTCTGCGAAGCACTCGAACCCATAGACCCCGCAGGAGCTCTGCAGGCACTGAAGCGCCACACCGCGCTGGCCGATTCCTTTTACACCGTACAGCTGCAGGAGGCATTGGGGCAGGCCAACGCCAGTTTCCACAACGAAGAGCTGCAAGCACAGAACGCACAGGAGCACCGCCTCAACCGCATAATACTCTTCGGCAGCATAGCAGCGATTCTGCTGCTCGCAGCCCTGGCGGCAGCGCTCTCGTGGGCCAGCCTACAGAAGACGCGCGCCAACCGCGCATTGCGCCAGCTGCAGAAAGCGCGCGAGGCATTCTTCACCAACGTCACTCACGAGTTCCGGACGCCGCTGACCGTAATCCTCGGCCTCAGCCACGAACTGCAAAAAGGCGGCGCCCAGCAGGCTACAGCGGCCAAAGCGGCCACCATAGAGCGCCAGGGCGGGCAGCTGCTGAATCTCGTGAACCAGCTTCTCGAAATCTCTAAGGTGAGCTCCGCCATAGGCAAGCAACCGACGCAGACGGCCGATATAGCAGCCTACACTGAGATGGCCATGGAAGGCTTCCGCGAGGTGGGGCGCCAGCACGGCATCGCCGTAACCTTCAGCGCCTCGGAGCGCCCAATGGTAACAGACTTCGAGCCCGACTATCTCAATAAGATTCTCAACAACCTGCTCGGCAACGCCCTGAAGTTCACGCCCAAAGGCGGTGAGGTGAGCGTAAGAATAGCAAGAGACAAACACAGGCTACACCTTACCGTGGCCGACACCGGCTCGGGCATCAGCCCCGAAGACCTCCCCCACATCTTCGACCCCTTCTACCAGAGCGACCCCGATAGCGGCATCGGCTCCGGCGTAGGGCTTACATTGGTAAAGCAAATCACTGAGGCGCTCCGTGGCAAGATTGAGGTGGAAAGCACTAAGGGCAAAGGAACTAAGTTCGAGGTCATTATTCCAATACATAAGACTAGCAGAAGAAAAAACACACAAGACATTGCCCAAAAAGACCTTGCCCCAGCAGACCCACCCACGATCCCTCCCGTCATGGAGGGGGGCAAGCCCCTCTCCCCGCTCCCACGTCAGGAGCAGAGCCTCGCTTCGCTCGAATCGTCACAGCGAGCCGAAGGTCTCCCCTCCCTCCTCATCGTCGAAGACAATGCCGACGTGGCAGCCTACATCAGCAGCCTGCTCGAAGCCAAATACACCATCAGCCGCGCTGCCGATGGCCGCGAGGGCCTGGCGATGGCTCGCGAACTGATGCCCGACCTCATCGTCACCGACCTGATGATGCCATACACCGACGGCCTCGAGCTCTGCCGACAGATACGCGCCGACCAACTTACAAACCATATCCCCATCATCGTCATCACGGCCAAAGCCACCGATGACGACCGCCTCCATGGCATCGAAGCCGGCGCCGACGCCTATCTCTACAAGCCTTTCCGCGCCGAAGAGCTCATAGCGCTCACCTCAAACCTCCTCCGCCAGCGCCAGCTCCTCCACGACAAATACACCCGCACCTTCGACGCCGCCCTGCACAATGCGGCCCCCGAAAGCGCCTTGCCCAATGAGGCCCACAATAGTGCTCTGCCCAATGCGGTCCCCGAAAGCGCCATGCCCAATGCCGGCCCCAATAGCGCCTTGCCCAATAAGGCCCCCGAAAGCGCCCTGCCCGATACGGCCGCCTCTGATAGTGGGGTGCGTCGCGCGGTTTCCCCGCGCGATTCCCAGTCCCCCCTCGCCGCCCCCGCCTCCCCCACTCCTGCGCCGACCGCCCCTGCCTCGCCAGCGCAAGCCACCGCTCCCCTCTCCTCACACCCGGCCAGCGAGCGCGCCGCCGAAGAATTCGTGGCGCGCACCGAAGCCATCGTACGCAGCCTTATGCCCGCGGGCAAAACGGACCTCGAATCCATAGCATCAGAGCTCTGCATGACCCCATCGCAGCTGCGGCGTAAGCTCTCAGCCATCACGGGCATCACCCCAGGACAGTTCGTGCTCAGCATACGTATGGCCGAAGCCTGCCGACTGCTCCTGGAGCACCCCTCCTACTCGCTTGCCTCCGTGGCCGAGCGCTGCGGCTTCGCCGACCAGTCGCACTTCAGCCACGCCTTCCGCCGCCAGTTTGGCATGACACCGTCGCAGTGGGCAGCAGAAAGGGGGAAGTAGTTGAACATTGAACATTGAACATTGAACTTTGAACATTGACCATTGAGCATTGACCATTGACGATAGACGATAAACGCTAAACGCTCACCGCTCAACCCTCCGCTCGGCTTTGCCGCTTCGCTCAGCGAAGAACCCTCAACCCTCAACGATAAACGATAAACGATAAACGAACGATAAATCATGAAACTCTTTCTCCTCGACGCCTACGCGCTTATCTATCGCGCCTACTACGGTTTCATCAAGAACCCGCGCATCAATAGCCGCGGCGAGAACGTCTCGGCCGTGTTCGGTTTCCTCAACTCGCTCGAAGAGGTGCTAGCCAAAGAGCAGCCCACGCACATCGGCGTGGCCTTCGACCCCCACGGAGGCACCTTCCGCCACAAAGCCTATCCCCCGTATAAGGCTCAGCGCGAGGAGACGCCCGAGGCCATACACTTCGGCACGCCCATCATCAAGGATTTCCTTCAGGCATACAATATTCCTATACTCGAAGTAACCAACTACGAGGCCGACGACGTCATAGGCACACTCGCACACCAAGCCGACACACAGGGCATCACCACCTTCATGATGACACCCGACAAAGACTACGGACAGCTCGTGACGCCTAACGTCAGTATCTTTAAGCCACGCAATTTCGGACCGGGCTTCGAAACCCTCGGTCCTGCCGAGGTATGCGCCAAATGGGGTATCAGTAGTCCACTACAAGTCATTGATATACTTGGCCTTATGGGCGATGCCTCCGACAATATCCCCGGCTGTCCAAAGGTGGGCGAGAAGACGGCCTCACAGCTCATCCAGCAGTTCGGCTCCATCGAGCAGCTGCTCGCCTCCACCGACCAACTCAAGGGCAAGCTGCGCGAGCGCGTGGAGGAGAATATGGAACAGATACGCCTCTCGCGCTGGCTCGCTACGATAGTCACCGACGTGCCCGTCAGCCTCGACCTGGAAGCCCTCGCATACAAAGAACCCGACCGCGAGCGCCTCACCGCGCTGTTCCAACAGTATGAACTCAAGGCGCTACTGCAGCGCAAGTTCGGAGCCCCCGAAGCCCCCTCCCGTCCCCCCCGAGGGGGGGCGTCCCGTTCCGTTGGGAATCCTGAGGATCTGTCCGCCCCCCCTCGGGGGGGACGGGAGGGGGCCCAACTCGACCTCTTCGCCACGGCCCCCGAGACCCCTTCTCAAGAGAGCGCGACCATTCCCGTTGGGACTCCTGAGGATATGTTCGCCCCCCCTCGGGGGGGACGGGAGGGGGCCGAGGTGGCTGCGCCCGAGACGGCCACTCTCAGCTCCTATTCGCCCGAGACAGCCGCCTACCACCTCATCGACTCCCCCGAGGCTCAGGAAGCGCTGGCACGGCAGCTCCTCGAGGCCGACACCGTGAGCCTCGACACCGAGACTACTTCGACCAATGCCATCGACGCGGAGCTCGTGGGACTGAGCTTTGCCATCCGCGAAGGCGAGGGCTTCTACGTCCCTGTGCCGGCCGACCGCGCCGCGGCGCAGGCCACCGTAGAGCGCTTCCGCTCCGTTTACGAGAACGAGGCCTCGCTTAAAGTGGGGCAGAACCTAAAATACGACATCAATGTGCTCGCCAACTACGGCATCGAGGTGCACGGCCCTATGTTCGACACTATGGTGGCCCACTACGTCCTGCAGCCCGAGATGCACCACGGTATGGACTATCTGGCCGAGGCCTACCTGGGTTACCGCACAATCCACATCGACGAGCTCATAGGCAAGAAGGAGCGCGGCAAGAAACAGCTCTCGATGCGCGAGGTGGCAGTGGAGCGCGTATGCCCTTACGCCGCCGAGGATGCCGACATCACCCTGCGCCTCTACAACGTCTTCCTTCCCATGCTTCGCGACGAGGGCGCCTACGACCTCTTCTCGCAGACGGAGATGCCCCTCGTGGCAGTGCTCGCGCAGATGGAGCGCACAGGCGTCTGCCTCGACACAGAGGCCCTGAAAGCCGTAGGCTCGGGCTTCGAGGATCAGCTGAAGGTGCTCGAGGGCGAGATCTGGGAGCTGGCCGGCGAGGAGTTTAATATTCAGTCGCCGCGACAAGTGGGCACCATCCTCTTCGAGCGCATGCGCCTCGACCCGAAAGCCAAGCGCACCGCCTCGGGGCAGTACACCACCTCCGAGGAGGCCCTCGAGCGCATCCGCCACAAGAGTCCTATCGTAGAGAAGATTCTCGAATACCGCCGCATGCGCAAGCTCAGCAGCACCTACATCGACGCACTGCCAAAGCTCATCAACCCACGCACAGGGCACATCCACACCTCATTCAACCAGACCATCACGGCCACCGGACGCCTCTCCAGCTCAGAGCCCAACCTCCAGAATATTCCCGTGCGCACAGCTGCCGGGCGCGAGATTCGCAAAGCCTTCCGCCCCGAGCCCGGGCAGCTATTCTTCTCGGCCGATTACTCGCAGGTGGAGCTCCGCATCATGGCACACCTGAGCGGCGACGAAGGCCTCATCGAGGACTTCCGTCTCGGGCACGATATCCACACTGCCACGGCAGCCAAGATCTTCCACAAGACGCCCGAGGAGGTCACGCGCGAGGAGCGCAGCCGCGCCAAGACGGCCAACTTCGGCATCATCTATGGCATCACGGCCTTCGGGCTCACCGAGCGCCTCGGCATCAGCCGCACGGAGGCCAAACAGCTCATCGACACCTATTTCCAGATGTACCCGCGAGTACACGCTTATATGCAGGAGAGCATCGACCGCGCACGCCAGCAGGGATATACCACCACGCTGCTCGGCCGCCGCTGCTACCTGCGCGACATAAATTCGCACAACGCCACCGTGCGCGGACTGGCCGAGCGCATAGCCATAAACGCCCCCATACAGGGCTCGGCTGCCGACATCATCAAGGTGGCTATGGTGCGCATCTTCCGCCGCTTCCGCCAGGAAGGTCTGCGCTCACGCATGATCCTTCAGGTGCACGACGAATTGAACTTCAGCGTCGTGCCCGAAGAGCGCGAGCGCGTAGAAGAAATCGTCATTAGCGAGATGCAAGGCGCCGCAGCCCTCCGCGTGCCCCTCATCGCCGACAGCGGCTGGGGCGACAACTGGCTTGAGGCGCACTGACGAACCTCACCGACAGAACTCACTACCGAGGCACACCAACGAAGCCCTATTACCCTCACCGCCGCTCCCAAACCTTCAGTCCGCAGATGCCGGCGCGTTGCACATCAGAGCCCTCCGGGGCCCACAGCCCTACCGTCAGCACCTGCGGCTCGCTTACGGTCACGCAGAAATATTTCCAGTCCATAAGCTTGTCTGTCGGGCACGTGTCCGCACAGCCCTCTGCGCCGAAATACACGTTTGTGGGCATCCCATCCGCGCCCTGGGCAAAGAAAATAGCGGCGAAATAATACGTTCCGGCCTCAAGAGCCACTTCGTGCCCTACCAGCAAACCGGCGCTGGCAGTGCTGTCGCTGCGGTATTCCAGATAAATATCCGAATCGCCCATTCCCCGTCCCGCGTCAGTCCTATGTACGATGCGACAGCGGCGGGCCTCCTGCTGCGTCGTCCAGCCCTCGGGCAACGCCTCTTCGCGCCCTCGCCAGCAGTCCGTCACATCGCTGTTTTCCATATAGTCATACAGCAAGTCCACCGCCACGCCGTCGAGCATTTTAGGTATGCGGTCGCCCCTCTTCAGCCGCGGACGCTCGTCGTCGGCGTGCCGGGCGCTGTCGAGCTGCGCTGCCATCAGCTTGAAGTCGTGCGCCGTGGCCTTGCGAATCAGATAAAGTCTGAAATCGTCGGCCTGCGCCCGACTGAACCGTGGCCAGTTGCCATCAGAGCGGAAACCTATGCGCACCGAATCGTCCAGAACCACGAACCGCAGCACATTCTCGTAGCAGCTATCCTCCTGCCCGAATTCTGAGGCGTAGTTCTTCACTCGCTGCGCAAACGGGCCGGCATAGATCTCGGCCTGCGCCAGCGCCGTGCCGTCCGCCTTATCCTCGGCGTGTTCGTAGTCGTAGAGCGCTTTGTCGAGTTCGCATGGCAGGTGCCACGCTCTCGCCCGCAGTTCGTACTCCCCCGCAGGCAGCCCGTGCACCACCTGACAGACATCGAAGTCTTTCATGAAATACGCCAACGTGCCATCGGGCTCGGCCGGCCAGCCTCCGTGCACGAAGGTCCACGCGCCTAAGCTGTCGGCATCGCAGCGCGCGTTGCGCAACAAACAGGTGAAATCTTCAGCACCACGTGGCAGCACTTCGCGCGCCGACAGGCTGCGCCAGAGCCACCACACACCCGAGCAGGCTATGGCCACCAGTGCCAGGGCCCATACCCACGCTCGACGGCCTCCGCCCTTAGCCCTCTCGCCTTCGTCCTTTCCCCTCTCATCACCGTCCTTTCCCCTCTCGCCTCCGTCCTTTCCACTATCGCCATCACCCTTAGCCTTCTCGCCTCCGGCATTCGCCCCATTCTCTGTAGCCTCACAGGCCTCAACGCTTATGCCACTTTCGCCAGGCGAGGTGTTTCTACCCACCCCAACCTCGAGGCCGGCCACAGTTTGTCCGTCCTGCGCTTCACCGTCGTCGGCCACGCTGTTGCAGAATTCAGCATAGTCGGCAAAACCCGCATAGCGGGCCAGCACGTCGAGCGTCGAACGCCGCGGTGCCACGCCCTTGCGATAGCCCCATAGGCGCATCAGCGTCGAGCTGCTTATCATCTCATGCAACTCCGACATCAGCTGCTCCGACAGCCATTCGAAGTCCGAACGTTTTTCCAACGCCCGCCCCGCTTTCCGCTCTACTTCGCGGCACAAAACCTGATAACTATCCATTCTTTCTAATTTTGTTTGCCGCAAAGGTACTTAAATTTCTCCAACGCCGACAAGAAAGCGCCAGAAAAGTTTATTTGACACGCCGTTGACACAAATGACACACTCAAAATCGAAAATGACACATAGATGCCACACCTTTTGTTTGAACAGACCGCCCGTTGTGCGTACATTTGCAGTCAAAATCAGCCGCAAAAGGCTGCGAAGCAGCAAAAAATCTACCTTATAAAAATAAATCAGCCCACTATGGTGGAAATCACATTCTCTTTTCTTCCTGACCCTTTCAGCGGCTGTCCCAACAGTAAAGTGTTCTGCTTAAACAAAAAACCAGGCAGACCAGACTCATGTTTCAAACACGAAGCTGCATTCGATAACTAATTAGTGTTTTCTGAATAACCCAATTCTAACAACATTTTAACCTACTATCTTATGAAAAAAACAACAGTTTTATTCTTTCTTAGTTTAGCCACGCTCGTGGTGATGATATCATGCGATTCTAAGAAGCAAGAGATTAAGGATCTGGCAAAAAAGTTCGTAACGGCCCTAAACGAACAGGACCGTGTATCCGTTTACAATCTGTTTCCTGCGGCCAAGTCGCTAATGGAACTATTACCTGAGAGCCTAGATGCCAAAAGCATCAAGGTTGCTTTAGAAGATAGTACTGGGAACTACGTTGCGATGCTTAATGCAGAGACTCAGCAACGACTGATTTTTAAGCCCGATAGTACTGGAACTTTCAGAATTGATGATACATACGGCGTATTAAGTTTTGATTCGATTAGTCGAGAGTTTGCCATCAAGACAGGTATTCCCATAAAAGATATCTCTGATAGGAAGTTTGCAGAACTGATGAATGAGGACAGCATGTTTATGAGCAACCTGACACTAAAGCACTTCGACGAGTTGCATGGTAACCTGTCAAAAGTAAGTGGATACTGGAACTGGGGCCATCAGGCTGGAGCATACTATCTGCATATTTTCCAAACCATCAAGAACAATGGTGACATTCCTGTAAAAGGCGAAGATTACAACGTGGAATTTAGATTGGCTGATTATGGTGCAAATGGAGTGAGTACTACCAAAGTCATACCAGGCGTTGATTTGGCTCCAGGCGAGACCATTGAATTGACAACGGATGCACCAGCATTTTACAAGGCTGCAAACAACAAGACTCTCATGGCAGACGTGGTTATTAAGTTCAAAAACATGAGCACGCAAGCTTTGATGCTGAAGTATGCCAAGTTGACTGGTGAAGAGTATAAAGAGTACCTTCAGACGTTGAAAGAATACGAAGAAGCTATAGAAAACCTGTCTGACGAGGATGGTGAACTCCCAGACGACTTCGACTCCTTGCCCGACGAGGACTAATTGTTGTTATGGAAAGAATTGTATTATTGTGTTGAATCATATTACAGTAATAATATTATCTTATGAAAAGAAATCTTTTAACGGTTGTTGCCGTTGCATGTATGTGTACTTTACATGCAGAACAGACTCAAACGGGTAATTACGTATTATCTAACTCAAGTGTTAACATCGTTGACTTCTGCTCTCCAATCGCTGCAGCGGATGACAACTGGGTCTTGAAGTTCTCCGAAGAAAAGGATGGAGTAACAATGGAAATTTTCGTGATAGAAAACGAATTTGGAGAAGTAAAGAAAAGGAAAACGGTATGGAAAAGAAGTAATGGTGATTTCTGTGAAGAAGAAGGGAAAAATATGTTTGACTATTCTTTAATAAAGTATTCATACACATGTCCATTGGGGCATAAACATATAGGCACAGAAGATGAAGAAATACTATTTCCCAATGGTAATAAAATCAAAACAAAAAGAACCCAAGGGGGACTAGATTGTAAATCAGATTGGTATATTGAAAATGAAAGCAAATTAATACTTGCTGGTCAGGAAAAAGAATATATATGTGAACGAGGCGGTGACGGTACTGTGAGCAGTAGTGATAAAGGGTATCGAATTAATAACATCTTGTACAAAATCAATAGTGATGATGGTAGTTTAAAGCAAAAATATTATTGTGGAAAATATCGTGGAAAACCAATTTTTTTAGCTATTAACTCCACTGATACTATTATAGAATGTAAAGAATACAAAGATGAATATGGCAAAGATGTGACAGATTTTATATATTCAAATGGGGATTTAGTGCGTATAACAACAAGGTCTGGTCAAATAATTACTCAACTTAGTATTCATAGAAACGGGGGCGTTCTTAAAAGCGACGGATGGGATAATCATAGATTTATTTTCCCAGATGGTTCTGTTCTACAAATAAAAGGATTTATTGAGGTAAAAGAAGGGTCCTCCAAAAGAGGATATGTATGTGGTGCTCCGGAAATGTTAATGGCAGACGAAATAATCCTACCAAATGGTACATTAACAAAGCCCGATGGGACTAAAGAAGAATATATCTTTGGTAAGCGAAAAGCTGACTTAGAAGCACAAGCAGAAGCGGAAAGAGCAGCCAAAGAGAAGAAAGAATATGATGCTATGTGCCAAAAGTATGGTAAAGCTAATGTGGACAAATGGAATAAGAACAAAGAACTTTGGGTTGGAATGCCTGTGAGTTTGATGAAAGAGGTCACGGTCTATAAAGTCGTACAGCAAACTGCAACAGCAACTCGGTATCATATATATAATGTGATGAATCAGCCCCGTTGGTCTGTATGGGTTAGTAATGGAAAAATAACAAGTATTAGAGTTATTAATTAGTAGAATCCTATTTATCGGAAGTGTCAATATATAGTATTTCTTTCTTACAGAGAAAAACACTATAATAAACCAATAACGTTCAACCCCGCCAGTTCATGACATGAGTCGTGGCTGTGCGGGGTTGATGGATGATTTTCTTCTGCCTAATAATGATATTTTTTACTTATTTGGGCATAATCGTAGCCCTTGGATTTTATCCGACCTTTTTTCGCCATGACAGAGTTGAAACAAGTTTCACTCTGCTCTGATGGCTTGACAAAAACGTTCGTTCGTATGTTATAGGAGAATCTTTTCGAGATCCGACAGGTGGGTGATGATGTAGTCGGGTAGGGAGCGGTCAACTTCCTCTGGCGCCCAGCCGGGGCCTTCGAACCAAACGGCGTGGCAACCAACACGTTTGGCGGGAACAATATCTTTGCCATAACTGTCACCCACGACCATCACTTCCTCGGCAGGTAGCCCAATGGCATCGACGCCTAACTGATAGATGGCGGGGTCGGGCTTGCGGACACCCACGACGGCAGACTCGACGACCTGGTGGAAGAACTCCGAGAGTTGGAAGTCCTGCAGGATGGTCTGGATGTTGCCGTAGAAATTGCTGACCAGCACCATGGGGTAGTGTTCGTGGAGGCGAAGGAGGGTCTCGCGGCTTTCCATGACGGTCTGGCGGGCCTGCTCATAACAATAGAGGGCAACTTGGTCACTCAGTCGGCGACGTTCCTCGACGGTGGGTTGCCATACACCCATTTCCACGAGATTTATGCCGGATGCTAAGCATCCGATAAACTACAGGACGCTTTTTGAAAAGTTATTCAAAAAAGGGTTCATCTTACATTGTAAACGTTTGATAATCAATAGCAGCATTGAAAATCAATGACTTGCGATGTAAGATGAACCTTTTTTTGAAAAACTTTTTGTTTTTTGCTGCTATAGGAAGGCCGACGGATTAATTATTTCGAGGGTATTACTACCTGTAGTTTATCGGATGCTTACGTCCGAATGCCTCAAGTTTTCTACAAGTATGGGGCGATGGGAGTTCAAGCGCTGAGGTAAAACAAGTTGTTTTACTAAAGAACAACAAGGCGAATGGGGCAACACATGCGAGCGAAAGAGGCTACACATGCGGGAGAATGGGGTAATACATGCGGGCGAATGGGCTTGCTCGGCCGGGCGATATTTTCAATTATTCATCTTTTTTTATTAGTTTTTGTGCTCAACTGCGCAAAAAGCATTACCTTTGCAGCCGAAAAAGGCCGCAGGCCGTGAATTTAAAAACCCCGCAAACACAATGAAAAAGATTCGCGCAGCCGTAGTAGGTTACGGCAACATCGGAAAGTACGCTTTGGAGGCTCTCCAGGAGGCTCCTGACATGGAAGTGGCTGGCATCGTGCGCCGCCGCGGCGCCGAGGACCTGCCTAAGGAACTCGAAGGCTACAAGGTAGTGAAGGACATCCGCGAGCTCGACGCCGTGGACGTCGCCATCCTGGCCACCCCCACGCGTAGCGTAGAAGCCTACGCCAAGGACATCCTGGCGCTGGGGATAAACACCGTCGATTCGTTCGACATCCACACGCAGATCGTTGACCTGCGCCGCTCGCTCGACGCTGCCGCCAAGGCCGGCGGTGCCGTGAGCATAATCTCGGCCGGTTGGGATCCGGGGTCAGACAGCGTCGTGCGCACGCTCATGGAGAGCCTCGCACCCAAGGGCATCAGCTACACCAACTTCGGCCCCGGCCGCTCGATGGGCCACAGCGTGGCCGTACGCGCCATCGCCGGCGTGAAGGATGCTCTGAGCGTCACCATACCCCTCGGCACGGGCATACACCGCCGCATGGTGTACGTAGAGCTGGAGCCAGGCGCCGACTTCGAGACGGTGAAGCAGGCTGTGCTCACCGACCCGTACTTCGTCAACGATGAGACCCACGTGACGCAGGTGCCTTGCGTCAAGGACCTCAACGACGTAGGCCACGGCGTGAACCTCGTGCGCAAGGGCGTCTCGGGCCAGACCCACAACCAGCTCTTCGAGTTTAATATGAAAATCAACAACCCCGCGCTCACCGCACAGGTGCTCGTCAACGTGGCCCGCGCCTCCATGCGCCAGCAGCCCGGCTGCTACACGATGATCGAGATTCCCGTCATCGACCTCCTGCCGGGCGACCGCGAGGAGATTGTGGGACATCTGGTGTAAAAAAAAAAGACTCTCCCCCAGCCCTCCCTGCTAGGGAGGGAGCAGTTACCATACAAGAATTGTAAATATGGATTATCGTAAAGCTTCTCCCGATAGGTATCCTCTATTGAAAGAGTTTGCAAGAGAGAATAGGCGAAATCCAACAGCTGCAGAGTCTGTCCTGTGGGAGCATTTGCGCACGTTATGTGTTGGGACTCGATTCAACAGACAATATATAATCGGTGATTATATTGTTGATTTCGCCTCTCAGCGTGAAGGGTTAATCATTGAAGTTGATGGCGCTTACCATGCAGAGCGTCAACAACAAGAGGACGATGCCGCTCGCGAACGAGACCTGGAGAATATGGGATTCCATGTCATGCGTTTCTCTAACGAAGAAGTCTTGTATGATATAGATAATGTCCTATCCCAGATTGAATCCTATTTCGAATAAATAAAAAAGAAAACATCCAGACAAATTAACCGCTCCCCCGCTCGGCTCGATAATACGCTCTAGACTTAGTGCGCTCGAGACATACTCGTTTGGCCCTTCAAGTACGAAGAATGATGAATAAAGAAACCATCCCGCCAAAAGTAACTGCTCCCTCCCTAGCAGGGAGGGCGGGGGGAGAGTCTTCTCTTGGGTCTATTGTCTGTACCATCGGCTTCTTCGACGGCGTACACCGCGGCCACGAATATCTTATCCGGCAAGTGCTGGACGAAGCTCGTGGGCGCGGTGCGCGTTCGCTTCTCGTCACTTTCGACCGCCATCCGCGCACGGTGTTTGCCCCTGCGAGCACGCCGGCTCTGCTCACCACGGCTCCTGAAAAGATGGCCCTGCTGCGCGCCACGGGCGTCGACAGCATCTTCGTCCTGCCTTTCGACCGCGCTATGGCAGCGCTCACGGCCCGTGAGTTCATGCAGCAGGTGCTGCGCGAGCGGTTGGGCGTGACGGCGCTCGTCGTCGGCTACGACCACCATTTCGGCCGTCCGCAGGGCGAGACGTTCGACGACTACGTCGCCATAGGGCGCGAGGTTGGCATCGACGTGGTGCCTGCGCGTGAGCTGGAGGGCGAGCACGTCAGCAGTTCGGCCATCCGCCGTGCCCTTGAGGGCGGTGATGTGGCCGCTGCAGCGCGTCTGCTGGGGCGCCCTTACACATGGACGGGGCGCGTCGTCCACGGCCGTGGGATAGGCCATCGCCTGGGCTTCCCCACTGCCAACCTCGAGGCTGTGGCGCCCGAAAAGATGCTTCCCGCCCGCGGCGCGTACGCAATTAAAGTGAAAAGTGAAAGAGTGGAAAGCGAAGGAGTGAAAAGTGAAAGAGTGAAAAGTGAAAAATCGGCTGTGGAGAGCGAGGGAGTGAAAAGTGCGCTCGGTCCGCAGGAACGCTTCTTCGAGCAAAGCGAGACGGAAGAAAGAGTGAAAAGTGAAAAATCGGAGGTGGCGAGCGACGAATGGGCTGCCGGGATGCTCAATATAGGGCGGCGCCCGACGCTCGACAACGGCGACGACATCAGCGTGGAGGCCCACCTGTTCGACACCGACCACGACCTCTACGGCCAGACGCTGACGCTGGCGTTCGTGGAGCGCCTGCGGCCCGAGTTGCGCTTCGACAGCGAGGCCGCGCTGGCCCAGCAGCTCCGCCACGACGAAGAGGCGGCCCGCCGCTGCCTGCGCTGAGATCAAACAAAATAAAAACACACACTGAAACTATGGAAAAAAAGAATCACTGGTGGGTTTACATCCTCATCTTCATCATCAGTCAGATGTCGGCTGCTGCCGTCACCGTAACCGTTCGTCTGGTCAAGGGTCAGGCGATCGACATCTCTGAATGGGCCATGACGGCCATGCTCTTTGTGGCCAACGCGCTGGCCATAGCCCTCTTCTTCGCCTTCAAGCCCAAGAGCATCACGTGGCGCTCGACGGCCGCCGCCCTCCGCACCCCCGTGGCGCGCCGCACGGCGCTCGCCTTCCTGCTGGCGCTGCCCGTGATCTGCCTGGTCAACATCATCCAGGAGACCTTCTTCCCCGAGATTCCCGACCTCGTGGGCGAGCAGACGATGCTGGACATTATGCGCAACCCCCTGGGCCTCATCACCGTGGCCGTCATCGGTCCCGTGGCCGAGGAGCTGCTCTTCCGCGGCGGCGTGCAGACCGACCTCAGCCGTCGCTACAGCCAGCAGGGGTGGTTCGTGCCCATAGCCTTCAGCGCCCTCGCCTTCTCGCTCGTCCACATGAATCCCGCGCAGATTCCCGTGGCTTTCATCCTCGGCTGCGTGCTCGGCTTCGCCTACTGGTGGACAGGCTCCCTCGTGGCGCCCATCCTCATCCACGTCTTCAACAACTCGTTCGCCTGCCTCATGGCAGTCCTCAACCCCGACGACGACAGCTTCACGGCCTTCCTCGGAGGTAAGGGGCCCACGATTGTCACCGGCTTGGCCAGCCTATTTCTGCTCGTTGCAATACTCCATTTCATTCGCAAAGAGGGGTTAAAGCCGGTGGAAAACTTCTAAAAAATGTTTTTTTTCTATATAATTAATGTGTACTTCGGCTTTTTTATGTAGTTTTGCGCCCACATTTCGACAAAACACATAAACTTATGCCCACAAACCTCGTAATCGTAGAGTCGCCGGCCAAGGCCAAGACCATAGAGAAATTCCTTGGCGAAGACTACAAAGTGATGTCGTCCTACGGACACATCCGCGACCTCAAGAAGCACAGCTTCAGCATCAACACCGACAACTTCATGCCTCAGTATGAAGTGCCGGCCGACAAGCAGAATATTGTCACGCAACTGAAATCCAGCGCCCGCAAGGCCTCCACCGTATGGCTCGCATCCGATGAAGACCGCGAGGGAGAGGCCATAGCCTGGCACCTGCAGGAGGTGCTCAAGCTCGACCCCGCGGCCACGCAGCGCATCGTCTTCCACGAAATCACCAAGCCCGCCATCCTCGAAGCCATACAACACCCGCGCAAGATTGACCTCGGACTGGTCAACGCGCAGCAGGCACGCCGCGTGCTCGACCGTATCGTGGGCTTCAAGCTCTCGCCCGTGCTGTGGCGCAAAGTGAAGCCCAACCTCAGCGCAGGGCGCGTGCAGAGCGTGGCCGTGCGCCTCATCGTAGAGCGCGAGCGCGAGGTGCAGGCCTTCGAGCCCGAGGCCTATTTTCGCATCACGGCACAGTTCCTGAAAGCCGACGGCACGGCATTCAAGGCCTACCTCAACCGACGCTTCAGCACCGAGGACGAGGCACGCGCCTTCCTCGAGAGCCTCAAGGATGCCACATTCTCCGTAGAGGACATTCAGACGCAGCCCATACGGCGCTCGCCCGCAGCACCCTTCACCACCAGCACCCTCCAGCAAGAGGCCGCGCATAAGCTCGGACTGCCCGTGTCGCAGACCATGCTCATAGCACAGCACCTCTACGAGAGCGGACTCATCACCTACATGCGTACCGATAGCCTCAACCTCTCAAGCCTCGCGCTCGGAGCTGCAAAGAAGGTCATCACAGAGCAGATGGGAGAGCGCTACGTGAAGATTCGCCGCTACCACACCTCAAGCAAAGGCGCACAGGAGGCGCACGAAGCCATCCGTCCAACATACATCGACCGCACGGCCATCGAAGGCACCTCGGCGCGCAACCAGCAGGAGCGACGCCTCTACGACCTCATCTGGAAGCGCACCGTAGCCAGCCAGATGGCCGACGCCGAGCTCGAGAAGACCAGCGCCACCATAGCCATCGAAGGCATGGAAGAGAAATTCATCGCCACGGGCGAGGTAGTGAAGTTCGACGGCTTCCTCAAAGTGTACCGCGAGACCGATGCCAACGAGGCCACCGACGACACCGCCGACAACAGCGCGCTACTGCCTGAGCTCGCAGCCGGAGAGAGCCTCAGCAGCCGCGAGGTGCAGGCCACAGAGCGCTTCACACAGCGCCCCGCACGCTACAACGAGGCAAGCCTCGTGCGCAAGCTCGAGGAGCTCGGCATTGGACGACCCTCAACCTACGCCCCCACCATCAGCACCATACAGCAGCGCGAATACGTGGCCAAGAACGACAAGCCCGGAGAGACGCGCGAGACACACACTCTGACGCTCCACGACGGCACCGTCACCACAGCCACCGCCAACGTCACCATCGGCGCAGAGCGCGGGCGACTCGTGCCCACCGACACCGGCATCGTCGTCAACGACTTCCTCATGCAGTACTTCCCCGCCATCATGGACTACAACTTCACGGCCGACGTCGAGAAAGAGTTCGACGCCATTGCCGATGGCAAGGAAGAATGGCAAGGCATGATACACCATTTCTACGACGAGCTCGAACCGCTCGTAGAAGCCACACTCAACAGCAAGAACGAGCTGCGAGCCGGCGAACGACTCCTCGGCAACGACCCCGCCACAGGGCTCCCCGTGAGCGTCAAGATTGGGCGCTTCGGACCCGTGGCACAGCTCGGCGTGGCCGGCGAGAAAGAGAAGCCGCGCTTTGCTCAACTACGCAAAGGACAAAGCATCGAGACCATCACCCTCGACGAAGCGCTCGAGCTTTTCCGACTGCCTAAGGTGCTCGGACAGTTCGAGGGCGACGACGTCACAGTGGGCATTGGACGCTACGGCTATTACGTCCTCAACCAGAAGAAATTCGTATCTATTCCCGACGACATCGACCCCTTCGCCATAACGCTCGACGAGGCCACCGAACTCATCAAGGCCAAGCGCGAGAGCGAGACAAACCGCCACGTCAAATCCTTCGACGAAGAGCCCGAACTCGAGATCGTGAACGGACGATTCGGACCGTACATCATCTACAAAGGCAACAACTACCACATCGCAAAACCCCTCCAGCGCCGCGCTGCCGAACTCACCCTCGACGAATGTCGCAACATCATCCGCGAACAAGACGAGAACCCAAAGCCGGCAAAGGGACGAGGGAGAAGGAAGTAGTGCGTTGAGCGTTCTTCGTTGAGCGCTTATCGCTTATCGTCTATCGTTGAGCGTTTATCGTTTATCGTCAATGGTCCGCTCGAGCCTGCTCGCTTGATACCTCAAGAATGTTCCAAGTTAGCTTCGCTGACTTTTGTCACGACTCGGAAATCCAAGCAAGCTTGATTGCACTCGCTGCTCCAAAAGTTCAATGTTCAAAGTTCAATGTTCAAAGTTCAATGTTCAAAGTTCAAAGTTCATGAGTAGGCCGCATGCGGCCGTAAACTTCTGAGGCGATGAGCCGAAGAAGCCCCTGAAAAAAGATTTAAGTTCAGATTTAAGTAAGATTTAAGTTCTAAAACATTGTCCATTGAACATTGACAATTGAACATTGACAATTGAACATTGACAATTGAACATTGACAATTGAACATTGACAATTGACCACTGAATATTGTCCATTATCCATTCTCAATTATCCATTCTCAATTATACATTATCCGCTCGAGCTCGCTCGCTTGATACTTCAAGAATTATCAATTATACATTATCAATTATACATTATCAATTATCCATTCCCAATTCCCCGCGGCCTCTAGCCGCACAAAATATGACCCGAATCATACTCATAGGCTATATGGGCGCAGGCAAGACCACCGTAGGCAAAGCCCTGGCAGCAGCTCTGGGCGTCACTTTCTACGACCTCGACTGGTACATCACCATGCGCTATCGCCGCAGCGTCAGCGAGATCTTCGCTGAGCGTGGCGAGGAAGGCTTCCGCGACCTCGAGCAACGCATGCTCCACGAAGTCGCCGAATTCGAGAACATCGTCCTCAGCTGCGGAGGAGGCACACCCTGCTTCTTCGACAACATGGACTATATGAACTCCCTCGCCGACACCATCTACCTCAAGGCAGACCCCGAAGTGCTCGCACAACACCTGCTCATGGGCAAAGGACGACGCCCGCTCATCGAAGGCAAATCGCCCGACGAACTGCGCGAATACATCCGCCAGACACTCGTCGTGCGCGAACCCTTCTACACGCGAGCCAAGCACACCCTCGACGTCTCGCTCCTCGACACCGCAGGCAAAGTGGACCAAAGCGTGCAACTCATTCTAAAAACATTGAACATTGAACATTGAACATTGAACGTTGAACTTTGAACTTTTGGAGCAGCGAGGGCAGTCAAGCTCGCTTGAATTGCCGAGTCGCGACAAAAGTCAGCGAAGCTAACATTGAACTTTGACCATTCTTGAGGTATCAAGCGAGCAGGCTCGAGCGGACCATTGACGATAGACGATAAACGATAAACGCTAAACGCTCAACGATTTACCTTCCAAAGCAGGCAGAACTTGCGAAACATAAATTAATAGCAAATAGTAAATGAAAAAATGGCGCATCGAAGACTCTGAAGAGCTCTACAACATCAAGGGCTGGGGAGTCAACTATTTCGGCATCAACGACAAGGGCCACGTCTACGTCACGCCCAAGAAAAACAGCGTGCAAGTCGACCTCAAGGAAGTCGTCGACGAGCTCGCATCGAGGCACGTCACAGCACCCATGCTCCTGCGCTTCCCCGACATCCTCGACAACCGCATCGAGAAGACCGACGAGTGCTTCCGCAAGGCCGCCAGGGAGTACGACTACCAGGCCGAGCACTTCATCATCTTCCCCATCAAGGTCAACCAGATGCGGCCCGTCGTAGAGGAAATCATAAGCCACGGCAAGCGCTACAACCTCGGTCTCGAGGCAGGCTCCAAGCCCGAGCTCCACGCCGTGCTCGCCACCAACATGGACTCCGACAGCCTCATCATCTGCAACGGCCACAAGGACCAGAACTTCATCGAGCTCGCACTGCTGGCACAGAAGATGGGCAAGCGCGTGTTCCTCGTCATCGAGAAGCTGCCCGAGCTCAAGATCATCGCCGACACCGCACAGCGCCTCGGCGTGCGCCCGAACCTCGGCATACGCATCAAGCTCGCAGCAGGCGGCTCTGGCAAGTGGGTAGAGAGCGGAGGCGACGCCAGCAAGTTCGGCCTCAACAGCTCTGAGCTACTCATGGCCCTGCAGCTCCTCGACGAGATGGGCCTGCGCGACTGCCTCAAGCTGCTCCATTTCCACATCGGCAGCCAGATAACCAAGATACGCCGTATCTCCACCGCACTGCGCGAGGCCGCACAATTCTACGTGCAGCTCCACCAGATGGGCTTCAACATCGAATTCATCGACTGCGGCGGTGGCCTCGGCGTCGATTACGACGGCACGCGCTCCTCCAACTCCGAGTCGAGCGTCAACTACTCCATCCAAGAGTACGTCAACGACTGCGTATGGACGCTCGTCGAAGCCGCCAACCAAAACGGAATACCACACCCCAACATCATCACCGAGGGCGGACGATCGCTCACCGCACACCACAGCGTGCTCATCGTCGATGTGCTCGAGAGCGTCACGGCACCGCAGATGCCCGAGGACTTCCAGCCCGGCGAATCCGACCACAAACTCGTGCACGACCTCACCGAGATATGGGACAAACTCTCCTCGCGCTCGCTACTCGAGGACTGGCACGACGCCGAGGACATACGCGAAGAAGCCCTCGACCTCTTCCGCCACGGCATCATCGACCTCAAGACACGCGCACAGATCGAGTCGCTCTACTGGGCCATAAGCCACGAGGTAGCTGAGCTCGCACACCACCAGAAGCACGTCCCCGACGAGCTGCGAGCCCTCGACAAGCAGATGGCCGACAAGTACTTCTGCAACTTCTCGCTCTTCCAGTCCATGCCCGACTCCTGGGCTCTCGACCAGCTCTTCCCCATAATGCCCATAGCGCGCCTCGGCGAACAGCCCACACGCAGCGCCACGCTTCAGGACATCACCTGCGACTCCGACGGCAAGATCACCACCTACGTCAACGGAGGTCACCAGACCAACTACATACCTCTCCACCCCGTGCGCGCCGACGAGCACTACTACATCGGCGTATTCCTCGTGGGAGCCTATCAGGAGATCCTCGGTAATATGCACAACCTCTTCGGCGACACCAACGCCGTACACATCACCGTAAACCGCGACGCCTACGACATCGAACAAGTCATCGACGGCGAGACCGTGGCCGACGTCCTCGAGTACGTCCAGTACGACCCCAAACGCCTCGTACGCCGACTCGAGATATGGGTCAGCCGAGCCATCAAGGACGGCAAGATCACAGAGGCCGAAGGCAAGGAATTCATCTCCAACTACCGCGCCGGACTCTACGGATATACGTATTTGGAATGATGACTGACGAATGACGAATGACAAATGACGAATGACAAATGACGAATGACAAATGACGCGCTCGGCTCGAAGAGACGCTCCATACTTGGAGAATGACAAATGACAAATGACGAATGAAAATTAGAAAATTAAAGAATTAGAAAATTAGAAGAGTGGAAAACAAAGAATACAGCCAGTCAAAAGTAACCGCTCCCTCCCTAGCAGGGAGGGCGGGGGGAGAGTCCAAGTCTTCGGGGGGAGAGTCTATCACCGTCATCAAAGTCGGCGGAGCCGTCGTCGAAGACCCCGCCCAGCTCGCCACCCTCCTCGATAACTTTGCCGCCACGCCCGGACCCAAAGTCCTCGTGCACGGAGGCGGGCGCACAGCCACCGCCCTCGCCGCACAGCTCGGCATAGAGAGTCGCATGGTCGGCGGGCGCCGCATCACCGATGCCCAGACACTCCGCGTCGTCACCATGGTCTATGCCGGCCTCGTCAACAAGAACATCGTGGCACAGCTGCAGGCACGAGGCATCAACGCACTAGGCCTCACCGGAGCCGACCTCAACATCATCAGCGCACACCGCAGACCCGTCACCCCCGACGGCACCGACTTCGGCTACGTGGGCGATGTCGATAGCGCCGACGGCCAGCGCCTCCGCCAGCTCCTCGAACTCGGCATAACGCCCGTCATAGCACCCCTCACCCACGACGGCCACGGCAACCTCCTCAACACCAACGCCGACACCATGGCCCAAACCATTGCCACCGCCCTCGCCACCCCGCAGCCCAATTGTCCATTGTCCATTGTCCATTCTCAATCCCCCACCCCGCTAAACGATAAACCCTCAACGCTAAACGAATCCCCCTCCGCGCAGCCCAATTTTCAATCTTCAATTTTCCCCCCCCACCCTCACCTTCTGCTTCGAGCTCCCTGGCGTGCTGCGCGACCCCGCCGACCCCACCACCCTCATACCCCTCATCACCGAAGCCCAGCTGTCCGCCCTCATCGCCGACGGCACCGTCAGCGGTGGCATGATACCCAAGCTCCAAAACGCCTTCGCCGCCCTCCATGCCGGCGTCGCCACCGTCCGCATCACCAACATCCACAACCTCACCGCCGGCACCCTTCTCGCGCTAGAATAATGAAAAGTGAAAAGTGATATAACGTTTAGCGTCTATCGTTTATCGTTTATCGTCTATCGCTTATCGTCCGCTCGAGCCTGCTCGCTTGATACCTCAAGAATGGTCAATGGTCAACGTTCCGCTCGAGCTTGCTCGCTTGAAACCTCAAGAATGGTCAATGTTCAATGGTCAACGTTCATGAGTAGGCCGCATGCGGCCGTAAACTTCTGAGGCGATGAGCCGAAGAAGCCCCTAAAAAGATTTAAGTTAAGATTTAAGTAAGATTTAAGTTCCCATTAATACCCCCCAGCTCGGCTTTGCCGTTTCTTGATGTATCAAGCGTCGCAAGCACCGAGCGGAGCGAAACAACCCCTTCGGAATACCGAGCGCGCTCTGCGAAGAACTTTGACCTTGAGGTTTAAGATTTGAGATTAAATTTGAAATTTGAAGATTTGAAATTTGAAATTCCATGGACTTCCGCACCACCATACTCCCCCACCGCGACCGCCTCTACCGCCTCGCGCTCGGCATCACCATGCACACCGGTGAGGCCGAGGACGTCGTGCAGGAGACCATGATACGCGCGTGGGAGCGGCGTGCGGAATGGCCCATGATAAAAAACATGGGCGGCTGGCTAGCACTCATCTGCCGCAACCTCGCCCTCGACAGCCGCAAGCGGCAAGCCCACACCGCCTTCAGCCTCATCGAGGCACCCACCGACGATACCGGACGCATCGAGGCACGCGACACCCTCGCCTACATCAAACGCCTCTCTGCGGCCCTCCCCCCTCCGCAGGACGAGATCTTCCGCCTCCGCGACATCGAGGGCCTCAGCTATCGCGATATAGCCCAGCAGCTCGCCATCAGCGAGGACCAAGTGCGCGTCTATCTCCACCGCGCACGCGCGAAGATACGCGAACAGATTGTTAACAAAACATAAAAACGGGCGCCCGCTGTAACTTTCAGCCTGCGCCCGTCGTCTTCCCTATAGATACGTGAAAAAATATCGAATGGATTACAAGTACATCGAACAACTCATCGACCGCTATTTCGAGGGAGAGACAACCCTCGAAGAAGAGCACATACTCCGTGAGTTCTTTGCCCAGGGCACAGTGCCGCAGCACCTGCGCCAGTGGCAACAGCTCTTCCGCAGCACAGCGGAGCTCACCGCGGCCCACCTCGACGAGCAGTTCGACCGCCGCATCCTCGAGATAGTGGGCGAGACGCACGTCACAGCCCGCCGTATCACCCTCGCACAGCGCCTGCGCCCCCTCTTCAAGGCCGCAGCGTTCGTAGCCTTCGCAATAGTAATAGGATCTGCCGTAGAGCACGCCACGCGCACCACAGCGCCTGCGGAGCCCACCGGCGACGCCCTCGTCCAAGACGAGCTCGACCCGGCCGAGACAACCCCTCTCGACATTCGCTCTGCAGAAGTCGCCGAGAAAATCGACAGCACCAAGGTCCTAAAACAATAACAAGACATTCATTTTTGCTTTTTCTATAAAACAACAGTTTGTGCTTACATCTTGATACATTTCCCTGCAAACCGAAGTCGTGAGACTTCACCCCCGTTCTCTTTCAAGAATAACTAAGCATGTAACGATGAATAAGGGTTGCCGAGAGGTAACCCTTTTTCTTTTTTTTGCACTATTTCAGAAGCCAACGGGCAAGCAGTTGTAAATCTGTACGCCAACGCGATTTAATCATAGTGACGCCGGAGGAGATTACATCGCGGTCGCGATAGTGAGTGAGGCCACACTTTGCCTGTAATTGCCAGCGTGGCGATAGTTGCCAGCGAGTGCTTGCGGCCAACCGTTCTCCCTTTCCGTAGAGACTAATCATACCGAAAGACTGGAATAGACTGGGTTCATAGAGATATAGGCGGCTGTCATAGGCTGCAGAGGGGTAGTCTGCAGATGAAGCCAACCCAGTAGCAAAAAGGGCTAAAGAGAGCGAACAGCGTAGACGATCTGCAGCCATAGAGTAATTAATACGCGGCACGAGAGCAATACCTGAAGTCCTATGCGAAAGTGAAGGTACGGCGACGTGTGTAGCAAAGACCGAAGCCTGCAGGTTCAGGCGATCAGTGAGTGTATGAGCATAAGTGAGGCGCATACGGCTAGTGCGGCGTCGGCGATCAGAACGTTCTTTGCTTTTGAAGCTGTAGCGCATGACAAGGCTCTGCGAACTGCTCAGGTTACATAAGGCCTCGAAGGCAGTCTCGAAGCCATGGCTTGCCCTCGTCATAGTGTATCGCGGCCATGGTGAGTAGAAGGCGCACCCGGATTTTTCCGTGGCAGACCTCCACAGACCATGCATGACAGCATAAGCAAAGGTATTGATTTGTATATCTGCCCAAAATATTGTACCTTTGCACCCTATTTTATAAAGGTATGACAGAGAAAGAGAGAAACT
>JAFRNY010000082.1 GCA_017429945.1 Bacteroidaceae bacterium
CCCTGATAGGGAGGGAGCAGAATGTATTAGACAGGATGAAAGAATGCAGTCCTCGAAGGTGACCGCTCCCTCCCTATCAGGGAGGGCGGGGGGAGAGTCCGGGAGGGCGGGGGCAGAGTCCTCGTCCACGTCTTCCCCCTTGGTAGGAGCCTGGCTTAAATATGTTTACGACTCATCGGGTGACATCGTTCATGTGCATCAGAAAACGATACTCTCCAATGGCATCTTCTACGTCCAGTGTGCCCATGCCGGCGGCGAACACACGATTTCCTCCGGAACATGGGAACTTGTGGACGACCATCACTACGTCGAACACATCGAGTATATCACCACCGATCCCAGTTCACAAGGGATGGACAACGTCATCACCTATTCCTTTGCTGCCGACCAGCAGCAGCTTTACCTCTCCTACGTCATGCCAGGCAACGGCGTCAGCGGCTCGGAATACTGGCAGCGAACAGAATAAACCCTATTCCATCACCCATATTCAAACATTCCTCACACATGAAAACTACAATCCTTGCTGCAACGGCAGCCCTGCTGCTCGCAGCCATGCCCATGGCGGCTAAAGAGAAAAAGAACAACGCCAAGCACCCGCAGGCCGAGAAACTCACGGGCGTGTGGCAGCAATGCCTCATCGGACAGAACGATCGGGGCGAAAAGGTCATCATGTATGTGCCTTCATTCAAGGTCTTGAATGCCGATGGCTCCTTCTTCAATCTCGGACTGATGGACGACAAAGCTCCTGGCGCGCTCTTCGCCACTGGCACATGGGAAGTGCGCTCGAAAGTAACCTTTGCCGAGAGCCTCACCAGCATCAGCACCGATCCGAGTTCACAGGGCAAGGAGAACATCATCACTTTCCGCCTGAGCGACAACGACGAGATCCTTCACCTCAATTTCAACATGCCTGGCAATGGCGCCCCAGGCAACGAGACATGGCACCGCGTCGAGAAAGGTACGGCACGGGCAGTCGCCATGAAAGAGTACCGCGGTGAAGGCAAGCTGTTCAATGCCGACATCGAGTTGGCCGACACGGCAGGCGTCAGCCACAGCCTGGCCGAAGTCATGGGCACAGGCCACTACGTCCTCATAGACTTCTGGGCCAGCTGGTGCGGTCCCTGCATAGCCGAGATGCCCAACGTGAAAGCCGCCTACGAGCGTTTCCATGCCAAGGGCTTCGATGTCGTGGGCCTCTCCTTCGACGCCAATGCCGATGCGTGGAAAGCTGCCATCAACCGCTTCGCGATGCCATGGGCTAACCTCAGCGACCTGAAAGGGTGGGAGAGTGCTGCCGCCAAGAAATACAAGATCCACTCTATCCCCGACAATATCCTCGTAAGGCCCGATGGACGCATCGTAGCTAATGGCCTGCGCGGAGACGCCTTGCTGCAGAAGCTCGCAGAACTGCTGGGCGAATAAAGCCCCTCCCTGCCTATCGGTATCGGTCCTTGAATGCGCGATGCTGCCAGAAGGAAAGAAGTAAACGCTGACAAGAAAGAAGCCTGGGCAATAAGCCGCCATCATCGGCGGTTAAAGTAAATTTTCTTCACTTTAGTGACTTTTGGCGCGAATTGGCCATCCCGGAGCAAGCGCTCATGGCTCTCGCTGCTTCAAAAGTTCCACCCGCCCCGCTGCGTCGCGACGACGTGGCGGGGCGTTCACGTCATGCTGTCAGGGATGATGTGTCGTGTTGATTCCCTTGATGTGATGATTCAACACAAAAGAAGGTTAAAAGTGCCGATTCAACATGTAACGACGTTAAATATGGCAGCAGATTCTTGTGCAGGAGAAATGTTATGCCTTACTTTGCGGCAGATTTAACACCAAAACAGGTCGAAACTATGTATAAACTGACAGCAAAAGAAGAAGAGGTGATGGAGCACATCTGGACGCTCGGTGCCTGTGCACCTAAGGATGTCGTGGCGCTTTATCCCGAAGACGAACGGCCGCACATCAACAGCGTGGCCAACGCTTTCCAGTCCTTGGAGAAGAAAGGCTACCTCACGCACCGCGCTCAGGGACGTGGCTATATCTATCAACCTTGCGTACGCAAACAGGATTATGGACGTTCCAAACTCTCGAAGTTCGTGGACCGCTACTTCGGCGGTTCCTACCTCGATGTCGTTTCCTCTTTCGTTTCGGAAGAGAAACTCAGTGAGGCTGAGCTGATGCAGTTCCTGGCTGATCAGATGAAGGGAAGCCCCCTCCCATCCTCCCCCAAGGGGGAGGCGAACCAAACTAATGGCGAGCAAGCAGAAACGAAACTCCTCCCCCTTGGGGGAGGTCGGGAGGGGGCCTTATGATCTACCTTATCAAATGGGCCTTTGCCCTCACGCTCTTCTATTCGCTCTACGGCTTGACCCTCCGCCGCGAGACCTTCCACACGCTGAACCGCGCTGTGCTGCTCGTCATCCTCGTCGTATCAGCCGTGCTGCCGTTGTGTCCTATCCCGCTCGGCCATGAGACATGGCTGAGTCAGGGCTTCGAGCGGCTGGAGCAGATGCTGACAACTAATCAGGTCGTCAGCGAAGAACAAGCGAAACAGCCAACGGATATAGACAGTTATGCCGGAGAAACCATTCACACAGACGAAAACATCCAGTCGCAAACATCATTCCATCATGATGGAACAATCATTCCATCATCACAGAATGATCATTCCATCATGATGGAACGATCAACTCGACCAGTTTCTTCTCGGTGGTCAACTATTGTCTTGAGGCTATTCGTCCTGACAACAGCCGCCTTCTGGTTGGTCTATCTGCGCTCGCTCATAGGTGTCGTCCGTCTCATCCGCCGCTCTTCGCTAATTGAGGAACGGGATGGAGCGCGCATCCTGAGCTGTCCCGAACTGAAGAACTCCTGCTCGTGGATGAGGTGGGTGCTGGTGGCAGAAGCGGGGGAAGAGTCCTCGGGGAAAGAGTTTTCTTCCATTCTCACCCACGAACTCGCGCACGTGCGCCTCGGTCATTCGTGGGACAAGTTGCTCTGCGAACTGACGTGCCGCACGCTGTGGTGGCTGCCCTTCGCATGGATGCTGCGCGAGGACATGACCGACGTGCATGAGTTCGAGGCCGACCGTGCCGTGCTGCGTACAGGAATAGATATTCGAGCATATAATCAGCTGCTGATTCTCAAAGCCGTCCGCCCGGGACTGCAGCCCGTGGTGAACGCATTCAACCAAAGTAGAATCAAAAAACGTATCACAATGATGTTCAAACCGAAATCCAACAAGTGGCGTGCAGCCAAGGTGCTGTACCTGCTGCCCGTAATGGCTTTGACTCTGGTGGCCTTTGCCAAGCCTAACATCTCGCAGAAGGAGAAAACGCTAACGATACCTCCTTTAGACATCGACATCAATGCCACCCTGAAAGAAGATTCCATCTACGACTACGTGGACATACCGGCACATCCCAACAAGGTCGGTGACGAAGCGTGGTGGATAGAATGGGTTGCCACGCATACGATCACGCCCGAAGAGGCGGCTAACAGCGAGAGTCAAGAGGGAGCCTTCGTCGCGTTCATCATCGAGAAAGACGGTTCAGTGGGGACCTTCACTATCCTGCGCTCTTCCAATTGCCACTTGTCTGACCAAATCCTGCGCTCATTGCCTCCTCTGCCAGGCAACTGGGTGCCCGCTATGCGCCAAGGCAAGCCTGTTCGCCAACGACTCATCATGCATATCCTCAGAGCCGGGAAGCTACCCCAAAAGTAAACGCTGTTAAGCAGCCTATAGGCAAAGAAGGTGATTCGATTCACCTAAGGTAAATTTTCTTCTCGCCCTGCTGCGTCGTGACGACGTGGCGGGGCGTTCAGTGAGCGATGATCAAATCATCTCACACTAATTATCGGTTTTCTGCCGATAAGCGTACAGAATTGTCGTGACTTGACAAAAGCGACAGGCAGAAAAGTGGCTGACGGGAAGCTTAGCGTGCGCTTTTAACATCTTTTATGGGTAAAGAAATGCACGCTAAATCGTTATAGCCTCTTCTCTGGTCCATCAAAGGCCAAACAGCGGGCAGCCCACGCTACCGAATGCGTAACAATCTTATGAAAGCCCTTTGAGCAGTTGCCGCAGAAGGTAAGTGGCGTTCTGGTTACGCGCCACACCAGGGGTAATGCGGTAGGAGTAGGTGATGTCGTCGGCAAGCTGAATCTCGAAGCAGTAGTTGTGGAAGCGGCCGGGGTGCTCCTCGGCCATGCGGGAGAGCTCGAGATCGTGGGTGGCGACAATGCCCGTGACGGGCAGCGCACTGACGGCCTCCAGAAATAGGCGGGAGCCGTTGAGCTTGTCCAGGGAGTTGGTGCCTTTCAGAATCTCATCGAGGATGATGAGGGTGTGGGGTGAGGCGCCTGCGGCTGCAGCGGCGGGGGCTTTCACGGCTTCCAGCAACTGTTGCAGACGCAACAGCTCGGCATTGAAATAGGAGATGCCTTGTGCGAGGTCGTCGGAGGTGCGCATCGACGTGAAAAGCGCAAAGGGCGAACAGCGCAGGTGATCGGCAAAGACGGGCAGGCCGACGCGTGCCAGCAACACGTTGATGCCGATCGAGCGCAGGAAGGTGCTCTTGCCTGCCATGTTGGCGCCCGTGATGATGTAGTAATGACCATCGGCGAGAAGGAAGTCGTTGCGAACGGCCTCTTTGCCAAGGAACGGATGCCACAGCCCATCGGCCTCGAAGACGATGTCCGTGGCCTCAACGACTACGGCTTCGGTGGCTTCGGGGTGGTTAAAGCGGAAGGTGGCCAGGGAGACGAGGGCGTCGTAACGGCTGACGGCGGCTATCCACTCGGGGAGGCGCGGCATATAGCGCCCCTTCCAATCCAAGAACCGACGGACGATGAAGAGGTCGGCCATGAACAGCGTGTTGGAGATGAGGATCCAGAACTCGTTGCGACGGTCGATGCTGGCCACGATGGAGGTGAGTGAGCTGAAGGCGGGAGCGGCCTCGGAGGTCTCGGGCACCAGCGCCATCAGGCGTTCATAGACTTTCAGTTGGCGAAGGATGCCCTCTGTGGCGCGTTTCGTCAGCAGCAGCGGACGAGCAAAAAGCAGACTGGCAACCAGCACCTCCAGCACAGCACATGCCATCACGCTGCCGGCTCCGGTAAGACCGAGGATAGCGGCCGTCAACAAGGCATAGAATCCGCCAACGAGCAGCACAGCGAGCACCAGCGCCGGCATGGAAGCGGCAAAACGGGGAATATGGATTGAAGATACGCCATCCAAGGCGCGCAGCACGGAGGCGGTATCTACCTGCTCCTGTGCCATGAAAGTCATGCGGCGGGTCTCTGCTTCGGCCAGCTCGCGGATGGCATCGCGCCGCGCCTGCACCTCGGCGACCGAGGGCACACGGCGCTCAGCGAGCAAGGCGGCCAGATGGTCGCTGCCGCCCGACGTGACCGTGCGATTCATGCGTTGGAAGAGGGACTGCGGGCCGAATACATCGAGGTCGGTGGTGAAGGGATGCGAAGCATCGGCATAGCGCCGGCCATCATCGAAGTGGGAGAAATCGCCATCCAACGCCGCCAGCTCACCATCGTAAACCCTGAGCCATGCCTCGCACTCCTCCAGTCGTGCTGAACTGCGCGCGTCGCGACTGCGCGTCCAGAGGTAAGCCAACGCCGCCACGACGGCTGCCGCTATCACCGGCCAGCCCCAAGCCGTCAGGAAAGAGGCCACGGCACAAGCTGCCGCAACAAAAAAACTCACCAGCTCGGCCACGACGAAGCGACGCGCCTGCCGACGCAAGGCCACAGCCTCAGTCCGCAGCGCGTCGGCTCGCTTTTGGTAATAAGACTTCAAATCCATAAAGGTGGGTTCTATAAATTAGCTTTGAATTGCTCTTAGGCTATTTCCGAACAGATTTTGTTTCAAGGCCGCCGGGGCGTAGCGGGCCGCTCGGCGCTTGCGACGCTTGACACTTCAAGAACGTCCCAAGAACTTGGAGCAAAAGATGCCGGAAAGAGGCAAGAGCAAACAAAGATAATTCATAGAGAATTTATTAATTAATAGAACACACCTAAAACTACATTACGCCTCATGGGCCTTCTCCACCAGCCGGCGGCCCAGTTCGTAGGCGTTCTGCAGGTCGGTGGGGAAATGCTCGTCGCGATACTTGCGCTTGTCTTCCTCCGAGAAGAGGTTGAAGTCGTAGCGCGAGTAGTCGTTAAACTGGTAGGTGTTGCAGGCGTAAAGCGTCTCGGAGTAGCCGAAGATGTCGGCCATCACCTTCGTGTTCTCCTCCAGGATGGGCGGATAGCCGATCTGGCGCATGTAGGGTTCGGGACAGTTCATGGTGAAGATCATGGCCGTGGGGATGACCTTGTCGCGCAGGCAGATGTGCTTGCCGTTCTCATACATATACGTGCCGACGGGGAAGCATAGGCGCTCCATGAACGAGCGCAGCTCGCCCGTGGGATAGCTATAGTAGACAGGCGAGCCCAGCACGATGACGTCGGCCTCGCGGCAGCGCTCCAGCACGGGGCGCAGGTCGTCCTTCAGGGCGCAGACGCCATTGCACTTCGAGTTCTTCAGCTTGCAGGCGAAACAGCTCTTGCAGCCACGGAAGTCGATGTCGTAGAGGTGGATGAGTTCCATCTGTGCGCCCGCAGCCTCGGCACCACGCATGGCGCTCTCGAGCATCAGGGCCGTATTTTTGTTCTTACGCGGACTGCCATTCACGAAGATGGCTTTCAGTGTTTTCTTTTCCATAATAGTATTGTTGATGATTAGCGCTGCAAAAGTACAACTTTTCTCCGGTTCAGCCTCACACAATCTCGAAAAGTTCATCGTAAGTTCATTTTCTTCTTTGGGCCCTATAATGATTAGCCCATAATTTTCTTTTTCTTTTTTGGGCGTCAGAATGAAAAAGATTACTTTTGCGTGTGACATTTCCGTTTTTATGGCATCAAAAGGATAGAATGGTAAGAAAAGACGATGCAAGAATCATACAGCGCGTGCTCGAAGGTGAGACGGAAGCCTTTGCCGACTTGCTGGGGCGCTTTGAGGCTAAGGTCTATAGCCTCGTGGCGCGTCTGGTGGGCATAGAGGCGGAGGCTGAGGAGGTGACGCAAGATGTTTTCGTCCAGGCCTATACGCATTTGGCTGACTTCCGCGCTGAGGCCGACTTCTCCTCATGGCTCTACCGCATCGCTTACAACACCGCACTGATGCACCTGCGCCGACGGCGGGCGGTGACGCTGCCAATGGACGAACGGCTCATTGACAGCGTGACAGATGAGATGGCAGACAGCGCCCTCGCAGAGGCTACCGAGGAGCGCATCGCCCTTCTGGAGAAAGCCCTGAAGCGGCTCTCGCCGGAAGACCGGACAGCGGTGACGCTGTTCTACTTCGAAAAACGTTCGACGCGCGAAATTGCCTTCGTACTCGGAACCACGGTGTCCAACGTGACGACGCGCCTGTACCGAGTGAGAAAGCGATTGTACTTACTGATAAAACAACTCGAACATGAGCAAAAACGATAGACTTAACGACACCGCACTGCGCATGGCGCTACAACGCGAGCAGAGCAGGATAAAGATGCCCGAAGGTATGTCCGGACGACTGATGGCGGCCGTACGCGAACAAGCCCAGGCAACGAGACCAAGCACTGCAAAGTCGAAACATCAGCTCATCGCCCGCTGGTGGCAGATGGTTGCGGCAGTTGCTGTCATCGCTGTGGTCATTATGCTTGTGCCACGTCTGACCAAGCGACAGGGCATGGAGCTCTATGAAGGGAGCTTCGTTAAAGTAGAAGGGCAACGCCAGGATGATCTGCAAGCCATCCGTGCTGACATACGCGAAGCTTTGGCCATGGCAGATATCGCGGAGGCTGCCGTCCCTAAGGCTGATGTGGTGCAAGAAGCGGAGCGCGAGATATTGCAAGCAGCTGACGACGCTGAGTTGCACGACTTGCTGGAAAAGATGCTGAACGAATAGAAGACTGATTGGACAAAATATAAACGTAAAACATATTGTGTGATGAAACAAAGACTACTGATACTGCTGACGCTCGCATTGGCATCGATGACCGCTGCGGCACAGAACCGTATTGACCGCTTTGTCGACAACGAAAGCACACTCGGCAGAAGCAAATACACGAGCGTCGTAGAGCGCGACCCTGACACGCGTGAGGTAACCCGCGTTGTAAAAGTGAGAGAACTCACCGAGGGCATCGACATCAGTAAATGCAAGGAGATCTTTGAGGCAGAGCGCGAGACCGGACGCTTTACGCATAAAGTGGAAGACGGCGAGCGCCACACCCTGATTCTTGCCGTAGAGGGCGAACAGCGCAACCGTGTTTATATGCTCCAGTACACCGGCCAAAGGCCAATGCAGGCACGCGATGGAAAAGTGACCATCGTCATCAGAATGAAAAACAAGTAATCAAACAGTAAACCCAAAATAATTATGAAGAAATTTGTTATCTTAGTTGCAGCCATCGCAACAATCGTAAGCCTTTCAAGCGCCATAGCAAAGAGCCCTTCGCCGGCTCAGCCCGCCCCCGGCTCTTTAAGTGCGCCAGCTGCGAAAAGGACTGTGTTCACTACGCGCACCTATGACCTCAGCGACTTCACCAGCATCGACGTAAGCAACGTCGTCAAGGTGGTATATTCTCAAGGCGATGCCTACAGCATCAAACTGACCGGGCGTGCCGATCTGCTTGATGAGATGGAGGTCAAAGCTACGGGAGGTCGCCTTAAGGTGAGTGCCAGGCGAAGCAAGAAACTCAATAATCTCAAGCAGAAAGACTGCCCCGACGGCAAGCACAACTTCATCCTGCAACTCACAGCTCCATGCCTGGAAAACATCCGGCTAAACGGAGTCTCGACCTTCGAAACAACAACGATGATGCTCGACTTCTTGACCGTTCGACTTGAGGGCGTCTCTATACTGAAAGCCAAAAACATCCAGAGTCAAAGCTTGAAGATGAACATCAATGGCTGTTCAGAAGTGCATATAGAAAGTGTCGCATGCCAGGATTATGAGACCAGCGTGAACGGTTCCAGCAAGGTTGAAATCCAGAAACTTACAGCCGATAAAAGCTCTGTCACCAACATATCCGGAGCCAGCAAGGTTACACTGCCCACTTTTGCTGTCAAAGACAAGGCCACATTCAATGTCAATGGCGCTTCCAAGCTGTCTCTTTCCGCAAAGGACTGCGAACTTTTGGAAGTCGGATTCTCCGGTGCCAGCAAGGGCGATGTCAAATTCAAAGGCACTGCCATGCGTACGTGGTGCACAGGAGCCTCGAAGCTCGATGCCAGCATCGACTGCACAAGTGTGCAGGCAAACTGCGATGGAGCCTCGAAGATCAACCTGAGCGGCACAGCCGACAAAGTTGAGATAGAACGTGGAGGCGTAGCTGCGAACATAAACACAAGCCACCTCAACCAGTACTGATCCATTCTTTAATGAAACATATAACATTGCTTTATTTTTTATGCCCAACAAACACCATCCGCCACATCATCCTACACCACCGCCTCGTGCATTGATGAGGCTGTCAGCCACCCACAGTCCACTTCCCTTCCCCATACCCTTCCCGCCTCTTTTCCCTTTTCCCTTTTCTCCTCTTCTCATTTCTCTTTTCCGTTCTCCTCTTCCCTCTTTTCTCCGAAATTCAATTTTTCTCTTCTCCTCTTTTCTTCTTCTTCTCCCTCTCCCACGCGCGCCTTCTTTTCCCGATTACCGTTCCCGCGGTTTCTCCCGCGGGTCCCCCCCCTCCCTCCCTCTCACGCGCGCGTGCGCATTCATTATTTTATATTATTGCCCTTCTTCCCCGCTCCATCCCGCGCCGGTATTATCCCCTCCTTTTTCGCCCTCCGCGCCCCCAATTCCCTCCCCTGGCAGCCCTGTTTTGCCGTTTTTATGCCCGAAAGCAACTTTTTTCGCAAGTTTTTTCAAAAAACCTCCGCAAATATTTGGTGGAATGGAAAAGTCGGCGTACCTTTGCACCCGCAAACGAGAAAGGGACACCCCTGCGTCGCAGGGGCTGTGACTTACGCTC
>JAFRNY010000083.1 GCA_017429945.1 Bacteroidaceae bacterium
GTCGAGCCAGTAGGCCTTGCCTGCGCCGGCCTCGGTGTTGTTAAGGTTCAGGGCACCCTTCAGAGAGAAGCCGTTGAAGGTGATGCTGCGCACCCAGATGCGGGTGTTGGCGTCGAGAGGATTGGTCTCGTCAAGACCGTCGACGTCGGCATCGATGTTCACAGAGAGCTGTGAGAGGGCGTGCTCGAACTGGAACTTCACACGCTGCTGAGCAGCTTCCTGAGTAGCGGCCTCGCGGGGACGCTGGATGTTGAGCCAAGGCAGACCGGCTTCGAGGGTCTGAGTGGCAGCGCCCTGGATGATGTTCCAAGAGGTGTTGTCGGCAGGAACAGTACCCCAGATGAGGTCTACGGACTTATCCTGGTCGAACGAAGCGATGTACTTCACGATGGGGTCGCCCGTGGCGGAGTTGCGCGTCACGCCTGCGATGCCATACTTGGCGTCGTCGGCAGTGCCATCGATCTTACCTGTGGAAGGTACGAAGCTTACAAAAGGAGCATAGGCAAAGAAGCTAACCTTGTCGGCATCGTCGCTCGTAGCATCGCTGCCATACTCATTGGGCCAATACTTCACGGGCTCATAGACCCACTTGGAGGTACGGTCGTTGTAAGTGACCTTCTGGTTGTACATGAAATTAGGCTGCGAGAGGGGCTCGTAGTCGTTGTTGTCGGTGTAGTAGGCAAACACGCCGAAGCCTGTCTGCTTCAGCTGATCCAGCTGAATCTCACCGATGTAGCCGGCACGCGTCTTAGTACGTTGCAGGTAGGCATCGAAACCTACGGCACCGGCCTCTACTTGAGCCTGGCTGGATTCAATTGCCAGCTGACCCTCGTCGTTGGAGCAGGCAGTAAACATAGTTGCTACTGCTGCCAGAAAGAATACTTTCTTCATGTTTGAATTGGTTTTAATTAATAAATGAACTATAAGAACACAAATACAGTGATTGTCTGGCAATCAGAACTTCACATCGATAGGCGGAAGGTCGACCCACGGAGTCACGTCGGCTCCAAAGCCTGTGCCGTTGTAAGCATCGACGTCGGGCAGGTCAATAGGCTCGGGCCCATCGGGATTGTCGGGACTGAAGTAGTCGGGGCCTAGGTCGATGCGCAAAACCTGCTGCGCGTCGTAGGAGACGATGCGGTCGCCGACATCGAAATGATAATTGCGCGTAGTAGCATGATCACGAAGCACGAACGAGAGGTTTAGTCGCACATCGCGCGGCACGCAGTTGTCGCTGTAGAACCAATACCACTCGGGATCGCCATAGTCGGGTTCAAGCTCGCCGGCACGGGTGTCGTAGGTGACTACGTTGTCGGGAATTTCGGTGCCGTCGTGCAGCACGCGAGTGGGCAGGATCGTGGAGGGACGGAGACCGAAGGTGTAGAGCGTAGCACCGATATACCCGCTGTCCGAGCCTGTGCGCTCATACTCCCAACCGCTTACACTGAGCAGGCAGGGCTGTTCCGTGCGGCTGTCGAGCGCCAGGAAATGTCCGTCGGCAAGGCCTGTGACGCTGGCTGGAATCTGCCAGAGGCTGTTGAAACCGCTGCGAATCCACACACGTATGCGCAAACGCCATATAATAGATGTAGGCTCGGCGTAGAGTTGCTTGACGTGGATTGACGACTGGTACTCCTCATGCTTCTTCCAAGGGATATAGTCGCCGTACTCGCCTTGTTCTATCTCCTTGTTCAGCAAGGTGTCGAGGGCCATCTGCTCAGGCTGGTTGGCCACGATGTAGAGGCCACTCTCGCTGCGAACGTCGGGGCGTTCGGTGTGCAGGGCCGTCCATGCGGGCTCCCCAAAGAGCTCTTGGTTGACGAGGTCGTTTACACCTTTAGGCACGCCCTCGCCTTCGACGGTCGTAGAGTCGGGCTGGTAGGAAGCCGGTGTGGCTTCGACGCGCGCTGTCTCCATGTAATCCATGCCGAGGAACTGCTGACGCGAGAACTCTTCGGGCGAATAGTCGACGACAACTCCCTGATAATGACCACCTGGCAGGTAGAGCTCATGACGCCTCACCTCTGCCGTAGTGGAACGATAAGGCTGATGCGAAGGATCGTCCAGAGAATAGAACCAGACAGTCATACCATCGGGGTCGCGATCGGCATACTTGCGCCAATCGACATTCAACTCTACGGAGAAGAACTCGTCGCCATAGACGTAGAGCTCGCGTCGCTCACAACCTATGAACAGGATGACTCCACAAAAGGCCGCCATCGCTGCCGAGACCTTACTTTTCACACTTCTCATATTATATTTCATTGTTTTCATTCTACATTGTTATATTTCTGATCGGCTTTCTCTATGCTCCTCTGCAAACGGTCGAGGTCGCGACGACGTTCGGCATCACTACGAGCCTTAAGTTTGCCAGCCTTACGCTGCTGGGCGGCATCGGCCTTAGCCTGCTTGCGAGCGGCTTTAGCTTCGATGGCAGCCTGGCGTTGCTGCTGCTTTTCCTCACGGGCTGCTTGTTTCTTTGCCGCCTTGCCTTCGGGCGTGCGTTCCCAAGCCTTACGCGCGCGCACTTCCTTTTTATATTCAGCCTTTCTCTCCTTTTCAAGCTTGCGATGCTGCTGCTTTTCAATTTTTCGATCTTTTTTCAAGAGCTTAGCATCAGCCTTGGCTCTACGCTTGGCCGCCTTGTCTTCGAGGGCTGCATTACGCTTCGCTGTCTTGAGGCTATCAAGCGCAACCTTACGCTCTGCCGACGGCAGGAGCGAGATTTCCCTTACAAGCTGGCGTTCTGCAGTCTCTAAGCTATCGCGCTTGAACCGTTCTTGAGCCTTGACGCTATCACGGAAATGGAGGAAACTATAGCGCTCGGCATCACGCTCGAGAGCCCTGGCACGGCGCCAAGAGGCATCGTGCTGCCGGAAAACATAGCCTATGGAGATATTGGCATGAGGCATGCCAACCCAATTTGTGCGGCCTGTCTCGCGCCACATCAGATGGTCGTCGTGAATCTCTTCATGTCCTTCCGGGAATAGCGAACTACCTGTATAACGGCGCCATGGGATATGGGCATAACCTAACGCTATGCCAGCGTCAAACGCCCACTGCTTGCGCCGCCCGAAACGGCGTTGCCATCCCAAATTAACGAAACCAGAATATATCTCCCACTGATAGCCACGGCTTTTCCATTCCAGATCGCCATAGCCACCTCCAATGCCAAGTCCGATGTGCCATCCGTCGAGAGTATGGTGGCGATATCGTCGGCCTAACCAGCGGCGTAGCTCGACCGATCCATATATTATTTCATTGGCATAGGCATTATAAGAGAATGTCCACCAAGACCAAATGCCTTCAACATTAAGGCTCCACTTGTCGCGATGACCAAGCGACCATTCTGCCTGCAGGTTTGGAGTGCCGGCCCCGAGGAGCGGCAGGTTTGTCCTCAAGATCCATGCCGGCAACCTCAATACGGGTTTACGCTTGGGAGTCTCGGCTTGGTTGGCCTGATCATCGGGCGACCGCGGGTAGAGAGGCACTTCCAACACTACTGTATCGCGCACGACGATGGTATCGCGGCTTGACAGCCATGAGAGGACTGCCGTGGCTCCGCTACGCAGCGGTGACAGATATTTGTCGAGGAGGAGCGGCCATACTGTGCCACCCCGCAGCGTGCGCAGCTTCACCTCGCGGTGATCCCACTGAGTGCCATCGGTAGAAGCGGGCAGCTCGATTATGCTAAGCACCTCGTCGCGCCAAGGCTCGTCAGAAGCGGCAACGGCGTCGTAGAGACCTTCCCATCTGGCCGCCTCATTGTGGACGATGATGTTGCCAACGCTACCCCCGAGTCGCTGGCGGACCAGACGACGAATGGCTTCGCCGCGGCTCTCGCCAAGCCAACGGTTGTGGATGAATGTGCCCTCAGGAGAAGCGCCACTGTAAATGTCGAGACGCAGACCATAAGGGGAGACGCCTGAATAGCGCTCGCGGAAACTACGTTCAAACGATTCCCACGACTGGCGGTTACCGGCATAGTCCATGTCGACGTGAATACTGTCTAGACGGAAACGGATAGTGAGCGTGTCTGTGACAAAATCGCTGGCTAGCGCCGTTGCAGAGAACAGCGCCAGCACAGCTGAAAAAATGAAGAACTTAATTATGTATCTCAACTTACACATTATTATATATAGTTAACATTATTTGGAAAAGTCCTTTCAACAAACTCCTATCTGGAATAGGAAAACATTTTACCAGTATTAAGTCATTTATCGTCTCGAGGTTTTGCTGTTTTTGAAGAAAGTAGTAAATTTGCAGCTCCAACTAAATGTTTTTTTATTATGGAATTAACCGTTATTGCAACAATCACACTTGAGAATGAAAGGATGTGGATCAAATCCTGCAGCCTGAAAGGACCGTGGCTGGAGGACTCAAGACCACACTCTGAAGGAGTTCCAATCATCGACCTGCTGAGGAATATTATCCAAGAGGCACGACCGCGATGTAGCGAGAAGACATCGACAAACCGCATTACTGCCGTAAATGCCCTCGACAGATTCTTCAATGAAAAGATGGGAGGCAGCAAAACCATCACTCCCGACACCATCACAAAGAACCACTTCAGATGTTTCGAGCGATGGCACATCGAAAAAGGCTACTCAAGAAACTACGCTGCCTGCAACATGAGAAATCTCAGGGCGATAATTAACCTGAGCTTAGGCAAGGACAGGGGCAAGGAACTCTTCGACAGCGTACGCACCACAAACTCAGAAACGAGAAAAAGAGCTGTGGGAAAAGAGGTGATGCAGAAAATCAATGACCTCGTGCTTAATCCAAAATCCACGGAGGCTCTCGTGCGCGACATCACAATCTTTCAGTTCAGAGCAATGGGAATGCCGCTAATAGACTTGGCATTTGCCAGAAAATCGCAACTGAAAAACGGACACATCACTTACCGGCGTCGCAAGACAAACTGTCAAACCAGTGTGCTCGTGACCGAACCTATGAATAAAATCTTAGAAAGACTGACACCTAAGGATTCTGACTACCTCTTTCCTATTATCACCGCCGAAGATCCCAAAGAAGCAACACGACAATACAAATGTTTTCTTCAAAAATGCAACCGCACACTGGGACGAATATCTGACAAGACCGGACAAAACATCAGACTTACCACATACACACCACGACATACCTGGGCATCAATAGCCAATGAGGATGGAGAAAATATGAGCCATATCTCACAAGCACTCGCACACACTGACATACACACGACACAAAACTACATCAAGAACATCAGCCATGAAAAGATAGACGAGATAAGTCGACGGGTTCAGGCTTTCCTTGATGAATGACTTACTACTATGTTAAAAATAAGTCAATAATAACAACTGGAAGCGCGTATTATGTTAAAGTATATTTAAGCACATCATTTTTTACAACACAAATACAAACGTTTATGGAAATTTACATAATTTTGCAAGCGAATATAAGTTCCTATTCCAGATAGGAATGCATTTTGATGGGCGTTTTGCCCTTTTTTATTTGCCCTAGCTTTTGTTCACGTGGCTTGCGCCTTCTTGCCCAAACTTCAAAGGAGAATGGCGTGCCTGCTTGCCGTCTTAACTTTTCAAAGCTATGACGACAGCAACAACTTTGCGCAGCAATCATGCTCTGTTCTATTTTTACAGTCCAATAAGCAGCTCAAAACCTCACAACCGAACTATAGTAGAAGTTGCCACCTTGAATTAAGTAAAAAAAGTGCCCTCTGTTGAGGGCACTTTTGTTAAATTACATTTCCAATAATCTACTGCGGCAGTTTTCTCGTCACACTTTCTCCAGCGCCTGGGCGAGGTCGGCGAGAATGTCGTCGATGTGTTCGGTGCCTATGCTGAGGCGTACGGTTGCGGGTGTGATGTGTTGTGCTGCCAATTCCTCGGGCGAGAGTTGTGAGTGGGTTGTCGTGTAAGGGTGTATGACGAGGCTCTTGACGTCGGCTACGTTAGCCAGGAGCGAGAAGATCTGCAGGGCGTCGATGAATCGCCAAGCCTCGTCCTGCCCGCCACGAATCTCAAAGGTGAATATGCTGGCACCGCCTCCGGGGAAGTATTTGTTGTAAAGAGCATGGTCGGGGTGCTCGGGCAGCGCGGGGTGGTTTACGCTTGCCACCTTGGGGTGCTTGCTTAAGAAATCCACGACCTTAAGGGCGTTCTCTACGTGGCGCTCCACGCGCAGGCTGAGCGTCTCCACGCCCTGCAGCAGGATGAAGGCATTGAAGGGCGAGAGCGTGGCACCGGTGTCGCGAAGGAGCACGGCACGGATGCGGGTGACATAGGCTGCTGCGCCTACGGCCTGTGCGAAGACGATGCCGTGGTATGAGGGGTCGGGCTTCGCCAGCGTCGGATATTTGTCGGGGTCGGCCGTCCAATCAAACTTACCGCCATCGACGATTACGCCTCCTAGCGACGAGCCATGACCGCCGAGGAACTTTGTGGCGGAGTGGACAACTATGTCGGCCCCGTGCTCGAGCGGACGAATGAGGTAGGGCGTCCCGAAGGTGTTGTCGACGATGAAGGGAATGTTGTGGCGATGAGCCACCTCGGCTACGCCTTCGATGTCGAGCACGCCGGAGTTGGGGTTGCCGAAGGTCTCGGCGTAGATGGCCTTAGTGTTGGGGCGGATAGCTGCCTCAAGGGCTTCGAGGTCGTTGATCTTTACGATAGTGTTTGTGATGCCCTGGGTGGCCAGCGTGTGGGTGATGAGGTTGTAGGAGCCGCCATAAAGATCATCGGCCGCAACGATATGGTCGCCGGCCTGAACGATGTTCTGCAGAGCATAGGTGATGGCTGCCGCGCCGCTGGCAACGGCCAGTCCGGCCACACCACCCTCGAGGGCTGCCACACGGTCCTCGAAGACGCCCTGCGTGGAGTTGGTCAGGCGTCCGTAGATATTGCCCGCATCGCGCAGTCCGAAGCGGTCGGCTGCGTGCTGCGAGTTGTGGAAGACGTAGCTGGTGGTCTGATAGATGGGCACCGCGCGAGCGTCGGTGGCGGGGTCGGCCTGCTCCTGTCCTACGTGGAGTTGGAGGGTCTCGAAATGGAGTTTTGTGTTTGTGCTCATTGTGGAGATGATTATTAAAGGAGTTAAAGGAGTTAAAGAAGTTAAAGAAGTTAAAGAAGTTAAAGAAGTTAAAGAAGTTAAAGAAGTTAAAGGAGTTAAAGGAGTTCTTCGCAGAGCGAAGCGACCAGAGGTCGA
>JAFRNY010000084.1 GCA_017429945.1 Bacteroidaceae bacterium
CAACGATAAACGCTCAACGCTAAGCGATAAACGATAAACGATAAACGATAAACGCTAAGCCCTAAACGATAAACGATAAACGCTAAACGAAAAACGATAATCAACGGCCGCAGGCCGTACTATTACTTACCTAAAACCCAAACACAACTATGGCTTACAAAATCATCGACATCGAAGGCGTAGGCGAAGTCTATGCCGAGAAACTCACCGCCGTGGGCATCGTAAAGGTTGAAGACCTGCTCGCCAAGTGCGCAGGCCCCAAGGGCCGTGCCGAGCTGGCCGAGGCCACAGGCATCAGCGACAAGCTCATCCTGCGCTGGACTAACCACGCCGACCTCTTCCGCATCAAGGGCGTAGGCCCGCAGTTCTCCGAGCTGCTCGAGGCTGCCGGCGTCGACACCGTCAAGGAGTTCCGCCACCGCGTGCCCGAGAACCTGCAGCCCAAGCTCGAGGAGGTTAACGCCGAGAAGCATCTCGTACGCCGCGTGCCCTCGCTCAAGGAGGTGCAGAAGATGGTGGCTCAGGCCAAGGAGCTTGAGCCCGTCATGACCTACTAACGGCATCATATCAAGTCAATGCGAAGCGAGGGAGCACCGCAGCGGAGCTCCCTCGTTTTTTTTGCAAAAGTACCACACATGTCACACGTTTTTGAAAAGTTTTTCAAAAAAGGGTTCATCTTACATTGCAAGTCATTGATAATCAACACAGCCTTGCAGCAGCCACAAAGCGACCGGCCGTACTACGCTGTACGACCGGTCGCTTCGTTTCTTTAATTCCCCCTCCCTCACGGGAGGGGTGCCCGCAGGACGGGGTGAGTCTTTAATCACCTCACCGCCGTAGGATTCTCGAGTGCATCGCGCCACGAGCCTTTCTTGAGCACGGGCGGCAGGGGGCGCGAAGCCTTGTCCTTCTCGGTGAGTTCTGTGGTAGCGGCGCCGTCGCCCTCGGTGTGCTTCGGGGCTTTTGCGGCCTTCACCTGCGACTCGGCGTACGCTGCAAACTCGGCGCGGCCCTTGGCATCGAAGCTGACGAATGTCTCGTAGTCGTACTGCCACGACGGGCCCTCGCTCTCCTGCATCACATATTTATATATCGCTTCGCGCGAGGGAGCGTTGAAGGGTGCGTTGTTGAAGCGCATCATGCTGTTCGGCGTCGGGCGGTAGATGCCAAAATTATAGGTGCCCGAGCCCTCGTAGGCACCAAGCTCCTCGGCGGCATAGCGGCTGTCGGCGGCGAGACGTGCCCAGCGCGTCTGGCTGACGTCGGCGTGCATATCTATGTTTGCGCCACGGCCGTTCTCTGTCCACATACGCTCGTAGTAGTCCTTCACCTCCGGGGAGGCCGTGCTGCCGCTCTCCTCAACGTATTCGTCGTAGAGGCGACCTACGCCATGGCCGCCGGCCTCGTGCACCAGCACATCGTTGACGCCCGTGAACATGAATGCAGTATAGGAGTTGTCGTCGTACATGAACGTGAAGCTGCGCCCGGCGTTCAGGGCATTATAGACAATGTTCACGCGCATGGGGCGGTCGGGGATGAGCGTCGTCACCTTCTTGGCATACTCCAGGGCATCGGCATCGGTGGCGATGGCCTGCTTGCAGCCTTCGTACATCTCCGCGTTCTGCGACACGGCCTTGACGGCATACACGTTGAAGCGGTCGCGCAGCGACGTGTAGGGCTCATAGGCGAAGAACTGCTCCATGGCCTGCCGCATCTTCTGCTCATACTTGCCGCCCGGCTCCATATCCTTATCTACGAAGCAGTTGCCCACGAACACGATGTCCACGCCCTTGCCCGCGGTGGCCTTCTGCAGCGTCACGACCTCGCCGTCGCGCGAGTAGTCGGTGGAGGCATAGGGCGTGAAGTCCACGGCGCCGAACTTCTCGGCCAGCACGTCGAACACCTGTTGGTCGCGCGTGCTGCCCATCCAGCCCGTATCCTCCATTTTCCCGTTGTCATCCATGATGCTCGAGAACACGACGTTGCCGTTGCGGTCGATGAGGTTGATGTAGTTGATGTACATATAGTAGCGGCCAATGTAATCCTTGAACGATTCGGGATCGAGGTTAAGCCAGTTGATGCCGTTCTCGTGCAGGTATTCATTCACCTGCTCGGCATCGCCGGGGGCCATGCCCAGCACCTCGAAGCCTTTGCTCTTATACTGCTCGTAGGCCAGTTTCAGCTTGCTCGTGAACTCGTCCTGTGCCGAGCTGTAGTTGAAGATGAGCGTGTAGAGGTTGTTGGCATAGACGTCGGTCGTCTCGAGGTGGTTGCCGCTCAGGTCCACGACGGGGAAGCGGTAGCCCGGGATAGTGGGCACGTTCAGGTGGCCCTGCTGAGGAATAATCACATCCCAGCATAGATTGAAGCGTGGGTGTTCGACAATCTCCAGCGGCACATCGCCGCTGAAGTCGTTGCCTGAGATGTTCAACATATTCATGTCATCCATCAGGCGCGCCATGCCGGCCGGCATGCTTCCCGTGAAATTGTTGTTCGACATCTCAAGCCGCCCGAACGAAGGATGCTCGAAGAGTTCAGTCGGAATCGTCCCGCTCATCTGGTTATTGTCAATTATGAAGCCCCATAGCGACAGGTTGCGCGTCCAATCCTCGGGGATAGGGCCGCTGAGCTGGTTCTCGAATAGGTTGTATTGGCTTGTGGGCCCCATCTTGGCGAACGTTCCGCGGCTTGGCAGCTCTCCCTTCAGATTATTGTACCCCAAATTTAAGGTGAATACATAGGGCCGCTCGTTAGTCACTACGCCCGCCCATTCGCTGATAGGCTTGTCGCTGCCCCAGTTCTCGTTGTTTGTCCAGTTGTCGCCATCAGTGGCGCGGTAGAATTCCATGAGCCCCTCGCGGGCACGGGCCAGCGACTGCTCGGGCGTGAGGAAATCTATGCTCTCCACATCTTTTATACCAAAGGGTTTCTCCGAGGATATGTCAACATACCACACCACCTCGCCGTCAACAAGGCGGGGGGCCAGACCGGTGACAACAAGCTCGGTCAAGAGGCTGTCGCCCGAAGTCTGGTGGATAACAAGCTGTTGACCATAGTACTCCTCCTGAGCATGTGCGGTCAAGGCTGCTACAGCCGCGACCAGCAAGAGTAAAAGCCGCTTCATTTGTTCACGATTTTAATGGTTCGACTTCCTTTCTTCACCAAGTAGACGCCCCGAGGCAGCTGCGACAGTTGGCCTACAGAGCCCACACGCACGCCACCGACATTATAGACGTCGGCCGTCGGCCCTACGCCATCGGCTTTCAGATAGGGCACGGCATCATACTCTTCAAAGCGGCTATACACGCGCTTGATGTCCTTGAGGAGAATGCTGAGGTCGGCGGGATCGTCACCGTTCCCTCTGATCAGCAGGGCGGGAATAGGCCTGCCGAGTTCCTCGTCGTAGTATGTTCCATACCACATATTGGGCGACGAGTCCGTAATCTGAACCTTCACCACCTCGCCATTGGTCTTCTCGACGCAGAGCAGCGGCACGCTCACCGTCTGTGCCCGCAGGCCGGCGGGCAGCAGGCACAGCGCCAGCAGGGCCAGCTTGCGTAATAATGCTTTTGTTTTCATAATGTTATAATCTTTAATGTTAGCAATCAGCACAACAATCTGCTACAAAAGTAAACATTTTTACTATAATCCAGCAGATTTATGCGTTAAGCTTTGTTAAACCACCCGCATTAATCCATCGCCTTCGTGTTTTTAATTGCGGGGACAAAGGAAACAAGTTTCGGATGTACTCAATGTCTGATAATGAGTGTCACTTCGTGACAGAAATCTCACAAATCTTTTCAAATCTTTCAAAATAGGTTTGTTTGATTTGTTGAAATACGAGAAGAGAGCGCCTAGCCGTGTGCCAAGCGCTCTCATCATATTATCATTAGGCGCTCATTTAAGCGCAGCTCGCTTTAGCGCTTGTCCTTAACCGAAACCTTGGATACGTTTCTCATGTTCGGCCATCAGAAAGCGAGCTTTCATGGCGCTCACTTAACCGAAACCTTCTTGCCGTCCTTCACATAGACATCCGTGCGGCGCATCTCCTCGACCTTGCGGCCGGAGAGGTCGTAGGTGCCTTGCTTGGCGGCCGAGGTGCGGGCGGCGCCGTCGGCATCGATGTCGTCGATGGCATCGGGCGTCGTCACGTTGAGCGTGTACGATGTCGCGAACGAAGTGTAGTAGTCGTTGCCCGCAAACTTGGCGGTGATGGTCACGGTGCCGACCTTCAGGCCCTTCACCTCACCCGTCTTGGCGTCGACTACGGCTATGCTGTTGTCCGACGAGTAGTAGGTGAACGTCATGCCGTCGGCAGCGCCCGTGATCTTCGGCGACGCCGTCTTGTCGCCTATGATGGCGTTCTTGCCGGCCGAGGTGAACATGAACTTCGGCGTAGCCTTCTTGATGTTGAAGCTCAGCGTGATGCTCGGTGCCGTGAAGTCGGTGACTGTAGTCGAACCAGCTGTCACAGACGCCAGGTTGATCGTTCGCGTGCTGGCGTTCTTGATCACTTCGTCGGCTATCGGTGTGATGGTCATCTTCAAGCCGTTGAATGCTACGCTGAAGAAGGGCGTGCCCTTAATCTTCTGCAGAGCCTTGAGCGCCGTCACGTCGTTGCGACCGATGGACGAGAATGTCACCGTCTGGCCCTTGGGCGTCTCGCCATAGGTCCATTCGAAGGCGAGCTTCGTCTTGTCGGCCTTCAGGCGGTAGTCCGGCCCGCTGTAGTCCGTCAGGCGCGTCTCGCGGTGGCTGGCGTCGCGCTGGCAGATGTGCTCTTCCATGCCCTTCACCGTCGTCGAGGCTGCGCGCTTCGTAGTCCAGGCGCCCCACTGGTGGCCCAGACGCTCAACCTTCTCGCCTCGCGTACTGAGCTTGCCACACAGTTTGCAGTATACATCGGCATTGCGGCCGTCCTTGGTGCATGTGGCGTCAACGAAATTGCGCCTCTCAAAGACATTGCCGAAACTCCTGTTCCATGCACGGTCCTTACCGTCGCAGCCGTGCGTCAGTGGTGTGGTCTTGCCCTTCACCGTCTTTCCGCAGCGGTTGCAGTGGAAATCTCCCTCGTAGCCACCCTTTGCCGAGGTGGGAACCATCAGGCCGTCGATAAGCACTGTGCAGTATTTCGTTACTGAAGTACCGGCAATTGGGGTGCTGGGGAGGTCATGGCCCAGGGCTTCGATGCGTGCGCCGGGAGTAAGAACGGCAGAGCATAGACTGCAAATCACATCAGGTTCGTGGCCATAGTTGGTACACGTGGGCTCCACTCGCTGACCCTGTCTCGGTAGGCCGGTGTGCTCGCAAGTCTTAACGTATGCCAACAATCCTACCGGGCCGTCGGGCATCTTGAAGCTGAACATTCTAGACTGAGACTGCGTCTCAGACATACCGATGGGCTTCAATTGATCCCATTCTGTCGACATATCTTTCCAGTTTGCCAAAGTTCTGCCAGGCTCCTTCTTGTATTCTATAACTACATACTTGCCCGGGGCTGCCACTTCTGGCGTGGCTGTGCCACCCTCAATTATTACCGGATAAGTGCCGTACTCCCAGTACCTCTTCTCCACATATCCGCAATCCCAACACTCGCGAGTGAGCTGGCCCGTCCTGCTTGATGTTGCCCAGCGTGCTATCTGCCATGAAGCGTAATTGTGGGGCTCGGCAAGCATCTCGCCGCATCCGCTCTTGCAGTAGCGATAGTGCTGTACGGAACTCTTTCCGGCCTTGTTAGGATTTTGCATATTATCATAATTCAGGGCATACCACTGATGCGTATGCGGCAGCTTGTCGATAGTCTCGGTCTTGGTGATGCCACACTTCGAGCACGAGATCTCCTTCTTGCCCGCGCGCTTCTCGGTGGGCTGGGTGACAACGGTGGTCTTGTCCCAGAGGTGAGCCTGCTTCGGGGCTGTGCTCAAGACGCCGCACTTGCAGGAGTACCAGTGCTCGGTGATGTTGTAGTGCACCTGGTCGAACTTATGCGTGTGGCCGGCCTCAACCTTAGGAATCACCTCGGAGTTCTTGGAGCCGCAGTCCATGCACGTCTGCTCGCGCAAGCCCGTGGCCGAAGAGGTGGCAGCGCGAACCAGCTTCCATTCGCCAAAGCGGTGGTTCGAGGCTGACTTCATGTAGCTGCACTCACCTAAGCAGTAGTAACCATGCGTCTTGTCATCAATCTTCATATAGTGACCTAAGACGTGCTGAGCATTAACTTTCACAGTGTTTGTCTGCACCTTTCCATTGCCATTGGTTACCACGCAATAGTATTCATAATTGTATTCGCAGGCATCAGTTTGTATCAAAACTTTGAGGCTGGCAGTCTGAACGCCTTCTTTCCTCCCAAGATCATTGCTCATGGCTTTGAAACTACTATCACCCTGTTTTTCGTACCACTGATATTTCAGATCCTTACCACCGACACGTACGGTGAACGTAGTGTAGCGCTCACCTCCTTCAACCCATGCGCTGGTGTTCACCTTGCCCTCATAATCCTTAGGCTGCGTGATGATATACGGTGAGCCGTCCTCGGGGATGGGCACGTAAGGCAGGGAGATAGTGGCCATGAACTCAGAGCATACCGAGCACGAGACGTTGGCCGTGCCATTCTTGTGCGTCGCGGCATTAGGCTCTACGACGGTCACTGGTGAGCCTTCGACGTGGATAGCCTTATCTACGGCCGCTCCGCAGTCGCGGCAGACGTGCCAGTGCGCTGTGCCGTTGGTCTCCCATTCGTCGGTCACGCGCGAGTGCGCGCAATCATTATGGTTGCACTTCCCGAGGCACTGCTCGTCGGCGTAGCACCAATGCTCTGCGAACTCGTCGCTCTGCACGCAGATAGCGTGGTCGCAGCCCATAGCCTCGGTGTTGGCCTGGCAGCAGCTCTCGCAGAGGCCGCAGTCATCGCAGCGGTCGCCGCCCTCGTAGCAGTCGCTGCACTGCTCGCAGATGAAGTGGTTGAGGTCGTCATAGTCGGGGCTCTCGGGGCAGTAGTCATGCTGGCAATGCTCGCGGCAGTTCTCGCACTCGCCGCAGTATTCGCACAGCTCATCCTCCTCGTAGCAGTCGCCGCAGTCCGGGCAGAGGTGTTCGTCCCACTCACTGCCGTCCGGGCAGAGGCCATGTTCGCAGTGGTAGTCAGCCTGGCAGTCCTCGCACAGACCACAGTATTCGCACTCCGTATCGTCGGGGCACTCCTGGCAGTTGGGGCAGAGGTGTTCTTCGTAGTCACTCGAAGCTATGCAGTAGCCGTGGGAGCAATCAGCATCCTCGCTGTTCGCTGTGCAGCATTCTTCGCAGAGACCACAGTCGTCGCATCTATCCATTCCTTTACCTTCGGTACATTCGCCGCATTGTTCGCAGAGCCATTCATTCTCTTCGCAGCAGTTGACACAGTGGTCGCCGCCGCTCTTACAATATTCTATCTCGTTGCCGTAGCCGAAACAGAAGTCACACTCTGGACAGTGCTCCGCATCTTCGTAACAGCCTGCGCAAAGGCCGCACTCATCGCATATTTCCATGTCGCAAGAGCCGCACTCATTACAATGCTCGGGATCGTCATACAAGTGCAGTTCGCAAAGTCCATGCTCACGGCAACCAGGCATGGTCGTATCTTCACCTCCCACTTCGAAGGGGTAGTTACACTCTTGGCAGTCATCACCATGACAGTCGGTACAATGTTCTTTAATCAGCGAATATTCACAGTCACAGGGTTCTACATCTACTCCATATGCCATTCCGCAGAATGAGCAAAAGTATGGAAAAAATTCATCAATGTTTCCATACGCACAGTTATCGCAGACAACAACATCCATATCTTCGTAAATAGGCCCGAAGAAATCGCCATCGAGGCAATCGCCGCACATAAAGCAATGGTTAGCTGAATAACATTCATCATTACCATATTGCGAGCACCTGCCGCAACCTTCGCAGAAATACGGCGCCAGCTCGCTTTCCGCATCGCTGGAGCTGTTGCAGTCGGTGGCCATATAGGTGATGCCACAATCGTCGCATGTGGCATAAGCCTCGCCCCATTCATCGCCCCATTCCCAGTCGTCAAGGCCAGGAGGGGCATATGCCGAACTGGGGAGGGTAATAATGAGCAACGTTAGGAACGATAGCAGAGCGCCAAGTAGCTGGCGACGGTCTGTAGTACGTTTCGTTTTCATAATCTTAAAGGTTGTTAGTTATTAGTAAACAGAAATAAAGTAGAAATATATTGGGAGTTTTGCCGCAAAATAAGCTTATCACGCTACAAAATTAATAACGAAACGCACTTTTGCAATTATCATTTTGAACCAAAATATTATCATTTTGAGTCAAAATGCACTTATGACCTATATTTTGCAGCGCTAACCGCGATAATCGGGCCCAATATTGCCCGCGAATCATCAAAAACATAAAGCTTTTCACCCCTCCCCCACTCACTCGCACTCACACGATCACACCGGGACAAGGAAAAGAATACGGGACAACGAAAACACCGAAAACAATACGAGAATATAGTATTCAAGTTGTTTATCCTAATTAGTGAGAAGATATTTATCCTAATTCGTGAATTATATTTATCTCAATTCGTGAATTATATTTATCTCAATTCGTGAAATAATATTTATCCCAATTAGTGAAAAACTATCTTTATATTACGGAAAAGGACGGAAACGGACGGAAAGGACGTAAATTAATTATTTTGTTGCAAAAGTACCGCACATGTCACAGAGTTTTTCAAAAGTTTTTCAAAAAAGGGTTCATCCTACATTGTAAGTTGTTGATTTTCAATGTCGGTATTGATTATCAGGCGTTTGCAATGTAAGATGAACCCTTTTTTGAAAAACTTTTTGTTTTTGGGCCGCAACAGGAAGGCGGACAGTTCAGAGCACACGGTAGTATTGCCCGAAAGTCATAAGAGTTGTGCCCGAAAGCTACAAGGGTTGTGCCCGAAAGTCTTATAACTTTTGGTCGAAAGTCTTAAGAGTGCAGAAGTAAAACAACTTGTTTTACTGCCGAACGCCCGGCCGAATCAGCCCACACATACGGTTGCATCGGCCTACACGACTGGTCGCATCGAGCGGTGCGTCCAGTATCATCGGCGTGTCTCGCTGGTGAGACTCCCTTGTACTGCCGACCGGCAAGCCCCCTGAGCCCGCATCATCGGGCGAGAACCGCTGACGTCACCACTGCCATCGCCCAATCGTCGCCCAGCCGTCGCCCAGCCGTCATCACTCTACGCCTTGCAAATCAGCAATATACACGCAAGGTGACGGTTTGACTGTTTTTTTGAGAAAAATGATAGAGGAGCGATGGACCTCGAACGGATATTCCATCGCCCCTCCCAGGCTATTCAGACTTTTCGGGCTCTTCTCTGTGCCCTCTGTCTTCTCTGTGCTCTCTGTGACTGCGAAGCAGTTCCTGCTACTTGCCCAGGATGATGTTCACCAGGGCCGTGACGTCGGCAATCGTCACGCCGCCGTCGGCGTTGACATCAGCCACGCCGCTCTCCGGCGCCGTGCTCTTGCCCAGGATGATGTTCACCAGCGCCGTCACGTCGGCAATCGTCACGCTGCCGTCGCCGTTGACATCGCCGCGGAGGAACGCAGGCTTCTCGGTGAAGTAGCCGGGATTGTCGGCGCCGCCGTCGAGGTGGGCGTAGATGTAATCTTCGAATGAAGCGTCCTCGTAGTTGTTGACCCACTCTGTGCCTTGTCCGCCGCGCAACTTCGCAGCTCCGATGAACATAGTCTCGCGATTAGCGCTATCGGTGACTTTCGCCATGCTCCAACCCTCGCCCACATAGACTATCTCGAGTTTCTGGCAGGCATAGAACATATTCTTTGTTGCCACCAACTCCGGAGTGCTGAAGCTGGAGAGGTCGAGGGTGGTCAGTGCGGCACACGAGAAGAACATGTAACGCATATCCTTCACCTTGCTGGTATTGAAGTTTCTGATATCAAGTGAATTCAATACCCAACAAGCAGCAAACATACTGCACATGTCGGTAACGTTCTCGGTGTTGAAGCTGCTAAGGTCTAGCGCCGACAGCGCCGTGCAGTTGGCAAACATATATCGCATCGAGGTTACGTCGCTGGTGTTGAGGTTTTCTATGCCCTCAATTGACGTAAGCTGGTGCATACTATAGAACCAATAGGCGGTAGTCGTGGGACGGGCACTTGCGAACGAGCTGTCGAAGACGACCTTTTCGCTTTGAGTTCTTCCGTACCACTCCGGCTGTTCCGAGCCCTCGTTGAGATAGTACACCGTGCCCTCCTTCTCGTCGGCCTTATTGTCGTTGTAGAAGGTGAGGGTGGTACCGGCATAGACTGCATAGGGCACAAGTTTCAATGTCAGGTAGCCGGGATTGTCGGTGCCGCCGTCGATGTGGGCGTAGGCCTTGTCGACGTGGTCGGCATCGTAGGTCGTGCCGGCTTCGCCGACGAGGCTGGTGCAACCGGTGAAGATAGCTTGATTAGTAACTCCTGAGGCATCCCAGCCGTCGCCGACGTAGATGGTCGTAAGATGTGAGCAGCCGTAGAACATATTGCTCATGTTATAGACCTGTGCTGTATTGAAGCTGCTGAGGTCAAGCTCCGTCAGGCTGATACAATTCGAGAACATGTTGTTGAAGCTCACGCGGCGCTCGGTGTCGAAGCTGCTCAGGCTGACATCCGTCAACGCACGACAGTCACTGAACATGGCACCCATATCCGTTACCTTCTGCGTGTCGAACGTGCTCAGGTCGAGCGTAGTCAGACTGCGGCAAATATTGAACATCCCGTGCATCGTGGTCACCTCGCAGGTATTCAGATACTCGAGGCCTTGGATCTCGGCAAGAGAAGTCATGTAATAGAACCAGTGATAAGTGGTAGTCGGGCGCGCTTCAGCAAATGACGGATCAAAGACAGCCGTGAAGATACTCGAATTGAAACCTGTCGCCCAAGCCGGTGCATTAGTTCCTGTGTTCAGGTCGTAGGTCGTGCCTGCACGCACCAGGCGCATAGCGTCGAAATAGAAGGTGATGGTGTGATTATCTGTCGACTTATGCACATACGCCTCCCTCTTTCCGCTGAGCAGGCCGGGATTGTTCTCGCCGCCGTCGACGTGTGCGAACTGGCGGACCTCCACTTCGCCTCCATGGGTGGCTGCATCATATACCGTGCCTGCGCTGCCTTCGAGGACAAAGCACTCATTGAACATTCCCACTCCAGTGTTGACGTCTTCTGTTGTCCAACCGCTGCCTACGTAGATGTGCTGCAGATTGCGACATCCCCAGAACATGAAGGACATGTCAGTAACGTTTTGGGTGTCGAAGGTGGAGAGATCGAGCGTCGTCAGCGACTGGCAGTTCTGGAACAAGCTCTGCATGTCTGTCACCTCGCTGGTGATGAGGTTCTCAAGGCCCTCAATCTCCTCCAAGGAGGTCTGGCCGTTAAACCAATAGAACAGGCTTGTGGGACGCACGGTGATGAACGATGGGTCGAAGACTACTTTTCTGATGATTATATCGCCAGACATCCACTCAGGATTAGTTTGGGCTTCGGGCAGGTTGTACATCGTGCCCACCTTCTCCGTCTGCTTGCCGTCGGCATAGAAGGTCATCACGCCCGAGACATCGTCGAAGACGACGTAGGGGGGATACTTGACGCCTGTGAGGTAGCCGGGATTGTTGCTGCCACCGTCGATGTGGGCGTAGGCGGCATCGACGTGGCTGCTGCTGAACGCAGTGCCGGCGCCGCCGACGATGGCGGTGCAGCCCGCGAACATATTCGTCGAAGAGGTCACGGCCTCTGTCGTCCAGTCGGGCCCGACGGTGAGGGTGGTCAGGCTCGAGCAGCCGTTGAACATATTGCTCATGTTGGTGACGTTCGCCGTATTGAACATTTCCAGATTGAGTCCACTGATACCGTAATTGTTCTGGAACATGCCGCTCATGCTGGTGACGTTCGCCGTGGTGAAGCCTTCATGATGGGTGATGGCATCAATGACGGCAGGGGTGCATCCGTTTGATAACATATAGCTCATGCTGGTGACGTTCTCAGTAGAGAAGTTCTCGCCGAGCGTGATGTTCTGAAGACTGGTGCAGCCGTCGAACATGTAGCTCATGTTCGTGACATTGCGCGTGTCGAAGGTGCTTAGGTCGAGCGTGGTCAGGCTCTTACAACCGCTGAACAGGGAGGCGAAACTGCGCTCTTTGCTCGTGTCGATATTCTCAAGGCCCTCGATGGTGGTTAGGTTCTCCAAGCCTGTGAAGTAATGGCTCTGATGGAAGCCTCCATAGGCAGCCACCGACGGGTCGAACACAACATTCACGATGTCGCCAGGCGAGCAATACTGACCTCTGTCATCCAGCAATTCTTCGTAATATTGTCCTTCTTCCACCTGTTCGCCGGCAGCCGTGTGCTGGCTCTTCTTCCAATCATAATAGTGGGTAAATGTCTCGGTCGCGTTGTCCCACACGCCATAGGCCTCCCTCGTGCCATCGGTCAGATAGCCTGGTGCAGAGGTGCCGCGGTCGATGCGGGCGTAGGTCTTGTCGGTAGGATTGCTGCTGCTCCACTTCGTGCCGGCACCGCCAGTGAGATTGTCGGAGCAATAGGCGAACATGCTGCTGGAATCAGTCACTTTGGCCGTGCTCCAGTTTGAGCCGACAAGGATTGTCGTCAGCTTACTGTTACCACCGAACATGCTTATCATGTTCGTCACATTCCGGGTGTCGAAGGACGTGATGTCAATTGTTTCTAAACCACAATTATAGAACATATCCCGCATATTCGTCACCTTCGCAGTGTTGAAGTGGCTCAGGTCGAGGTCGGTCTGTTTGGTGTCGTTGTAGAACATGTAGCCCATATTCGTCACCTCGCTGGTGTTCAGATACTCTATGCCGGTGATCTTGGTCAGGTAGTTGCCCATGTCGCCGAACCAGTAGTAGGTGGATGTGGGGCGGGCTGTGGCGAACGATGGGTCGAAGATTACTTCTTGAACTTTCGTGTTGGCATAGTCAGGAGCGCCAGCCCATGCCGGACGCTCTTGGGCACCTGTGTTCAGGTCGTAGCGCGAGCCTGTCTTTTCCTCGGGCTTGCCGTCGTTGTAGAAGGTGAGCGTCTTGGCCGTGGCATCCCAAATGACGTAGGGCTTCACCGTGAAGTAGCCAGGAGCGTCCGTCATGTCGATGCGTGCATAGGAACCGTCTGTATGCGTTAAGTCGTAATGCGTTCCGTTGCCACCTACGAGATTACTGCACCCCATGAACATGCTGTTCGAACTAGCCCCTAAGTTCCAGCTGATGGCATAGATGGTCGTGAGGCTAGAACAGTTACGGAACATTGAACTGGCGTTTGTAACCTTCTGTGTGTCGAAATTCATCAGGTTGAGGGTCTCCAGCTGAGAGCATCCTTCGAACATTGAGAGCATGTTGGTCACCTCGCTGGTGTTCAGATACTTCATGCCGAGAATATTGTCGCTGGTGAGATTGCTCATACCAAGGAACCACGCGCGGGTCGTTGTCGGGCGGGCCTTGGAGAACGAAGAATCGAACATCACTTGTGTGATACTGCTGGCATGCGACATCCAGCTGGGATTATCACTACCTTCGTTCAGCTCATAGATTGTTCCATACTTCAGATTGCTCTCGCCATCGCAATAGAAGAACAGTTTGCCCTCGCTGGCCACATACTCTACGTAGGGTTTGTAGGAGAAGTAGCCCGTGGCGGGGTTGGCATAGGCGGCCGTGGTCTTGTCGGCATCAAAGTCGATGGCGCCCTTGAGCTTGTTGCAACCCGAGAACATATATGTGGAATTGGTCGAAGCCTTCCACATCTGTTCGCAGTAAATCGCCGTAAGCGCGGAGCAGAACTCGAACATCGACACCATAGTTGTGACGTTGCTCGTGTCCCAACCGTCAAGGTTGAGGGTCTTCAGGTTGTAGCTATTGCAGAACATCAGCATCATATCAGTGACCTTACTCGTATTGAAGGTGTGGAGGTCGAGATGGGTCAGTTTGGAGCAGTGGTCGAACATTTTTTTCATCGACGTCATCTCCGACGTGTTGAGATACTGGAGGCCGGTGATGTCGAGGAGACGCATCTGTCCGCAGAACCAGGCGTAGCCCGTCTTCGGGCGTGCCAAAGCAAACGACGGGTCGAAGACGACGTGGGTGATGCTGCTGTTATACCAGCCGGGAGCCTCCTCCTTCTCAGTGGGTATATCATATATTGTACCCGCGCGCGAGGACTGCTGGCCATCGCAGTAGAAGGTCAGCGTGCCGCTGTTGAGCACGGCGTAGGCATTCGCGGAGAGGTAGCCGGGCGACGAGGTGCCGCCGTCGATGCGGGCATACTCCTTGTCGGTGTGGCTGCTGCTGAACACCGTGCCGGCACTACCCTCGAGCTGGGTGCAGTCATAGAACATATTCTGGTGGCTGGAAACCTTGGCTGTGCTCCAGCCGTTGCCTACGTAAATGCGTTCCAGACCAGTGCAGGAATCAAACATGCTCGCCATCTCTATCACATTCGCCGTATTGAAGGTGCCCAGGTCAAGTGTGGTAAGCTGTTTGCTGCCGTAGAACATGCCAGCCATGTACTCCACTTTCTCCGTGTTGAAGTGCGACAGATCGATACTTGTAAGTTTTGTATGAGCAAACATGTGGCTCATACTTGTCACCTCCGAGGTGTTGAGGTACTCCAGTCCGGTTATGGACGTAAGGTTGCGCATCAGGCCAAACCAATACGTTGTCGAAGTGGGCCGTGCAGTGGCAAAGGAGCTGTTGAAGACGACCTTCGTCACATTATCGCTATTTGGAAGCCACTCTGGGTCGCCGCTACTCTTTAGGCCATACTTCGTGCCCGTCTTTGCATTAGGCTTGCCGTCGTCATAGAAGGTGAGCGTGCCGTTGTTGAGCACGGCATAGGGCTTCGTGGAGAAATAGCCGGGGCTGGCTGTGCCGCCGTCGAGGCGGGCGTAGGTCTTGTCAACGTAGCTGCTGTTGAAGGCGGTGCCTTTGTAGCCTTTGAGCTGAAGGCAAGAGGTGAACATATTGGTGGAATTCGTCACGTTGGCGGTGCTGAAGCTGGAGCTGGCATAGATGGTGGTGAGCCTGGAGCAACCCCTAAACATCCCACTCATATTCACCACCTTCGACGTGTTGAAACTGCTCAGGTCGAGCACCGTGGCTAGGTTATCGGCGAACATACAATACATACTAGTTACCTTAGCCGTATTGAAGGTGCTGAAGTCGAGCTCGCCCGCTATGTTGCACATACAGAACATATACATCATATTTGTCACCTCGCTCGTGTTGAGGTATTCCAGGCCAGTGAACGAGGTCAGGTTTGACATATTTACAAACCAACGGTTTGTGGTGGTCGGACGGGCTTTGGCGAAGGAGGGGTCGATGACGACCGACGTGTAGTTGTTCTCGGAAGGTTGCTTATACCATCCCGGCGTGGGTGTAGTATAGTCGTCATTTAAGTCGTAGGTGGTGCCGGTGGTGCGGAGGCTGCGTTGCTCGTCGCAATAGAAGGTCACCGTGGTGCCGTTGACGTGGACGTAAGGAGCGTAGGCTGCGGTGAGGAGACCTGGAGCTGTAGAGCCCTGGTCGATGCGGGCGTAGGTGTAACTGTCGTAACCGGTGCTATATGCCGTGCCTGCACCACCGACAAGTTTAGTAGAGCCCGTGAAAGGCTTGTTGCTCGTATTGACTGATGCGGTGCTCCAGTTGGAGCCCACCTTGATGGTTGTCAGCTTGAGGCAACCGCCGAACATCAGACTCATATTCGTGACCGCCGACGTATTCCAACCGGTATCTGCACCTGTATATTTGCTATATGAGCCAAGGGTCAGGGATGTGAGGCCTGTACATTGGTTGAACATATTCTCCATCTTGGTAACCTTGCCGGTGTCCCAGCCGCTGAGATCGAGCGAAGTGAGAGCATAGCAATAAGCAAACATACCAGTCATGTCGGTCACCTTAGAGGTGTTGAAGATGAAGTTGTCTGTGAGGTTCGTCGTAGCGCCAGTCACGTTACGGAAGTCGATAGTCGCAAGACGATTACAACCATGAAACATGTAACTCATGTCGGTCACCTCCGATGTATAGAGATTGTTGAAACCCTCGATGGTGGTCAGAAATTGAATGCCGGCGAACCAATAACGGGTTGTAGTTGGCCGATAATCTTTAAATGAATTGTCGAATACAACCTTTTTTATCTTCTCACGGAGATAGTAAGGATTATCATAATGGGTGTACCAACCAGGAGTAGCTGTACCCGTATTCATACTGAACGTGTCACCAGTGCTGCTGCGCGAAGTACGATTCGTGTCGTAGTAGAAATACAACGTCTCACGATCTGCCGTGGAGACATAAGCGTAAGCCTGCTTGGTCTGTGCCATAGCACTCTGCGTGCCCATGAAGGCGGCGAGCAGCAGGACGAGCCACGTCCTGAGTCGCTGTGGGAGAAGTGTAAGGTGTTTCATAGTGTTTATATTTTAGAATTAATATTTATCATTTCGTATTTATCATTTATTATTTATCATTTTTCATTTATCATTTTTCATTTATCATTTCGTCTGACTCCTGCTGCTCCTGCTCCTCTTTGATCAGCCGTCGCAAGAGCAGCTCATCCAAGGCTATCTGCCTGATGTACTGCTCCGTAAGCCGCGTGGCGGCCCGTCGTTTTATGGTGAAATCGCTGGACAAAATGATAAAAAAGGGTGAAATAATAGGTTTATAAAGACTTTCTGGGTACAAATATAGGCGCAAAATGAACTTCCGGAATTATCATTTTGCGCCAAAGTTTTATCATTTTGAGCCAAAATGCTAATTTAATTGAAACTAATGTCTTTTTATGGAAACGAATTGCCGTAATTATCATAATACTAAGAATATTTATAGAAACAAATTGCCGTAATTATCATAATCTACAGATTGTCCTCAATTAGCATTCAGAGGAAATGAAGAATTATGATAATTACGGCAATTCGTTTCTATAATAAGTATTATGCTTATTACGGCAATTCGTTTCCTTAAAATATTAGTTTCAATTTGTGTAAAAGATATTTGTGCCTATTAGTGTTCAGACGTATTTACTGTAATTTATTGTACTGCGTCGGCGTCACGCCGAAGGCGCGCTTGAAAGCGCGCGAGAAATTGCTCGTCTCCTCGAAGCCGCAGGAGCGCGCAACCTCGCTGATGGGCATATCGGGCGCCTCGGTGAGCAGTGTCGTGGCCTTATGCATCTGTATGGCTGAGAACAAAGCCTTGGGCGTATCGTCCGTGATACTCTGTATGCGGCGCTGGAATGTGCTCTTACTCATATTGAACTGCGAGGCTATGCTCGCTGTGTCAAACTGTCCGCGCAGGAAGCCCTCGTTGACCTTTTGCACCACATCCTGGAGGAACAGACGGTCGTCGGCATTCAAACTGTTGACGTCGATAGTCCCCTTTTCCTGCGGGCTGCCATTATGGCTCTCCTCTACCCTCTCTAACGGCAATCTCCCCTCTGTGACCTCTGTCTTCTCTGTGTTCTCTGTGCTTTCCACACCTGTCTTCTCTGTGCTCTCTGTGTCCTCCTTTAGGAGGCTTATCTCTTGCATCAGCCAATGAATATGACGCTGCCGGCGGCGATCGTTCCAGACTAACAGCGCCACGGCAACCAGCACCAGCGCTATAAGCACCATACCTATAGTAATATAAAGGTTCCTCTGCGACAGCGCAGCCTGCGTCTGCTGCTGTAGCTCGTCGTAGCCATACTGTGCCGCATACTGCGAGAGCAGTTCACCCGTCTCGTGGTCGTAGAGCGAGTCCTTCAGCTCGTTGTAGCGGTCGATATGTGCCATGGCAGCCTGCGGGTCGCTCGCACGTAGCGCCTCGTAGAGTCCCTTGCGCGAGTGGCTCTCGTTGTAGAGGTCGTGCTGCCGCGTGAAGATCTCGAGGGCCTCACTGAGACAGCTTACAGCGGCCGAGTCGTTGCCCTCGCCGTGCTGCAACAAACCCATCTGGTTCAGGGCGATGCCCAACGAGTGGCTGTTGCCGCTCTCGCGCAGCCCGGGAATAGCCTCGGAGAGCGCCTCCGTGGCATCGTCAAAGCGACGCAAGCTGATGAGCGCCGAGGCTCGTTGGGCCTGACGCATAGCAGCCTTGTCCTGGCGCCCGGCCTCGTGGTCGATGTCATAAGCCTGCGTGGCATAGTCGAGTGCCGTCTCGTCCTGATTGAGCAGGTGGTAAATCTCCGACGCCATGCCGAAGAGCACGGCTCGCCGCTTCAAGTTGTCGGTCTGCCGGCTATAGTCAATGGCCTTAAGGATATAGTGCTCTGCCTCCTTTGGCTGCCGAGCACTCAGATAGATGCCCGCCAGCGTGTTGAACGATGACGAGATGACGTCGGCATCGCCGCCGGTAAGGTCTATCTCGTTGCAGAGTTTGGCATAGCGGGCAGCCTCGGTGAAATCGCCTTGGCGCACATAGATGAGCGAGAGAATGCTCAGGCAGTCGCCCTCGAGCGTGCGGTCCGTGCCGCCCTGGCACAGTGGCAGAGCCTTCAAGCCATAGACAGCGGCCTTGGCATACTCCTGCTTGTCGTAATAAAACTCAGCAGCCCAATACCACACCTGCTGCTGTAATGTCTGCTTAGGCGTCGAGGCGGAGAACGTCACGAGGCTGTCCGTCAGTCCCTCGCGGTCGAGTAAGGCAAAGAAAGCATTAGCGCTTTCAAAGCTACCACCCCCAGTTGACGTCTCGAAGTGTTCGAGCACAGAGTCGGCAGCGCCAACTGAGTCAGCACTGCGTTGAGCATTGGTTTTTACGACAAAAACAAGAGCTATAAGGCTCACGACAAACAGTACACGACGTGTCTTCATCTGTTAAGGTCCTTTAATTTTGCCCCAAAGATAGAGAAATAAATGGACGTAGAGAAATAAAAGGAAAAAAAATAAAACAATAGATAGCATTTAAGCATCGCCCAAAAAAGAATTTTTATGTCTGCCGCAAAACTCACCTGCACCTTACGCCATACCTTTTTCCTACTGGCTGTAGTCTGTAGTCTGTTTTGAACAAAAATTTTTTTTGCGTCAAGCCACAAACAATATTACCCCAACCCGTCATCGCATGGCCATTGAACATTGAACATTGAACATTGAATAATGAAAATTGTCCATTGAACATTATACATTATCAACTATACATTATCAATTATACATTATCAATTATACATTGTCAATTATACATTATACATTATACATTATCAATTATACATTATCAATCGTCCATTGTCCATTCTCCATTACAAGAAAAGCCCCGACAAGCTTAATGCTCGTCGGGGCTTTCTTGTAAAAGTGGCGGCTACCTACTCTCCCACGGGTGTGCAGTACCATCGGCGCAAGCGGGCTTAACTTCTCTGTTCGGGATGGGAAGAGGTGGGACC
>JAFRNY010000085.1 GCA_017429945.1 Bacteroidaceae bacterium
ATGTCACTCACGGACAAAACACCGCTCAGAGAACTGTTCGATAAGACTTATTCCAATGATGTCAAAGAGCAACTTGGTCCCCTTATTCCGGGGTTGTTTGATTAATATTTAACTCGTCCCAATTTTAACGGGACACTAATGATTCGTCATTTCTTCTTATCTTTGCACCGCAATCAGAAAGGCTACGCTCAATCGACACAGTTACCCAGTTTGAGAAAACACATACTATTATTAGTAACGCTCGTGCCCTGCATGCTAATGGCACAGGACAACATAGCAGAAAGCGACTCCGCCACCACTCGACGTAAGCCGCTGCCTGTGCGTGTACTATTAAAGATAAAAGAATTCGTGGACTCGTCGGCCGTCAGCGGCCTCGACCGCCGCTACGTGGGACAACCCGTGCGGCCATGGTCTGCCGAGCTGCGCTCCGACATAAACAACGCCGACCTCCACATGACAGCCGCCGACCGCGACCTCAACGACGGCACCGTATGGAGAGCCGTCACGCACAGCGGACCTACAGTGAGCATAGGCGCTTGGGCTGGCTACCGAGGCTACGGCTTCGGACTCTCACGCGCCATCATAGGCGCCGACAGCAAGACGCTCTCATTCGGCGCCACAGGAGGCAGCTACGGTGTCAACCTGCGCATCAACAGATACCGCTCGGGCCAGCCCGAGATAAGCGCCAAAGGCGAAAACTATTCCGACCGGATCGACTGGAGCACCGACAACCCGCTGCGCATGCGCTCCCTCTTCTTCGACGCCTATTATATGTTCAACCGCAAGCGCTTCTCCTATGCCGCAGCCTACGACCAGTCGCTCGAGCAACTGCGCTCGGCAGGCTCGCTCGTGGCCGGAGCCATGTACTACCACTCGCGCGTCAGCTTCGCCGACCCCCGCAATTTCCTGCTGCAGATACTGATGAACGACGTAGGCAAGTTCAAATTCACGCAAGCCAGCATAGGTGCCGGCTATGCCTACAACTGGGTGCCCGCTCGCGGATGGCTCATCAGCGCCATGGCCGTGCCTATGCTCACGTTCTACAACCGCATCACCGTATGCACCTACGACCTCGACATCAGCGAAGACATGAAAGACTACCGCCTCATCCAGACCGGCGAGGAGCACATCAACAACCGCGTAAGCTGGAACTTCGACACACGCCTCGCCCTCAGCTACCAGTGGCGGCGCTACTACCTGCGGGCCTACAGCCACTACAACCACTTCCGCTACCACAACGCCAACGACCACGGCTACACCTCATACTGGACCGTCTATTCCGCCTTCGGTTTCCGCTTCTGAACGCCCGCAGAGCCAGCGGCCCCCGCACACAAAACAAATTATGATATCTGAATTATCTTTTTGCACAATTTGTTTTGCATAATCAATATAAAACCTTCTCTACGGCTGAAACGCAAGGGCACTGATTGCCATCGGTCGCAATCTTCTATTTATTTATTAAGCAAATACTCAACCACAGCATCCCAGTTAGGGAACCGCTCTGAGCCGAAGTGAATCCATTCACCCTTGAACTCGCTAGTGCCGTTCTTGCCGCGGTCGTCAATCAGATAGTCACCCTCAACGAGATCCTTCCTATGCGTGATAATCACTCGTTTATGAAACACGTCATCAAAATAATTCGTCACCCACATGACTTTATCAGACCACGCAGAAGGATTATTCCAAGGAGCTGTCGAGAGGATAAACACATCATACACCTCTGCCAGCCTGTGCACAGCCTCAATGGCCCCCGGCATAGGATCCATCAGCCCGAACAATCCCGGAATCTCATCCATCCGGTCCTTCTCGCCCGGTCCCTGAGCCCTGTACCGGCTTTTCGTTTCCTCGTCAACCTTGTCAAGTCCCGACTGGAAATCCACCAGCACATCATCCATATCAAAAAACAGTCGCTTCTTCATAATACATTCGTTCTATCATCTATAACCAGGCCTCAGCCCATTTCTCCTCTATCGATAGAGAATCCGGATCCTCAAAACCGCACTTCGTGCAGACATCCCTGCCATCTTTCCTTTCAAAAGTATGCTCACAATTCCGTACTTTTTCAGCCCAATATTGGAGAGCCGACATTTCACCAGCTCTGCTAAGGGCACGCTCATCACCTTGCTTAGCTTTATCAGCGAATTCATCTTTCATCTTACCTGCTAAGTCAGACAATTCTTTAAGTTTCCTATTCAAAGACATTTTTATTTCCCTTAATCCGTGTCGGGCACAACGACAAAGTGTAGAGATAATATTGGGGCGAGAAATCCCGCCCCAATATTTCAATACCTATTACTATAGATCTAATGTTCCCGAATAATACTCCTCTACGACATAACCTCCCTTAAGTTTAATCTGTACCCGGAACCAATAAGTGGTATATCCATTTAAATTCCTTGTAACTGCCTTTAAAGATGTGTCTGTAATCTCAGCCTTCAGGGAAGTATAATTCTCAAACTTGTCTTGCCTCTTATACACCGTATACTGGATATACGCTTCCTCTATCTCAGCCTCAGCCAAATTAGTACATTCAGCTTCAAGCTCTACACTACCATTCTCCAGCACTGTATAGCTCAGGCCTGTAATTTCTGGAATTACAGCTGGGATGTAAGGCTCATAATCATCATCAGGATACATACAGCTGGTAAGTATAGGCGTTGCGGAGAGAAGCAGCAAACTAAAGAAACTGCAAAATAAATATTTCAGAGTTTTCATTGTCTTGATAATTATTTGTATGAATATGACTTAAAAGCTAAATCCAATACCTACGCTGAAATCACCAAATGTCTCATCAGCGAACAACATTGAATAACCTCCACTAAGTAAGAAATTCTTTATGCGAACATGCACCATAGCATCTGCTTCAAAGCCTTTCAAATAGCGAGGATAATAGTAATCCTTACCGCCCGCCGAATTATCTACAGAATAAAGGTTACCATATTTACCATAACCACCTTCAATAGACATATACAGCCAATGGGTTATGCGGAACAACGGACCTGTCGTAAAAGCATAGCGGAGGTCACTACGGCTGTTCTCATAGTCAGACGTTGAGGGCATGCCCTCATAATAATTATTCTTGTCACTAGATTTCTTCTCTCCAGACCTATCAATAGAACGAATCGAGCCTTTCATAGATATGCCCCATCCAAAACGCTTGCAAGTACCGATATACACGCCAAGAGGCGCTTTGGGAGAGAAGAGATATTCAAAGAACGTCTGATTGTTCACCGTGCGCTTTAGATGCTGGCTTATATCTACGGCCTCATTAACATTGACAACACGAGTGAAAGACTTTGAATCATAACCGCTTTTTGAGACACTACCAGTGTAGGAGCCCAGGACATTGCGCACCACGACTCCTTCATCGTATGTCGTACCATTGAGGGTCATCCTACCGCCCTTAGGACCACGCAATGTAATAGTTCCTCCAAGGCGCATATCAGCAGTGGCGCCTTCATGAGTAAGGTCCACATACTGCTCCTTAGAATAAACTCCCGATTTGTCAACACACCTTACCAGATGCCGACCCACCGGATAGCTGAATTCACCCGCTGAAGCGACTTCGCCGTCAACAGTGATTTGACCTTCGGAGCCCCAATCGTCGGTTTCAATGGTCAGCATACCCATTACGGATGCTAGGTGTACAGGCACATTCACTGGAGGCCCTACAAGAACAAACGTTCCCTTATTATCCTGGAATCCCTCGGCCTTAATCGTATATTCATATTGGCCATACGGGAGGTTTTCCTGCCACTGATTCTTATCATCGAACTTATATTGTTCCTGTTTCCCATTCTCATCTTTAACCAAAATAATGGCATTGCTGCCAGCAGACTGACACGTCATAGTTACGTAAGCGCGGCCCGTATTCTTGTCGGCAGGAAGGCCTATAGTCATCCTATAGACCATTTTCTTGTCTGTTAACGGGTTATCAAAGGTATAGGTTAGAGGATAGAATGTCGGGTGCTTAATCTCTATTTTCTTAGACTTTATAGGCATATAGACCCACCATTCGCCACTTTTATACTGATAACTGAAAACCTGCTTTTCGTCAAATGTTACCTGCTGGTCGGGCAGCGAGATTCTTAAAAGCACAGCATCATCACCCACGGGTTTGCCTTTCTTTTTACCTGTCATTCGTGGCGTGCTTGAATCATACTGGGCCGCGGCTTGCGGCTGGGGCGTCAATGGCTCTTTCACGGTCATCTCACGGTCAGATTGGGCAAAAGCCAAACACGAGAAAACAGCCATGACAACTAATGATAGTAACTTCTTCATTCGTGTAATGTATATTAAATTGTTGATTAATTGTAATTGTTATAAGTCACAATCGGCAAGACTGAAGATATCCTCTTCCTTAATCTTCTGCTTCGTGAAGGGATTGGTGTCAGGCTGCCAGGTGCGGACATGAATCATAGGATTGTCTTGATCGCGGAAATCCCAAAGCAGGAAAAGGTAGCCCTCATCGCTATAGCGATCTGATGAATAACCCTGATGCAGAGTAACGCCATAAAAGTCCTCTTCAATAGGATGCCTTTCTACTTTTACATCAGAAAAATTTACTCGAATACGCTGGTTTGCAGCAAAAACAGCCTTTAGGTTCTTCAAATAAGTTTTCTTGTCCTGTTTGCTATATTGTATTTTCGTACTCTGGAAATTGTTTTCCTTCGTCGGAGCAATCTTAATAACCTTTCCTGTGATGATAAGAGCATCTTCACTAAATATTCTTTCTAAATACTGAATATCCTCTTTTTCATAAGCAGTTCTGAATTCCTCTACGTTCTGTAAAATCATCTGTCGCTGACGAAGATCCCTGACATCCTCACCAGCCTCGATTACCTTTCGATACAGATTGGTGCTTATCATCATGTGAAAGCTCGTAACAACGCCCCTGTTATTGAAGGTAACTGCAGCCTCATGATAATCATCCCTGCCAGCAGAGGAGAAAATAAACGGAAGATTTCGAACTTCAAACTCACCGCCATAAGAGCTCATACCAATCTCCACAATCTCTTCCTCAGAACAGCGGAAAGGAGAATTCTCCCACAGCATAGACAGCGAATTGCAAGTACGTTCATCAGCCCACTGACGGCACTGTTTCCAATTGGGATTACGTTTTTCTTCCCAAGCGCTGTTCAGCTCAGATATAAGCGCCGAGAGATTACGCTCGATATTTTGCGTCAAGGCGTTATTATTTAAATCCGTAATTGTTACATCCGTCCTGATTGCTGCGTTCAAAAACATTGGCAGCAAAACGAACAAAGATAGAATAATCTTTTTCATTGTATCTATATGATTTTATTGTTAACTTAAAGGAATCTTATCCAAAGTTTTGCACCTCGTGCATATTTTTTCCGTCCATCAACGGCTTGCTGCTTAATGAGGTCAAAATCCAAGTCTGGAGAGAGGAGGGCAACTAACTCTTGGCGACCGTTAAAAATTGCCCAGAAACAATCTTCATGATCAAAACTAGTTGTAAGCTTATATATAAGTCCGCCATCATTAACCTGTCTCTTAAGTAGGAATCGTTGAACTCTGTCATACGTTTTGAGTTTGCTGACAACCGCTAAAAGCATTACTCGCTTCTGGACGTAGGGGTCATCTTCACCTTCAGCTACAATATCCTCAAGCATTTTATATTGAGCCGGTGTGAGTTCTTCTGCCATCTTTGCCATATCCTCTTCCGACAAGTCTCCTTCGTCGCTATCTGCATCTTTCGGATCTTCGATAGTGATATTTTCATAGCTTATGGATTTGCCTGTCTCCATTTCTGCTTCATGGCGTTTCTGCTCTATTGTATGTAGTGCAGCCTGACGTTCTCTTAAATCCCCTACTTGCGGCTCATCCTTACTTAGCGGTTCTTCTGCAACAGGTTCTTCAGAAGCAGAATTGCTCACGACAAGATCTGCCTTCTCTTGTGCATTCTTTGTCAGAGGCAATATTTCAGCCTTTTTGACGTACAAGCACAGCACCTTGGTTTCGATGCCTCGCGTATACGTGATTTTCTTCGTTTTCTGACGAACACGGTCAATCAGCACTCCGTCTGCGGCTGCCAAGTTCGGCTGTGATGCCACATACTGTTTGATTCGCTCTACGAGCTTTTCGTGAGCCATTTCGTAGAGAACATCTTCGGAATCATCGCCGGCGGCTTCACCATAGATATATTCCGAGTTCTTTTTGATAGACAAAGCGGCTTTCTTGGGGTCTTCGCCCTGAGCATAAGCCGAGGTTGTAAGCACGAAGAATGCCAACAACAGCAAAAGGATTTTGTTATTCATCGTTTTCTGCTTTTTCTTTCGTTTTCGTAATATAGATTGGATAAGCTATGCGTGGGGATATAACTCATAATAAAACCTTTGGCAATGCCTCTTCGTTCAATAAGAGTTTTTGTGTCCACTTCAATATATAATAAATGGTTGTAGTCTAAATCTACGTTCTCATAAAGCACGGTGGCTTTGACAACGCCCTCAGGGGTGATGTCTTCGATACCCACATAAGGTTTGCAATTGGTATATCGGCAGAAATAATCAAATTTATCTAGATCCACATTCAGTGGCACTCTTTTCAAGCCGTAAACGTGCTGGTTAAGTTGCAGCTGAAGGTCTGCGGGAACGACACGACAGAAAATATTACGTAAAGTCTCTTCTGGATAACGTTCATCAACGAGAGGGATAAAGTTGTTCAAGGAGTCCTTAACATAATATGTGTCGGACTTCATGGGCTTAATGATATAGTATGGGCCACGACGGATATAGTAATCTAATGTATCTGATTTTTCCAAATGTTCCTCGGAAACTGTTGGTGGAGTATAGGTCGTGATGCTGTCTATACTCAGCAGCAGATTCCTGAAAGATTTATCTCGTTCCGACATATCTTGCCCCGTGATAAGTGCAAAGCTTTTGGGAAATGTCAGTTTCGCTATCTCACCTTTAGGGCTTGTCCATGTGAAGACATACTTCTTGTCGTTGCTGTCAATCTGAACCTGGCAAAGACTATCTACAAAACTCGGGCTCTCTGGCGTAAGATGAGAGAGGTCATCGAAAAATTGGCGACTCCGATCTGCAGATGAGAGAAGGCTCAGCTGCAACATATACCTCTCAACGAAATCTGCAATCTGAGCAGGCAGATTATTCCGCAGATCATGTGCAAACAGAGGTGTGCGAATCTGCTGAACCACACCCTCATGATTACGTTCTATCACGACATCTCGTAATCCAAGAGTGTTGGTCCGAACAGGCCCACTGTCTGTCAACCCCCGCGCCTTTAGGTGCCGATAGATATCTTTCAGAACCGACGTCTGACAAGAATCTCTATCAACACCATAAGCGCTGAGTACACAGACTAGTGCACATACTATAGTGAAAAGCCTTCTATTCATAGCTCTCGCTACTTGGACTCATAATCATTGCCCGGCTGAACACCGATCATCAGTGTTTCCTTAAGCGAGCCATCGCTGCCAAACCATTTCCCCTGGACGAAATATCCGCGAACGAACTCGCCAACGACATAGTCGCCAGCCTCTGCCACGCGCCCTTTATCGTCATAACGGTTGATTCGCCGTGAACGGTTATAGGTCAGACGCCCGATACCATCAGGATAACCGCCCCTAGTTTCTCCTTTATATGTGCCATAAGAGAGCTTCAATGTACCGCCTGAAGAAGCGCTGCTGGATTTATCCTTAGACGTTTTCTTTGAGCCTTCAGGCACTACCTTCTCCTGTTCTTTCTTTACGTCATCAGCATTTGGAATCGTGTCTTGAACCTTCTCCACCTTGTATGAGCACACAGCCTCCAATGTATCATCCGGCAGAATCGCATGAACCAGGACTGCGCCTTCGCCGTCCTTTAAGGCCTTAACAATTCCGCCTTGAACTTCTACGACGGCACTGTCTTGTGCTGTAGACCATACCAAGTCTACCTGAATACTATCTGGATTAATCGATGCAACCAACGTATCCGACTCACCAACCTTAAGGGTCTTATCAGCATGATTCAGGGTCAGACTGACAGATGTCTTTGGCGGTTGTGGCGGAGTTGGCGGTTCCTTTTCACCTGAGCCACTGAATAAGGCATAGCCTCCGCCACCGAGGGCTGCCAGCAATGCAACGGCAGCAGCAATCAGGCCTATCAGTCTCTTGTTTGGGCCTTTCGGCGACTTCTTTTTTTCACCTGGATCTCCTAAAGGCTTGTGACAAAATGGGCATTCAAATTCCTCTCCAGCCTGGATGTCAAACACCTCTTTATAATGATCACATTCAATGTTTACACATTTTCCTTGTTTTGCCATGATGATTATTATTTATATTAGAATCGAAGATCATTTTCACACAGTTGCTCACCTGCAGCATTAAAGGCTATATACTCTGGGTTGTTCTCGTTGTTATTTACCATTGGCAAAATCACGCTCTCAAGAGTATCGCCCATCTTTTGCATTAGTTGCTGTTTCTTCTCTATGTGCTTATAGTTTGTTTCCAATTCGGTCTCAACCGCCTTGCGTAATGCTGCTGCATCAACGGCACGAGTGAGTTTGCTCATTTCTTCCAGGGTATCAAAGATATTCTCACCCACATTAATCCAACGGCTGACTCTACCCATCTTGTTCTTCTCTCCAGCAAACGCCTTATACTTTTCTCCGGTTTCAACATCTTCCCTGTCGACAATAAGTCCTTCGATGCTATATGCCAAAAGTACTATTGGCAGCATCTCCTTACGCTTCGTCCCTTTATCCTTACTGTAAGGTGAAGGCAGAGGCTTAAGGAATGACTCTGTATGAACCACCATCCTATTGACCTCGTCACGCACAAGTATATCATACTTTTCTTTCAGAACACGGACATTATCAACATATCTCAAGGGGAAACCGCTATGAGCCGTCACTACGACAATTTGGTTACTCTTGAAATTCTCTGAAACATCTTTGGATTCATCGAATGGTATTTTCCCGCTTTCACCGAACATTTTTATAAAATCGGCACGGAAAGCCTGATCATCTTCGTATAGGGGGAGAGACAGCTGTATAATCTTCTGATGATTTGCAGCCGTTTCCGGACTACCTTGTCCCTCTTCCGAGCCATTGAATGTCAAGAAGCTTTGTGCTGCATTGTATATCCCGTTGACGAATTTCTTCATCTTTTCAGGACTACTGCACTCCGTATTGCGAAGCTTGTCAAGAATATTGACATTAACCAAACGTTGATTCGGATTCTTAGTAGAATACTCTTCCATATCTCTGCTGGCATTCTCGATGCACACCTTAAGCGAAATGCTGTTTAACATGCCAACATTCATCTTCTTTGCGAGAGAAGAGAATGTCACATTCGAGGCTCCAACCTCGTCTATTATGCGCATTCTCATACCTGTCGCATAATCCTGCTGATGCTGTTTATTCTTTAAGAAACCTACAATTGTGTCCCTAACGAACTTGGGATCATATTCTTTAACGACCTCACCCTGCAAACTGGTGATTTCTGCATCGCTTAGTTTGCACTTGTCATCTGCTTGTCTTTTCATTGAATCTGCGAAATCAGACAAGACCTTCATGAACGGCTCAATACTATTCATATTAAGAAGCGTGAGCATCGTTTTCACCTCTGTCAACAGTTTTGTTGCATAGACATACCCCTCTATTTGTGTACTTAAAGTCAACTCCTCGCGCTTCGCATCTACAAAACGGCCAAAAGTCTTTGTTGAAGCATTGGTTATTGCGTCACGCAACCAGCCTATGTTGTTCCAATCTGCACGTATATCTTTAATAGTATCTGCCAATTCTTCGTTCAGATATGTTGTCCGCTTGACGATTTTATTATTAAAGCCCTCTATACGTTCTTCACAATTAGCGATAAGCATTGCAACGTATTTATGGACCTCAATTATTGACATCGTGCCATTACGCCATTTAGCAAAGAGATTATTCTCAATCTTTCTGCATATTTCTTCCGCAAAGCCTGAAAGTTCACTCTCATAGTCCTTATAGAATTTCTTTACTCCAGAACCACGGTACATTGTGTCATAGAACTTTTTGCAGAGTTGGTTGAATTGCTCCAACCATTCTTTCTTGTCATTTTCGTCTTGAACGTCTTGTTTATACCTATCCGTGTAGAACTCCCAGCCAGGAATAATTTCCTTCCAATTTACATGTTTCTCTATTGAGGGCAGCGGTCTGCTTAATGTAAGATAAGCATCTGAGAGTAAATTATCTTCCAAGTTCTTTGGCTCTGCAACATCCTGTTTATAGGATTTTCCTACCATATCCTCAGTGCATTCTTCCAAGAACCCACGAGCATCATCCCAAAGGCCGTACAACATCTGCAAAGACGCCTGACGCGCGAACTGATAAGCTCCATATTCGACGACTTCAGTCTCAGGATATTCAATACGCTTTACGCCAAATGTCATAAACTTTCGGCTGTGAACCGGCTGCCTTTCTTCATTCTCTTCTGGAAGTAAGCCATTATTCTCATTCGTTTCCAAACGTGCCATCTGGCCACCAAAGGACATGGAAGAGGCCACAATCTTTTGGAACAAGAAATCGCCTACAATGCCTGGAAGAACCTTAAACAGGCTCACCTCCTTACCAGCCTCGTTGACATTCGTAAAGAGATAGGCCATATCAAAAGCATCCTGTCCGTGCAGTAATCTACGCACTTGACCATCTTCATCTGTATTACCTTTAACATCTGTAGGATAATACTTGCCGACTGACATTGCATTCAGTTCCAATAATGCTGCATAACCATTGGGCTGATAATACCTGTTACTGGCCTCTCCACCTGGAATTTGAATAATTTTCTCAGGAACATACAGATATAATTGGATCTTGAAGTTCGTCCGATTATCTCCTGTACGCTGAAACTCATTGCGTATCTGGGCAATGGCATCAATGATTGCACCAGAACCAGTTCCTCCGCCGAGGCCGGCACAGATATGGAATGTTACATTTTCAACATCCTCACGTTTTTTCAGTTCTCTGACACGAGCGTGTACCTGACCTATAAAAGTGTCCTGGGGCAGGCCACACATATTATTGGCCATCAACATTCGACCAAAACGACGGCGTTGCCCACCAATACCTTCACTAATGATGGCACCGATGCCTTCACTTAGCATTCCCTGGTCTTTTCTACTTATGAATGAATTGATGCCTGGATATTGTTCAAGGTTTCCAAGTACTCCTGCGCCGATGCCATTAATTGAAAGGCGCTGAGCTGGAGTTAATTGCACAGAGACGCCTAAGGTCTGCCAATCCTCCTCGTTATTGAGGTCGGCGAGACTTGAATCTACATACAAGTACTCGATGTTTGCCTTTCCTTCAGGAGTGTTAGAACGGAACTCCTCATAAATTCGCTTGCGTAGAGCACGGATGATGGAACCACCAGTTCCTCCCAATCCGATAATTAGATGATTTGCCATTTCTTTATTATTTTAAAGTGATTTATTCATCATAAAAATGTGAGCGACTTTTAGTTCGGCTATTTGACTTGTGCTTTATTTTCGCCACCTCCATCGTTTTTATTATTCCAAATGCTCCTGCTAAGACGAATAGGAAAGCCCAAAACAAATGACGGAATATATACTTATTCATAAACCGTTGCATCTCACCATTCATAGAAGATGCCAAATCGTCTGGGGTATGCCCACTAAAATCGGCATAAGAAGCATAATAGCCGACTATTGGCAGGTCACAAGCCAGGCGATCTAGAACTTTTTGAGTATCTTCTTGAGAAAAGGTCACAGTATTGGAAATATCAGACACATAAGAATTAACTAAAGTTTCCAACTCATTACCATAACATTTTATGGTAACAGCTCCACAAATAATTATAGCATGAAAAGCGATAAAGCAGAAAGCGATTCCTCCCAGAATATAACTTAGTAATGTAAATTGCCTATTCTTATGCCAAGATTTAATCAAATAGAACATAAGCCCGACTCCAACAGCCGTTATCATTATGCCAAGCAGCAAACTACCAATACTATTTGTTAAAATCTGTATTAAAGCTCCCATTATTCAATGAAAATTATTCGTACATTAATCCAGAATGGGTATGTCGCGCATGCTTACCTTTAGAATGGCCAGTTTCGTCTGAGTCCATAGTAAAGTATAGTAACACGGCTGCTAAAACAGCACCAATAATCATATAATAGATATGGCGTATTCTATGTGTATCAATCTCATCTTGCAGCTTAGTAATCGTTTCTGGATCCATTTCTGGAAGCTTTACAAGTCGCATACCTAACACGTTCTCTGCGAATGTGGATATTCCATTTATAAATGAAGAACCTTCACTCATAAATCTAACGGCAGTATCAGCCTTATTAAGGTAGCATTCCGTAATATTCTTCAAACGCAATTCGCCGATAAACAACGATGACTGCATACTCATGAAAGCCGCAAAGAATGCCGTAATGACACAGCTAAAGATTGTCACCTTCTTGCCACCTTGATGCAAGAGTATCACGCATCCAAGCACAAGGCAAGCTAAAAAGCCACCAAGCAGGGTACCTAATATAACACTCACATTTAATGTGTCAAACAAGGAATCTATCATAGTCTTCAATATACAAATATCCATTACAACCACTGTTCACTAGGACGCAATAAAATAATGGACAGCATTCTTTTTGGTTAATACTTTCTTTCAAAACGGCTCAGACAGCACTAACCTATGGGCATAGAAAAAGCGCAGCCTTCGTCGTATTCCGCTCAGGCCTACCACAGCCCTCATAATCATACAGAGAAGTCTGCGCTTATAGCGCACACTCCACTGATTATGAGTTTACTCTTTTATTCCCGGAGGGTCGAGGTGGTAGTTCGAGCGGAAATAGAGCAAATAAGATACAATCCGTGTAAGATTGCGGGGCAAAGATAGCGAATTGTTTGAATAGTCATTAACTTTTTCTCATTTTTTTATAAAAAATCTTTATTATCCTTATTTTTATTGCATTAAATCAGGAAAAAGACGTGGTGGAAGACAAATATAGAATAATATGTTAGCCAAAAGCTCCTGATATTTTGATGAATTAGACGGAATAGATAATTGATAAGCGGAAAAATTCGGGTCAGAGAGGGAAAGGGGCGGGTCAATGTGCGAGTTGAAGGGGTTTTATTTAGAGATTGCTGATTGCGGTATGGGAAAAAGGGGTATCTTTGCAGCACAAAATAACGGGAACAGGAGAAAAACATAACACACAATTTATCCCTCATGAAAAGGTTTTTTCTGCTTTTAATTATTTCGGCCACGCTTTTGCCTGCGACTTCTGTTGTGGCGCTGGCCCAGGCAAATCCTTTGGCCTCGCTGATCGAGCGCGACTTCTCGGGGCGGGCCGACTCGTTGGAATATGTGCTCACGAGCCAGTTTATGAATACTACGAAGGGCACTTTCTTCGCCATCCCGCGCAGCTATCCTAACTATAGCAGCGAGACCACTTATATCTACTGGCAGCAGGCTCATGCCTTAGACGTGATCATATATGCCTACGAGCGCCTAAGGGACACTGACGACAGCCGGGTGAGCACCTACAAGACTATCATGCAGCGCTGGTTTCGCAGCCATGCCAACAACTGGTACCACAAAAGCGGCGACGCCACTGGCTTCTACAACGAGTACACAGACGATATGTGCTGGATTTGCCTCACGCTGCTGCACATAAGCGAGGCGCTTGGCGATAACACCTATGCCGATATGGCCCGCACGGTGTTTGACAATTATATACTGCCGCGCGGCAGCATCGGCACCGATGGTTTCTTCTCGCTGCCGTGGAAGGACGACGGCTCGGGGCCGAACGCCTGCACCAACTCCCCCGGCTGCCTCGTGGCTGCTAAGCTGTATGAGCGCTACGGCGATGAGGCTTACCTCGACACGGCCAAGAAATTGTATGACTATATGGCCAATGTGATGAAGACAAAGCTGGGCAATGACGGACGCGTGGAGGAACCCCCTTTGACATATACTCAAGGCACGTTTGGCGAGGCGGCCCGTCGCCTTTTCCACATCACGGGCGAACAGAGTTATATGGCCATGGCCAGTAAGGTGCTCAACTACGCCGTGACGAGTAGTCGCTGCACGCACGACGGCCTGCTGCGCGACGAGGGATCGAGCATGGATCAAAGCATCTTCAAGGCTGTGCTGATCCCATATCTCGTGAACTACGTCCTCGACGAGGATGCCAGCGCGTCGTATCGCAAGCGTTTCGTTACGTTCCTGCAGAAGAACGCCAACGCGCTTTGGAAGAACCTCAACCTTGAGGCTTATCCCAAGACGTTCTGCAACTACTACTGGGGCGAGCCGCTTGATGAATCGAAGGTGCCGTCGATGGGTGCCATGGTCAGCGGCGCATCGCTGATGGAGAACGTGGCGCGCATGGCAAAGGCGCTGACAACTGTCACCGACGGCATAAGTCTCATTCCCCAGTCCCCTCTCTTGCAAAGAGGGGGAGAGGCTGGCGCGGTGTTCGGCTTGAGCGGGCGGGGCACAAACGAGGACTACGCCAACGGCCACGAGGCTGTCTACTCCCTGGCCGGTCACAGACTCACGCCTTTCTATTCGTCCACCGTTCGCCACTCACAGCTCCCGAAAGGTCCGTGCATCGTCAACGGCAAGGTAGTAGTGGTGAGATGATTGAAGATTGAACGTTGAAGATTGAACGTTGAAGATTGAACGTTGAAGATTGAAGATTGAACACGGAGAGAGGGGGTGCTCGCTCCGCTTGTGAAGAGCTTCGAACGATGTTTGGTAGATTTTCGAAAAGATTCTCTTGAGATTTTGAGGCCGCAGGCCGACCAAAGGAAATGGTCGCGGTGTTGCTGGCCGCTAACATACTTGCGAAAATTGTTGAAGGCAGAAACGCCCATTCCAATCGATGGAATGGGCGTTTTTTTGCATCTTCGATGTATTTTCGATGTGTTTTTATTTGCCAAGGATGAGGTTGACGAGGGCGGTGACGTCGGCTATGGTGACGGCGCCGTCGCCGTTGATGTCGGCTGCGGTCTGGTCATAGCTGCCGTCGCGCGTCTCTTTGCCAAGAATGATGTTTACGAGGGCCGTGGCGTCGGCCACGGTGACTTCGCCATCGCCGTTGATATCGCCGTGGATGACAGGTGAGGGCTTCGGCAGCGGCGTCTGGAAGGCTATCTCGGCGATGTAGCTGCGGTAGGTGGCGGCTACGACCTTATAGACTTTCGTGGCATCGAGGTCGGTTGCCGAGAGGATGAAGGTTCCCGAGGTGGCGGAGTTGGTGTAGCGCTGAAGGGCCGAGGCCGAGGCCACGGGAGTGCCGTCGTCGCCGAGCGTGCACTCGTAGATTGCGAGCGATGCGGGGTAGCTGCTGCTGGCACGGCTCTGCCCCAGTCCGAGCAACTTCACGGCCGTGGTGTTAGTGACGTAGAAGGTGACCGACTCCTGGGTCCTATTGTTTCGCGAATTATAGCCCATGACGCGTGCTGAGCCGTTGCCGCTGGAGGCGGTGAAATATGGCGAGCTTCCGAGGAGCACATCGCTGCTGCTCCACGTCGTGCCGGCGTATTTGTTTGAGGTGTCGGTGACGTCGGTCTGAATCCACGCCTGAGGATGCGAGTTGTAATATACGCCGACCCATGCGCCATAGACGGGCATGGTGAGCCAGGCCACCTCTTCGTCCTCGTATTCGGTATATTTATATAATGTGTTGACGTAGGTGGTGTTCCAGCCGGCATCGTCGATGGTGGCATAGCGTGCGATATTGAGATAGGGATCGCTGGCTGTGCCGCCGTCGTTGGCTGCCGCGGTGAGATTGATGACGAGCAGTTCTGCACCTTCAGCGGCGAGAATGACAGAGCCTGCGAAATTACCCTCGACCGCACTTGCAAAGGTGACGGTGACTTCGGCTCCTGCAGCCACCTCATCGGCTGTCAATGCCATAGGACTAACAGCGAAGACGCCATTGGCATCGGTAAGCGCGATGGTCGTTTCTCCCGTGATAAAGCGCCCGCTGACGGTGAATGTCCGGCTCTGCTCTTCATCGAGCCGAGCACTGAAGTCCAGTGCATCGGCGCTGGCGATGATAGTGGGCGTGGCAGCCTCGGCATTGCCTGTGAGCGTTATAGTGACGCTCTCGGCATTGCTGCTTGTGAGGGTGATGTCGGCCGTCTGAGTTCCCACCTCCGTCGGAGTCCACGCCACGGTGAGCACGTCCTCTGCCACGCCGTCGGTCTGCGCTATGTGCATCTTGTCGACTGAGAACTCGCTGCTGCCGGAGATCGACACGCTGATGTCTGCCTCGAGATTTCTGCCGGTGACAGCTATTGTCTGCGTCTGCTGCTGCGTGGCGTAACCACTGAACTCCAACTCCGCAGGTTGAACCTTGATGGTTGGCTCAGCCGACGCTCCGAGGATATATCTTATGCCGGCCAGGGCGTCGATCTTGCCTTGTCCGAAGTGCGAGGCGTTTGTGCCTATGGTGTAGGCATCGCTGATGGCCGTCTCTTTCATAATCTCCTTGACATCGTTTACGGTGAGGCTCCTGCCAGCCTCCTGCGCAGCCTGCATCCACAGCGCCACGATACCGGCGGCCACGGGCGTTGCCATCGACGTGCCTTCCATGGCGGCGTAAGGATTGGAGCTGTTATTCACGACGAGGTCCGTGATGAAATAGTCGCCCCAATAGCTGTAGTCGCTGTCGACCGATTTCGTGTGGTTGTGGTTGATGGCGGCTACGATGCGGGCGCCGGGGGCTGTGATCCACGGATACTGCTGCCCGTCTGGGCTCTCGGCGGCTGTGGCGTAGCTCGAAAAGTAGGCGATGTCGCCTACGGTGTACTCGTCGGCCATGCTGTGAGCCGCGCCGCTGTAGTCGGTCCAGGTGTTGGCGGTGACGTAGGCGCCTACGGAGATGACGCTGGGCATCATGGCCTCGTCACTGACGCACATATCATCGGAGCCGGCCTTCCAGGCGTAGCCGCTGGTGGTCAGGTGACTGGTGAAATAGCCGTAGGTGCCACCCCAGACATCGACGACGGAGCTGCCGCTGGTGGGATATACTTGAATGGCGAGCGTGTACTTGCTCTTGTAGTAGGTCTCGCCGTCCTTGGTCGAAGACGTCACGCCCTGCGACTCTATGCCATCGCTGGAATAGAGGATGAGCTGGGTTTTGTCGGACGTCACCTGGTCGTAATAGACATAGAGCGTGCCGCTGTAGTAGTTGCTCAGACCGCTCACCGTGCCCGAGCTGGTCTTGGTGACTGAGGTCTTCACCTCGCCCGTCGAGGCGTCGAGCACCAGGATCTTTATGCCGAGCTTCGAGACGCTGGTGGAGCGTGCCCAGGCGTTGGCGATGAGGCCTTGGTAGTAGTAGCCGGCGTCGGTGTTGGAGTAGGTGGCAGCGCGCACGATGGTGCTCAAGGGGTTGCTGCTGGAGGCTGTGGCGCTGACGTGGTAGCCTCCGCCCTCGCCGTCCTTCGACTTGCCGCCGTCGTTGGAGGCCGCGAAGAGGGCCACGCGCCCGGGGTGGCTGTCGCCGAAGAGGGCGTTGTAGACGTCGGCCTCGTCGCCCGTGCCGTCGTGGGGCCCGAACTGGCTGCCCCAGCTGTTGCTCACCACGAGGGGCTTGCCCTGCTGGTCGGCATAGGTGCACATGTTCTTGACGGCATTGTCGAGGTAGGTGCTCGCCAGGCCGTTGATGCCGGCGAGATAGAGGTCGGCGCCCGGAGCCATACCGCCGTAGGTGGCGTTGGCGTGGTCGTCGGTGACGCTGACGGTGGAGCCGCTGACCTTCACGCTGGAGCCACCGGCCGTGGAGGCTGTGTGCGTGCCGTGGTCCTCGGTCTTGTCGTCGGTGAGGGTGCTGGTGATAGTGCTTCCCGTATATGTTGTCGCGCGCGAACCATTATATACGTATGCCTGCTTGATACGGCTGTTGCCGCTGGCGTCCTTGAAGGCTATGTGATTGAAATCGATTCCGTTGTCAATCACGCCGAGAATCACGCCCGTGCCGTCGTATTTATTCCTCAGCCCCGCCGCAATGGCGTCGGCAGAGAGCGTCAGGGCGTCGTCGACGTTTGTGGCCTGGCGTGCCTTATAGGTCAGCGGGCGCTTCAGCGGCGACACGTTCACGCGCTTTACGTTGCCCACGGCGGCCACGTCGTTGAGCTTATCGACGGGGATTAGCGAGGTGAAGAGGCCGTTGTCGAACTCTTCCTGCAGCACTACGCCCAGGGCCTCCACCTCGCTGCGGCTGGCGGCGTCGCCGAGGCGCAGGTAGGCTGCGATGTATGCGCGGCCGTCGAGGGTGTCGGGGGCGGCATAAAGGCGCCCGGCGTGCTTGCCGCGGCCCTTCCACATGCCGTCGACGGGTTTCAGCCCGAGGCGTCGCGGGGCTTTGGTGCCGTGTTCTACGTCACCGTTCCCCGAGATCTCGTCGAGGAACATCTGTGTTGTTGCCGAAAGTTTGCTGGTTGCGTCATCCTGCGCCTGCAGGGCGGTTACTATGGATCCGAGGATGAGCGCCAAGAGGAATCGTTTCATTGTCGTTGTTATTTTGTATATCCGCATTATTTGTTTAACGAAGACTGAAGCTGGCCGTCGAGCAGAAGGCTTACAAGCCGCAAAGGTAAAGAAAATATTAACAACAACAACTATAAAATAAAGGAAAAATGAGCGAATAAGTTAAAATCCATCACAATTTACAAATAAAAAGTAAAAATTCGACACGTAAAGTCTCCCTTGCAAAACCCTCAAGCCTTACGCCCGAGCCTTTAAGAGCTATGCGCCGCGCACCGGCCATTCTCTTAGCAGGGGTTCTTGAAGTGTCCGCTCGGCACCCCGAAGGGTGAAGCTTGATACCTCAAGAAGCGTCCTTCGGCCGAGCGTCGTCCTACGCTTCACCACCTGCCTGTATTCTGTCGCCCCGTCAGGGCTATTTTTGGTCAACTAATATATTATTGCCTAAATAATTGAAAGTTATTAATTAAGAACATCCGAAACTTGAATCATTCAATTATCGCCCGGTAAGAACACGATTGAAGGGCCCCTTCGCAAGCGAAAGAGCCCTTCAAAAAATTAGTAGCCTACAGATTTAGAGGCCCAGCTTCTTCTTGGCGGCAGCGGCAGCGTCGTCGATGGCCTTGTTGGCGGCATCGGTAGCCTGCTGCTTGGCGCTCTCGGCAGCCTCGTTGGCCTTAGCCTTGGCAGCTTCCTTCACGGCCTCGGGGGCAGCCTCTACGGCAGCCTTGACAGCCTCTGCTGAGACCTGGGCATCAGCGGCAGCCTGCGAGCCTTCGGTAGCGACCTCTGTGGCGGCAGCCTTGACAGCATCCACAACGCTTTCGCCCTTGGCGATAGCATTGAGGGCGCTGGTGAGAGCTGCGCTCTTCACGCCGGTGACGGCCTGAGTGGCGGTCTCAACGATGTCTGAGGGGATGCCCTCTACCTTAGCCAGAGCCTGAGCCACGGTCTCAGAAGCACCGATCTCCTTCAGCTTGTCGGCGTTCTCGGCTACGAAGTTAGAAATCAGAGCGGTGTACTTCTCGGCCGACTCAGTGTCGCCGGCTGCGAGGAACTGTGCCACCTTCTCAGCCACGGTGTTGGCGATGCTCTTGATCTGCTCGGGATTGGCGTTCTTAAGCTGCTCGCCCAGCAGGGCTACGACTTCGTTGGCTGCGCCCTGGACAGCTTCCTTATTGCAGCAGTCCTGAGTGCATTTGCAGTTCTCGCACTTACCCTCGGCACAAGCGCCCTCGGGGCAAGAGCATTCGGGGCATGCGCACTCTACGCAAGAGCCGCTCTTGCAGCAAAGAGAATCGGGTTCGGCGGTCTGCGCCGTGCGGCCTCCGCAGGAGGCGAGGCTAATGGCTGCTACAGCCACTGCCAGAGAAAAAAGTTTCTTCATTTTTGCTTCTTTTTTTAGGTGAGTTCTAAAAATTCGCTTTGTTAGCTTTTCGAGTTTATTTCGAGGGCAGATTGTCAGACTTCTGAGGGAGCATAGCGGGCTATGTAACCGAAGAGGCTGGCAATATGCACCGAAAGAAACCGAAAAGATGATAAAACGTAAGTTAACTATATATCTTCAATATTACGGTGGGAATTTTTTAGAACCCACCTTTAATTAATGTGTGAAACGCTTTCGTTAGCGATTGCGTGGGCAAATGTAAGTGAAAACTTGAATCGACGAACATCCGAGGCCGTTTTTTTTGATTTTTTAATCTATTTTTTCTTTTCTCTTGGCATTTTTGGCGTTCAACTTCAATTTTTCACTTTTCATTATTCGCGTTACACTTATTTTATATACCTTTGCCGCGGTATGAAGCGATTCCTACTCTTTACTTCACTATGCACGATGCTCGCAGGCACGGCCTTCGCGCAGACCGACAGCACACGAACGGCCGTGGTGCTCGGCCAGACCACAGCCTTACTGGAGACGTCGGTGACAGCAGCCTCGGGCGACTTCGCGCCGCTGTGGCTGACGGCCAACCGCTATGGTCTGAGCAGCGCAGAGCCTTTCTCCAACTACGAGCGTGCGGCCATAGGACGAAGCATAAGCCACGACGACGGGCGCCGCTGGGGCATGGGCTACGGCCTTGACCTGGCTGTGGCCTTCGGCCACGAGCGCACGTTCGTTCTCAACGAGGCTTTTGTGGAAGGGCGCTTCAAGAAGCTCGGACTGACACTCGGCGCCAAGCGGCAGCCGCTGGAGGTGCAGGACGCAGAGCTCACCAGCGGAGCCCTGAGCCTGGGCGCCAACGCAAGGGCCATACCTCAGGCGCGCCTCGACGTAGATTGGTTCAGCATCCCCGGCACGCGCGGCTGGTGGCAATGGAAACTGCACGGCAGCTTCGGACTGACGACCGACGGCAGCTGGCAAGAAACGTGGACCAACCCAAACATGCGCTACACGCGCCACGTGCTCTACCACGAGAAAGCGCTCTTCTGGCGATTCGGGCGCACCGACGTGCTGCCGCTGACCTATGAGTTAGGACTGCAGATGGCCACACAGTTCGGAGGCACCACCTACAACGCCCTCGGGCGCGGCTTCGACGCCCACATGACGCTCCACCACGGCAGCGGCCCGCGAGCCTTCTGGAACGCCCTCACCTGCCAGGGCAGCGACCGCTCCGACGGCCTGCAGCCCAACACCGCCGGCAACGTCCTTGGCAGCTACGTCATGGCCCTCGACTACCACGGCGCCGGTTGGCATGCCCGCGCATACTTCGAGCGCTATTTCGACGACCAATCGATGCTCACCGTGCAATACGGCATCCGCGATATGCTCATCGGCGCAGAAGCCTGGCTGCCGCGCAACGCCTATGTAAGCAAAGCGGCACTGGAATACATCACTACGACCAACCAAAGCGGAGCCGTCTATCACGACAGCTCGCCCAATATGCCCGAGAAGATGAACGGGCGCGACGATTACTACAACCACAACCTCTACGCCGGTTGGCAGCACTACGGCATGGCCATAGGCAGTCCGCTGCTGACCTCGCCCCTCTACAACAAAGCCTTCGGGCAAGAAGGCACACTACGATTCTTCAACAACCGCGTGAAAGCCTGGCACATAGCCCTCGCCGGCGACCCAACGGCCGAATGGCACTGGCGCGCGATGCTGACGCTGACGCGCAACTGGGGTACCTACAACCACCCCTTCGCCGACCGCCTTCGCCAGACCTACGCCATGGCCGAAGCCACCTACAAGCCCCGATGGAGCCGCGACTGGCAGGCCACCCTCGCCGCCGCCATCGACCATGGCAAGCTCATCGGCAACAGCTTCGGCGGACAGCTGACAATAGCGAAGACGCTGAAGATCAAATAACTGCTTCGCAGTCACAGAGAGCACAGAGAAGACAGAGGGCACAGAGAAAACAAAGGTTCAGCAGTAGGCCGCATGCGGCCGTAAGCTTCTGAGGCGATGAGCCGAAGAAGCCCTTGCGAGGAAAGATTTAAGTAAGATTTAAGTTCCAAAACTCAAGACATTGAACTTTTGGAGCAGCGAGGGCAATCAAGCTTGCTTGGATTGCCGAGTCGCGACAAAAGTCAGCGAAGCTAACATTGAACATTGAAAAATAAAACTATCATAATAATAACGATTGCCGTAGCGCTGATGACAATGGCCGTCGGGTGCGACAAAACGCCTGCCAATGGCCCGCTCGACGGACAGTGGCAGCTAATGAGCATCGAGACACCGCAAGGCGTGCGCGACACCAAAGCCGATCGCAGCTACCTCTGCTTCCAGCTGCAGCTCACGCAGTGGTTCCATCCCGACAGCCGCCCCGTCTATGCCCGTTTCACCCACCGCTCCGACAGCATCCGCTTCTACGACTTCGCGCGCGTGTCGGCCCAAGCTGCCGAGGGCGACAACGATGAGTGGATCACGCCACGCCAGATGAACGAGGGTGCCATGGACGATTGGGGAATACACACCACCGACATCACCTACCACGTACGACGCCTCGATGGCAGCCGCCTCCAGCTGGAGCGTCAGGACACCCTACTCACGCTGCGCAAATTCTAACCGACAAAAGAGATTAAACAAACATAAGTTCCGGGCATTTTTTTTCGAACAACGAATTAGACGAATTAGACAAATTAAAGCGCTCACGCTGTGCTCGCTTCTTGAGACATCAAGCGTCACCATCCGGGATGCCGAGCGGACACTTCCTGAAATCAATATCCTTATTGCCACTTTCTATCATTGACGTATTTTATTGTTATAATTGAACGTAATAATTCGAATAATTAGTAAAATTCGTTGTTGCTAATTAACAACCGAAAGCTGAATTAAACAAATATTAAACATACAAAGCAAGCGGAGCTTGCGAAAGATGCATAAAATGATAAAGAAACTGATAAATTTCTACGACAAAGCGCTCTGCACGGCATGCGGAGCAGGCTACTGGCCCTGGGGGCCCGGCACCATGGGCGCCGCCTTCGGCGTGCTCGCTTGGTGGCTGGCAAGTTGCGTCCTTGAGTCTTTCGAACTACGTCTGGCTACAGCCGCTGCCGTGGTCGTGGTGACGCTCATCTCAGTGCCCAGCATCAACCGTCTGGAACGGGAATGGGGCCCCGACCCCAGCCGTGTAGTCATCGATGAAGTCGTAGGCGTGTGGGTCTGCCTGATTGCAGTGCCCGAATACGTTTTCTTCCCCGACTACGAGGTAATCCTTTTCCTCTGGATGCTCTTCGCCTTTATGCTATTCCGCATGTTCGACATCATAAAGCCCTTCGGCATACGGAATATGGAGGACCTCCCTGGCGGATGGGGCGTTATGGCAGACGACATCCTCGCCGGCATCTACGGCGTGATAGTGATGATCGCCAGCTATCTCATCATAGAACTTCTCATAATGGTGACTATATGATAAGACCCTCGAGCCCCACACTGCATCAGTTTGCCAAAGCCCAGTTCGCATCGCTGGGAGCCTCGGCCATAGACCTTGGCGTGACAGCCGCCCTCTTCCGATGGGCCGGCTTCACTCCATTCTGGAGCACCATGTGCGGAGCAATCGTGGGCGGCATCATAAACTGCATCGCAAACTACGAATGGACTTTCCGGGGCACCGACCGCTCGCGCCGGGGCGTGGCCATGCGCTATATGGTGGTGTGGGGCGGTTGCATCCTGCTTAATGCCTGGGGCGTCAAGCTGGCTGTGGCTCTGCTCTCCGACAACTCCAGCGTCTCGCTCCCGCTCTTCATGACCCTGCGCATCGTCATCGCAATCCTCGTGGCCGTGCTCTGGAACTTCAACCTGCAGAAGCACTGGGTGTACAAAAGGTAGGAGAGTGACGAGTGACAAATGACAAATGACAAATGACCAATGACGAGGGACAAATG
>JAFRNY010000086.1 GCA_017429945.1 Bacteroidaceae bacterium
AGGTTATGAGGTTATGAGGTTGTGAGGTTATGAGGTTGTGGGGTTGTGAGGTTGTGGGGTTGTGAGGTTGTGAGGTTATTCTGATGGAATCTTGAGCATGAAGGTGGAGGCGGGCAGGCCGGCGCTGTTGCGGAGGTCGGCATCTGTGAAGCCACGCCAGCCGTAGCGGACGGCAGCGGGCCATCTGACTTCGGGAGCCTTAAGGATGATCTTGTCGCCTTGAATCTCAAAGGTGGCGGGATAGAACAGGCCGTCGGGGCCGGCCAGCTCGAAGCCGCGCGTGCAGGCGAGGCCGTCGGCGTGGTCGAAGGCCATGACGGCGGTGTGGTTCTGTCCAAGGACACAATAGCGGGGCGTGGGCCCTTGGCTCTCGAGGGCCTTGCCGTAGGTGTGGCAGAGGACTTGCAGCGCCAGGCGCTCGCCCACGGGGCGCTTCGTGCGGTAGTGTACGTCGGCGGCGTCACCCACGTCGGATGAGACGGCCATCCATGTATCGGGCAGAGCGTCGGCCAGACGGCGCTGGCTGTCGCGGAAGGCAGGCCACGAGGGTCGGGGCAGGCTGGAGAGCTGTACAACGTAGAACGGCAGCGCGGGTTTCTTCTGGAACTCACAGTCCCAGCGGCGGGCAAAGAACTGGCGCCACGACTGCTCGAGCAGCGTGAACAGCCGCTCGTGGAGCTCCACGTTGTGGGCGTTGGACTCGCCCTGATACCACAGCACGCCCTTCACGGGAAAGTGCTCGAGGGGCGCGATGGCGGCCTCGAAGAGGTAGGCGGGCTCGTAGGGATGGCGCTGCAGCTTGTTGCGCGGCTGCGTGCCCTCGGGAGAGCCTTCGGGAACAGTAATGGCACGGCGTATGTTCTGCGTCATACGGCCCCGGGCCCACGGCTGGCCGTAGTCGCCGCCCCGCCAGTCGGCGAGGATATTGGGCAGCTCGAGTTCGAGCGTCGAGCGGTCGACCCACGACTCGGTGGTCGAGCCGCCCACGGCGTTGCAGATGATGCCGATGGGCACGTCCGCGAGGCTGTCGGCCAGCACACGGGCGAAGTTGAAGGCTACGGCCGAGAAGCGGCTGACGGCTTCGGGCGTGGCCGCTGTCCAACCTTGGAAGTCCATGTGCTGCAGACGGTTAGTGAACTCGAGCACCGAGTCCGACCACTCCACTGCATCCGTCCGGGCGCGTGCAGGCATATTATAAAGATGTATTCTTTGACTTAAGCGGCGCGCATCAGCCAAGTCTTGCTCCAAGGTGTTGCACTGGTCCACGCGCAGCTCCATGTTCGACTGCCCGCTGGCCAGCCACACGTCGCCGAAATAGAGGCTGTCGACGGTCAGCGTCTGCGGCTTGGCCTTGATGAGGTTTTGCAGTTCGAAGGGATAGTGCTCGGGATAATAGTTGCGATAGTGGCCGGCGGGCAGCGGGTGGGCCGTGAGGGTGAGCTTGTAGGGTCCTCCGGCCTTCATGTGGGGCAGCTCTACGAACCACGATCCGTCGGCCCACGAGAAGGCGTCGCGCTCTTCAATCGTCTTACTGCCCTGGCTCAGCACGATCTTGATGCTGCGCCGGGCATCGGCCTGGCCCTCCAGGAGCAGGTGCTCATCGCGCGGCAGCACCATGCCGTTGCCATAGAGCGGGGGCAGGCGCAGGCCGCCGTAGTCGCCGGTGAGGGCGCCATAGACGGTGCGAGCCAGGATCTGCGCGCCCTCGGGGTTGGGGTGCAGGGCGTCGGGGAAGAGGTCGGGGCGCGAATGGAGCGGCGTGTAGAGGTCGATAAGCTGCACCTTGGCACCGAAGGCAACCTTACGTATAGCCTGCTGAATCTGCTCGTGCCAGTCGCGCGTGCCGCTCTGGAAGCGGGGGTGGCGGTCGAAAATAGGCGTCATCAGGCAGATGGCGATGCGCGCCTTGGGGTTGACGACGCGGAACGAGTCGATCAGCGCACGATAGTTGGGGATGAACTCCTCCTTCCAGTCGGGCCAGTTGCGCGGGTCGGTGTCATTCAGCCCAAGATGAATCACCACCCAGTCGGGACGGAAGTCCAAGGCTTGACGGAACTCGGGCAGCTTGACGTAAGGCCGATGGCCTTTAAATAATAAGGTGGCGCCGGAATGGCCGAAGTTACCAACCTCGAAGCGCCCGCTACCATACGTAGCGTCGAGCATCTGCTGCAGGCGCACGGGGTAGGCGTCGCGGTCGCGGTGGCGCAGGCCGTAGCCGTAGGTGACGCTGTTGCCCACGCAGGCCACACGCAACGGCTCCTGCACTTTCGAGCGTGCGGCAGTAGCTGGCAGCGCCAGGACTAACAATAATACGAAAGCAGACACACGTCTGACGTAGCTTTTGCGGTTATGCATGACATTATATTTAAATTCTACGGCACAAAGGTAGCGTTTTTTTTCAAACAACCTTCATCGTAGATACAAAATATTGCATTTACATAAACATCCGACCTGATCTATACGAGCAGGCCTCCGCATCGCAGAACTCAGACGCATCGAAAGTTTTAAACGGACGCATCGCAGAACTCAACCAGACGCATCGGAGAACTCAACCAGACGAATCGAAAGTTTTAAACGGGCGCACCGAAGCATTCGGCCGGCTCAATTCCACATTACGACAGGTCGTTTCGAAGTAAAACAAGTTGTTTTACCTCAGAACTCCATAGGGTTCAGCACATAACTCTTGAGACCATTGGCTGGAACCCTTGTGCATTTTTGGAGTAAGACCTTGCGCATATTTACACTTTTATATTAGCGGTTTAGACATATTATGCACTAAAAAGCATAGTAGTACCTACTATTTAAAAAAACAATAGGAAAACACCTACTAATTAGTTAGTTGATGATTAGTGGGTTATCTATATAATGTAGGTGTGCAGGTGTAGATTTCAACACAAATATAATGATAAGTAAATTGACTGATGATTGACTTCTACGCATCTGTTTCCCCAACACAAAAAGCCCTGCATCCGAGCGGATGCAGGACTTCTTCATTGAGTAAGCGAAGTGCGAAAGCGCCTCAGCCCTAAAGGGCTCTTGGTTCAGCCTGCGATCAGGCTATATCAATATGGCGTGACACTTTTACTTCCTCTTTCTTCAGCTTAGGCAGAACGATGGTCAGAACGCCGTCCTCGACCTTGGCCGAGATGCCGTTCTTGTCGACATCGTCAGGCAGTGTGTAAGCCTGCTGGTAGTTAGTGTATGAGAACTCGCGACGGAGGTAGTGCTCCTTCTTGTCCTCTTCCTTGTGCTCAAACTTGTTCTCGATGGCGACGTTGAGGTTACCATCGTCGTTGATGCTGATGCGGCAGTATTCCTTCTTGAGTCCAGGAGCGGCCACTTCCATAGTGTAAGCGTTCTCGTCGACTTTGACATTTACGGCCGGTGCTGTGCGCTGTGTAGCGATATCGGTGTTGAAGAAATCATCGAATACTGTGGGGAACCAACTGTTCTTAAACATTACTGGTAACATGATTAAAACCTCCTATACTTTAAAGGGTTAAACATAAAATCTTTTCCCGAGTGCCTCAGCGTCTTGCTTCAGCGCTCACCTTTTATTATGCAATAGGTGTGCCAAAGTCAAATAATGGCATAAACACCTCATTATCAATGACAAAATGACCACATTTACGACATTTTGTCCACTCTGCTGACAACCTTCTCCGACTCTCTCGCTGCAGCGCCCTTGTGCGAATGTGAGCTCCGCAAGAATCGCGTGACGGACCAACAAAAAAGGTGCGCTACCGTTGAGGCAGCGCACCTTCGTATTAAATAAGAATAATGTGATTACATCATACCGCCCATACCGGGAGCGCCGCCCATGGGCATCTCGGGCTTGTCCTCCTTGGCGTCGCAGATGACGCACTCGGTGGTGAGGAACATGCCTGCGATGCTGGCTGCATTCTCGAGGGCTACGCGTGCCACTTTGGCAGGGTCGATGATGCCGCAAGCTTTCAGGTTCTCATACTTGTCGGCACGGGCGTTGTAGCCGTAGTCGCCTTCGGCGCCCTTGACGTTGTTGACGACGACGCTGCCTTCGAGGCCTGCGTTCTCGACGATCTGGCGCAGAGGCTCCTCGATGGCGCGCTCTACGATGCGGATACCAGTGGTCTCGTCGGCGTTCTCGCCCTCGAGACCTTCGAGGGCCTTGATGGCGCGGATGTAAGCTACGCCGCCGCCCGGGATGATACCTTCTTCGATGGCAGCACGTGTGGCGCAGAGGGCGTCGTCGACGCGGTCCTTCTTCTCCTTCATCTCGGTCTCAGAGGGAGCACCGACATAGAGCACTGCCACACCGCCGCTGAGCTTAGCCAGACGCTCCTGCAGCTTCTCCTTGTCGTAGCTGGAGGTGGTGTTCTGAATCTCGTTCTTGATCTGGTTGATGCGGTCGCGGATGAGTTCGCTCTGGCCATGACCGCTGACGATGGTGGTGTTGTCCTTGGAGATGGTCACCTTGTCGGCCGAGCCGAGCATCTCGATGGTAGCCTGCTCGAGTTTTAGACCCTTCTCCTCGCTGATGACGACGCCGCCGGTGAGGATGGCGATATCTTCGAGCATAGCCTTACGACGGTCGCCGAAGCCAGGAGCCTTGACGGCGCAGATCTTCAGCTGACCACGCAGACGGTTGACGACGAGCGTGGTGAGAGCCTCGCTATCGACGTCCTCGGCGATGACGAGCAACGGACGGCCGGTCTGCACGGCGGGTTCGAGGATGGGAAGGAAGTCCTTGAGGTTGGAGATCTTCTTGTCGTAGATGAGGATGTAAGGATTCTCCATCTCGCACTCCATCTTCTCGGTGTTGGTGACGAAGTAGGCGCTGAGGTAGCCGCGGTCGAACTGCATACCCTCGACGACGCCGATGGTGGTGTCGCGGCCCTTGGCCTCCTCGATGGTGATGACGCCGTCCTTCGAGACCTTCTTCATTGCCTCGGCCAGCAGCTTACCGATCTCGGGATCGTTGTTGGCGCTGACGGCAGCCACCTGCTCGATCTTGTTGTAGTCGTCGCCGACCTGTTCGCTCATGCCCTTGATGCACTCCACGACCTTAGCCACAGCCTTGTCGATACCGCGCTTGAGGTCCATGGGGTTGGCACCGGCAGTGACGTTCTTGAGGCCCTCGCGAACGATAGCCTGAGCCAGCACGGTGGCCGTCGTGGTGCCGTCGCCGGCATCGTCGCCAGTCTTCGAAGCCACGCTCTTGACGAGCTGTGCGCCAGCGTTCTGGAAAGCATCGGCCAGCTCGATCTCCTTGGCGACGGTGACGCCGTCCTTGGTGATCTGAGGAGCGCCGAATTTCTTCTCGATGATTACGTTACGACCTTTCGGACCAAGCGTCACCTTGACAGCATTGGCCAACTGATCTACGCCCTGCTTCATCTGCTCGCGGGCTTCAATATTGAATTTGATATCTTTTGCCATAATTCAAATTTAATGATTTAACGATTTACGATTTGATGATTTAAAGAAATACGAAGAAAGGTGTGGAACCAATCCTTAAATATAAAAACTTTAAATCTTTAAATGGTTCTTACGCCAGTACGGCGACGACGTCGCTTTGGCGCATGATGAGGTATTTCTTGCCTTCGTGCTCCAGCTCGGTGCCGGCATATTTGCCATAAAGGACCTGGTCGCCAGCCTTGAGCACCATAGTCTCGTCCTTTGTGCCGCCGCCTACGGCAACGACTGTGCCCTGGAGGGGTTTCTCTTTAGCTGTGTCGGGGATGATGATGCCGCCGACGGTCTTCTCTTCTGCTGCAGCGGGTTCGATGAGAACTCGGTCTGCTAAAGGTTGAATTTTCATAGTTGTGAATGTTTTATGTGTTAAGTTTTTATTAGTTCACGCAAAAGGGTTTGCTAAAGACGTGCCAGAATGGGCGCAGACTGACAAGATGTCATAAAAAGAGGCCTTGTTTAATGAACTTTTGCGTTTCTATGACAAAAAAGATTCGTTTGAAGGTGCACGCATATGAATAAATGTGTACATTTGTAGCGCAAATGCAAGAACAATGCGCACAATAACCTATTTATTCATATTCCTCTTCGTAGCCTTGATGCTCGTAGTCGTGCCCAAGGTGGGCGGCTATATGTGGGACCCACGCATCATTATTCCACTTACGGCAGCGCTCTTCACGCTGCTTGTGTGGCTGGTGGCGCGCTTTCTCGGCACCGACGGCAACGCCTTGGAGCTGGTTGTCACTGCAGCTTTCATCCTGCTGTTTGCCCCTGGAGCCCAACTCTTCTTCTCGCGCGACGAGGACGGACTGATTGAACTGTGCTCACAATGTATTGTGCCGTTTTTCCTCACCCAATACACTCGCATCAGCAAAAAGAACTTCCGGAAAGCGTATGCTCTGATGCTCTTGATGGGAATATTCTGCAGCTTCACGCACGACGGCATCACACTGCCCCTGTGCCTGGCATTCCTGGCGCTGGCCTGGCAGCGGCGCGCCGACTTCTTCCGCCTGGCCTGCTGGCCTATGGCTGCTGGCTGGCTAATTGGCACCGTGCTGCAGTTCGCCACGCGCGACCGCTTGCCCAGCCTCACGCCTGATATTGAAGCGCTGACGAGTCGCACGGCCCTGGTACTTGGACTGTTGTGGGACACCAAGGTGTTCGTGCTGGCACTGGGTCTGACGCTGTGGCTGACAACCGTTTCGTGGGGGCGCGCTGAACTGTGGCGCCTCGTCAAGCGCCAGCGCCTGATCACCTATAGCCTCGTTTTTGCCCTCTCGCTGGTGCCTTTTGCCCCTTTGGGCATTGACAACGCCGTCACGAGCGTCTGCTTCTTCTCTATGCTTTGGGCGCTGCTCATTGTCCAGCGCCTCGAGCGTCGCTACGTCGATGTTGCCAGAGTTCGTAAGAGTTTATGATGTTTTGCCACAACACGTAGCAGCCGGCGCCGATTGAAGCCTCGGGGGTAAGGAATACCCACGCAATCCATATCGCCAGCCCCGTGTTCTTCTGGAACATGGCCTGGCGTGTGCACGTGCACTCTTCTTTACTGCGGCCTATCGCGCCTCCAATGAGGGCTTGCACGACGGCTGTTGCCAGGGGCAGCAAGGCTATAGCCCCGAAAAGATGAGCGGCGGTGTGGCTGGCGAGGATATTACGCATCGTAAGGCCTGAAGTGATGGCCAGGCAGACCGACCATAGATAAAAGCCCAGGTCGGGTGTGGTCTTGATGAAGGCATAGACGGGTTTCACCCAATGCCTGACGATAGCTCCGAGCACAAGGGGCAACAGTAGCACGGATGCCAGCTTGCCGAGGATGGCCAGGAAGGCGGGCACAAAGGTGAGGCCCTCATGAGGTTCTATCAGTGGAAAGAGAAGTGGAATAAGCAGCGAGGCCGCCACGGACGAGAGCAGCATGAAGGTGGTCATCTGCGTGAGGTCGCCCCCTAACTTTCCCACTACCACGGGCGCTGCCGAAGCACAGGGCGCTACTACGCAGATCAGCACCACCTCGAGCAGATGCTTGCGCGCGGTGGCTTCCAGGCTGCCATCGGCCGGCAGGGCGAGAATAGCAGACAGCAAGAGAGCCACGAGGGCCAGCTGAGCGCCGAGGATCAGCAGATGCCAACGGCGCAGGCGCATCAGGTGAAAATCCACTTTTGAGAAAGTGACAAAAAGGGTCATGAAGATGGTCGCCGGCAACAGCTTCTCAAGTATCGGACCCAGGACGTCACCGGCCGACTGCAGGGCAGGCGTAAGAGCGAACAGCAGATAAAGTCCTACGCCCACGGTTATGGCCACGGGTAGTGTCCAGTTTTTCAGGAAACGGAGCATCGCTTGATGGTTATTACCTGCTCGCAGTGCTCAACGACTGCGGGCCGGTGTGTGATGAAGATAAGGGTCGGGCGCGCTGCAAACTGCTTATTGTGCTCGATAAGGTTGTCGAGCAACTGTTGCTCGGTCTGTTGGTCGAGGGCGCTGGTGGCTTCGTCGAGCAGTAGTATATTGCCTTGGCGCAACAGCGCACGGGCTATGGCGATTCGCTGAGCCTGTCCTTCTGAAAGGCCTGCGCCACCCTCGCCTATGACGGTGTCGAGCCCGTCGGGCAGCGACTGGACGAAATCAGCACAGGCCAAGCGCAGAGCCTCTGACATCTCTGACTCGGTGGCTTCGGGCCTGCCCAACTGCAGGTTCCAGCGCAGCGTGCCGCTGAAGAGCGTGTTGCCCTGGGGCACATAAACTAGGTTGCAGCGCGTGCGAGCCGACACGGGCGTCGTCTGCGGATTTCCGTGTAGAGTTTCTCCATAGATTTCCACAGTGCCCTCCGAAGGTTTGAGCAAAGCCAGGACGAGGCGGATGAGCGTGGTCTTGCCAGCGCCCGTCTCGCCCAATATGGCCGTCGATGAGCCTGGAGGGAAGTCGGCACTGAAATGGTCGAGAACGCGGCGGCTGTGGTCGTCGTAGGCGAAGCTTACGTCGGTCACCCTGATGCCGGCACTCGAGGCGAAGCGGACGGGCTCGCCATCGGCCTCCAAGGGAGTTTCCTCAAGTTCCATAAGGCGTTCGGCGGCCGTGAAGCTGCCTATGATCACGGGAATGAAGCGCGTCAGTTCGCGGAAGGGACCTTGAATCTGTCCGCACAACTGAATGAAAGCCGTCATCATACCAAAAGTGATGGTGCCGGCAGCCAGGCGGTTTGCGCTCCAAATAAACGCGAAGAGATAAGCTCCGCCGAAACCGATGTTCAGCACAAGGTTCGAGGTCGAAGAGAAGAGTGTGCGATGCTGTACCTGCCGGCGCAGCGTGTCCTGCTGTCGGCGCAGCACGTCGATCATAGTGTCGATGCGCTCGAGAGTCTTCAGCACGAGGCGGTGCTGAATACTCTCCTGCAGTGTTGATTGAATACGGCTGTCGGTAGCGCGAACCTCGCGTGTCATAGCCCGCATGCGCTTGACGTAAAGGCGGCTCAGCACTATGAATATTGGGATAACGAAGGTAATGCAGACGGCCAGCACGGCGTCCATATTGAATAGAAATATGAACGCGCACGCGAGGCGGAAAACCACGGCGATGACTTGCGGCACGGTGTCGGTGGCCACGTGAACCACGGTCTGAGAGTCAGACACAAGACGATTGAGGACGTCGCCGCTGTGGCGCTCCTCACGACCATGCCATTCGCTGCGAAGCAGGTGGCCGAAGATGTGGCGCTGCATACGATTCTGAGCCTCGACGCCCAGCAGCGCGGAAATCCACCTGCCGGCATAGCCCAAGGCCAGCTGAAGCGCCATGATGGCAATGAGCACAGCGCCGGCCGAGGAGAGACTTGAGAAGGTGAACGTGAACAAATCTCCGAACATAGAGGTGTGAGGCTGGTTCACAGTGCCTGTGGCGACGTCAATGACTTGCTTCGTTGCCCAGATGAATGCGAAGTCCAAAGCAACGCGCAAGAGGCCGCTCGCTCCGTTGATGAGCGCCTGCACCTTCACTTGCCTGAACACTTTCCAGAACCATCCAAGCAACTGCCTCGTCGTATATTTACTCTCTATCTTCAAAGTTCAATGTTCAATGTTCAATGTTCAATGTTCAATGTTCAATGTTAGCTTCGCTGACTTTTGTCACGACTCGGCAATTCAAGCAAACTTGATTGCCCTCGCTGCTCCAAAAGTTCAATGTTCAACGTTCCTGCCGCACATCGGCACCCCACATTAATTTCTCGCGCAGGGTTCGGAAGAAGCTCTGGCCTTGGCGCTTAAGCACCTTGACGCAGTAAGGCGCACGCCGGATTTCAAGCTCTATGCCCTCACGGCACTGTTCGCTGCGACCATCCAAAGCCACTAGGAAACGATGGTTGCGGGCTGACACGGAGAGAAGGATTACGGCGTCGTCAGTAAGCGTCAGAGGGCGGGCCGTCAGCGAGTGAGGCGCCACGGGCACCAACCCCAGCGTGCGGCTGCCAGGCTGCATCACAGAGCCGCCTACCGACAGAGCATAGCCGGTAGAGCCTGTTGGCGTGTTCACAATCAAGCCGTCGGCCTGATAAGTGGTAAGATGCTCGCCATTGACGCTCACACGGACGCTGATCATCGACGACACATCCTGTTTCAGAACGGCCACCTCGTTCAGCGCAAAGGGATAGCCCTGAGGCACGCCGGCGCCGTCACCGTAGGCGGCAGGGAGAGCTCCGTCGGCAGATGAGCCAGCAGAATCAATATAGTCGACCTTCAGCACACAACGCTCTTCTATCTGGCAGTCGCCCTCGAAGAGCGACTCCACGACAGCCTCGATCTCTGCCGGAGGTACATCGGCCAGGAAGCCCAGCCGCCCCATATTAACGCCCACGATAGGGATTTCCTTATTGCCGACGCGCCGGGCGGCTTCGAGGAAGGTGCCGTCGCCGCCAAGCGAGATTACATAATCGGCACTGAAGTCATCGCCCTCGAGCCTGCGGAAGCCCGAAGGAACAGCTATGTGCAGTGCATTCACGATGAAATCGTAGAAGGCTGCATCAATGGCCACGTCGGCCTCACGCGCAAGCAGGGCGGCGAACAGGCGCTCTACGGCAGCTGATTTCTGCGGCTGGAAGATATTGCCGAAGAGAGCGAAACGGAGCTTGGGCATACTGATTTTATTTTATTTGCGCCGCAAAGTTAGGCATTTTGACTGATTTTCAGCACTGTTTTGCTATTTTTCTTTGTCGTAAGGGCTTAAAGCTATAAAAAACCACGAATTTTAGTGCAGTATAAATATCTTTTTAGTAATTTTGCAATCAGAAACAATATGAGAGATTATGACAAAACTGAGCGTTAACATAAATAAGGTCGCCACGATCCGCAATGCTCGCGGAGGCAACAACCCCGACGTACTTCGCGTGGCACAGGACTGCGAGCGCTTCGGCGCACAAGGCATAACCGTGCATCCGCGGCCCGACCAGCGGCACATCCGCTATCAGGACGTGCGCGACCTGAAACCGCTGCTTACCACGGAATTCAATATCGAGGGCAATCCTATCTCAGAGTTTATAGCCCTCGTGCTTGAGAACCGCCCGACACAGGTCACCCTCGTGCCCGACGGCCACGACCAGATCACCTCGAACCACGGTTGGGACACGCGCACGCATCTGAACTTCCTCACCGACGTCACCGCCCGCTTCCACGAGGCCGGCATCCGCGTGAGCATCTTCGTGGGAGCCGAGGAGCAGATGGTGGACTACGCCCAACGCGCCGGTGCCGACCGCGTGGAGCTCTACACCGAGCCCTATGCCGCGGCCATGTCAGCCATTACGGCTCCCGAGGGTTCTCCCGAGTGGCAGCGCCTGTGCAAAGAGGCCATAGCGCCCTTCGTCCGTGCCGCCCAGGCCGCCCGCGCCCTCGGTCTCGGCCTCAATGCCGGGCATGACCTCAGCCTCGAGAACCTCGCCTACTTCCACCAGCAGATTCCCTGGACCGACGAGGTCAGCATAGGCCACGCCCTCATCTGCGATGCCCTCTACCTCGGGCTCGAAGAGACTATTCATCGCTATCGTGCAGCATTAAGTTAATTGACTGAAAATGAAACGTATTCTTCTTCTCATTTTAGTTTCAGACTTGGCTTTAGTCTCTGAGGCACAACCAAGTTATTGTCTCAGCTATGCAGATTTTCAGGCAGACAAGTGGTTGCACTTGGACACTTTGATTGTGAAAAGGCAAAGCAGGCAACGCCAATTCTTGATGGGCGTGGGCAAGATAAAGCTGACAAGCGGGAACAAAAAGACAGACAAGATTCTAAAGGAAAAAGCCTTCGCCATCATATTTCACGATACTGTTTTTGTCAACTGTACAAAATTGCAATACGATGATAACCAATTAGGCAATGGCTATACAAAGGCATTCCGTCTCGGACAAGACAAATTGTTATTAGCAGGTTCTGCAGCACTTGAGGATCAGGTGATTTCTGACATACGAACTGGTGCTACCCTTCTTGGAGGGGGTGCAATAGGAGGTGCCCTTGCAGCGTATTCTATGCGTGAAGAAATGGCGATCAGTAAAGGCTGTTTTGTTACAGAAATAGAATTTCGGTCTGGTATGGTTAAGATTGTTGCCATCGACGACGCCTTCGTTAGAAATAATCTTTCCAAAACCCCAGAATTGATTGAACAATACGAGCAGATAAAGCCAAAGGAACGACTTCTTGCAACCAATGTTATCCCTCTTTTTCGCAAGGCGGGACTGATTGAATAGTTTCTCTTAAATTGTAAAACGTAAATCGTCAAATTGTACATTACTATGGTTTATCTATTCTTTGCCACAGGCACCGAGGAACTTGAAGCCCTCGGGACGGCCGACATCATCCGCCGCGCAGGCATCGACCTGCAGATTGTTTCAGTCACCGGCGAGCGCACAGTCACTGGCGCTCACGGCATTAATGTGGAGACCGACGCGCTGTTCGAGGACGTCGATTTCTTCGATGCCGAACTGCTCGTGCTGCCTGGCGGCCTGCCCGGCGCCACCAACTTCGCCGCCCACAGCGACCTCTGCGAGCGCATCCGCGACCACGCCTACCTGGGCCGCCCCGTAGCAGCCATCTGCGCCGCACCGCTCGTGCTCGGGCGCCTCGGGCTGCTCGAGGGCAAGCGCGCCACGTGCTATCCCGGTTTCGAAGGCGAGCTCGCCGGCGCCACCTGCACCGGCGCCCTTGTGGAGCACGACGGACAGTTCATCACAGGCAAAGGGCCTGCTGCCGTCTTTGAATTTGGCTATACGATTGTAGAATTTATGAAAGATAAAGCTACGGCCGATGCCTTGCGCCAAGGTATGCTGTGGAGCGAAATCAAATGAGCGACTTTTGCATCGTGGTAGCCGGAGGCCGCGGCCTGCGTATGGGCGCCGACCTGCCTAAGCAGTTTCTGCCCATAGGCGGGAGGCCGGTTCTGATGCACACGCTCGAGGCGTTCAAGCGTGCTCTGCCTGACCTACAAATTGTGCTCGTGCTGCCGCGCGACCAGCAAGCCTTTTGGCGCGAGTTGTGCGCCAAGCACAGCTTCACGCTCCCCCACTCCATCGCCGACGGCGGCGCTACGCGTTTTCATTCCGTACTCAGCGGGCTGCGCTCAATAGCTGCGATGCCCTCTGCAGCAACGCAGGATGGCGAAGCCGTTGTGGCCGTGCACGATGGCGTCAGGCCCTTCGTGACCCCTGAGGTCATACGCCAGTGCTTTGCCACGGCACGGGCCTGCGGAACAGCGGTGCCCGTGGTGCCGGTGGTAGAGACACTGCGCGAGCTGCAGGCCGACGGCTCGGTCACCCGTGACCGTTCCCGCTTCCGTCTGGTTCAGACGCCGCAGACATTTCGTCTCAGACTGCTTATGCAAGCCTACGAGCAGCCTTTCACCGATGCCTTCACCGACGATGCCTCTGTCGTCGAAGCGCTCGGGCTACCCATAACTCTCGTCGAGGGCAACCGCGAGAACATCAAAATAACCACGCCCTTCGATCTCACTATTGCAGAATCTTTATTGAGGCAAGGCAAATAGAACACAAAAACACGACCGGTCGTATCATTCAATTCGACCGGTCGTATCATTCAATTCGACCGGTCGTATTCGCTGATACGACCGGTCGTGTTTTTTAAGTCTGGCTGGAGCACTATATCAGCGGAATGCCGGCCTGTCGGCATTCCATGCGCATCTGCTCAGGCCAAATGCTCGACTGCGTCTCGCCGATATGTGCTTTGTGGAGCAGAATCATGCAGAGGCGGCTCTGTCCCAGGCCTCCGCCAATGCTCAGTGGCAGCTCTCCGGCGAGCAGTCGGCGGTGGAAATAGAGCGTGCGGCGGTCCTCCTTGCCTTGCAGCGCCAGCTGCCGTTCCAGCGCCTCCTTGTCGACACGTATGCCCATCGACGATAGTTCGATGGCGCGGCCGAGCAGCGGATACCACACGAGCAAGTCGCCGTTCAGGCCGTTGAAGCCGTCGGCATTGGGCGTAGACCAGTCGTCGTAGTCCGGCGCGCGAAGGTCGTGCTCCGAGCCATCGCCCAGCTTGCCGCCTATGCCTATGATGAACACTGCGCCGTAGGCTTTGCAAATGGCATCCTCACGCTCCTTGGGCGTGAGGTCGGGGTACTGACGGCGGAGCTCCTCACTGTGGACGAAGTGGACCTCCTCAGGCAGGAAGGGCGTCAGCTGGGGGTACATCTCCGAGAGGTAATATTCGGTGCGTAGGATGCATCCGTAGATGCGCTCCACGGTGCGGCGCAGGTAACGAAGCGTGCGGTCCTCGCGCGTCATGGTGCGCTCCCAGTCCCATTGGTCGACGTAGATGGAGTGTAGGTTGTCGAGTTCTTCGTCGGCGCGCACGGCAATCATGTCGGTCACGATGCCGAAGCCGGGCTTGACGTTATACTCCGCCAGCGTATTGCGCTTCCACTTTGCCAGGGAGTGTACGATCTCAGCTGGAGCATCGTCCATATCCTTGATAGGGAACGTCACGGCGCGCTCCACGCCGTTGAGGTCGTCGTTCAGGCCAAGGCCTTTGAGCACGAAGAGGGGTGCCGTGACGCGGCGCAGCCGCAGCTCCGAGCTCAGAGAGTTGAGGAAGAAATCCTTTATTTTCTTGATGGCCAGTTCCGTCTGCTGCAGGTCGAGAGCGGGCGTATAGCCTTCGGGCTTAATCAGTTTACTCATTATTCAAAGTATTATTCTTACGTTTTGCGCCGCAAAGTTAATTTCTTTCTTTCAAATAGACAAGCAAATCGGTAAATACTTTATCAATTTGCACGCTTACATGCTTTATATCTATCACCAGGACCGCCAACCGCAGGCCGAACTAGGACGTAATGAAGAATGAAAAATGAAAAATGAAAAATGAAGAATGAAGAATGATAGTTTCCTATCCTCTAGTCATCAGCCCTCCGCTCGGCTCTGCCGCTTCGCTCGGCGAAGAACGCTCAACCCTCAACCCTCTTTTCAGCATTCCGCTTGCCTGTTTTAAATTTTTTTCGGTTTTTCACAAAGAAATCCGTCATTCGTCATTCGTTATTCGTCATTTTTTTATACCTTTGCCGCCGCAAAAGGCTCCGTAGCTTAGCTGTATAGAGCGTCGGATTCCGGTTCCGAAGGTCGCGGGTTAGAATCCCGCCGGAGTCACATGATTATAACAATCAACAAGAAGCGCAAGAGGGTGGTGGCAACGCCAGCCGCTTGCGCTTTGTTGTTTCACAGCGGTCTTCGGCCTGTAGCCGTATGGGCATCCTGTCAACCAAGACTGCAATAAACGATGTACTCATTAAAATAATTAATACGATGCGACGGCTCATTCTAATCTTCAATCTCCTCTTGTTGTCGGGCCTCAGCTCTGTGGCCACGGCACAATCGTGGACTGCCGACAATGGTAACGGCACCTTCACCAATCCGCTCTTCTACGACGAGTTCTCCGACCCCGACATCCTGCGTGTGGGCGACGATTACTATCTTGCCGGCACAACGATGCATGCCGTGCCAGGCCTCGTCATCTTGCATTCCAAGGATTTGGTCAACTGGGAGAACATCAGCTATTGCTTCGACCGTTTCGACTTTCCGGAAGATCGCTTCGCGCTGAAGAACCACGAAGAAATCTACGGCCAAGGCATCTGGGCGCCCTGCATACGCTATGCCAACGGACAGTTCTACGTCTTCTCGAACGTTAATGGCAAGGGGTTGCAGTGCTACACGGCCAAGGACATCCACGGCCCATGGGAACATCACAACATGAAAGGCAACATCTACGACCTCGGCGTGCTCTTCGACGACGACGGCAAGGTATATGCCATTCATGGCTACGGCACCGTGAAGTGCACAGAGCTGAAGCCCGATATGAGCGGCCCAGTCGAAGGTACCGAACGTGTCATCATTCCCGAGGGCAACGGCGTGGGCGAAGGACATCATATGTACAAGATCGACGGCACCTACTATCTCATCTCCACCGACTATCGCCCTAACGGACGCACCCTCTGCTCACGCTCGAAGAGCATCTGGGGACCTTATGAGACACGCGTCATCACTGCCGACGAGACCTACGGCTACCATGCAGCTTCGCTCACTCAAGTGCCACGCGGCACACAACCACGCATAGGCACCGACGGCACTAAGTTCGGCCTCGGACCGGTGGACAAGGACGCCACGGCCTGCACCAATGCCCATCAGGGTGGCATCGTACAGGCTACCGACGGTTCTTGGTGGGCGCTCTTCATGATGGATTTCCACAGCATTGGCCGCACCGTATGTCTCATGCCCATGACGTGGAAGGACGGTTGGCCTATGGTGGGCCTCGAAGGCAACCTCGGCCGTGCTCCGCGCACATGGTTTAAGCCTGGAACATCAGCTGCCCTCGCTGCATCCTCGGCATCCTCAGCCTCTTCTTCCGTATCTCAGGATGCGGCAAAAACGCAATCTTCAACCGCCCACGCACCCTATCAGCGCAGCGACAACTTCGATGGCCGCAAGCTGGGCCGCATCTGGCAGTGGAACCACAACCCCGACGACGGCAAATGGAGCCTCCGTGGCGGCCGCCTTCGTATAACCGCTCAGCCAGCTGAACAGCTCATGTGGGCAAGAAACACCCTCACACAACGCGTCATCGGTCCCAAGAGCATCGTTACCGTAGAGCTCAGCACCAAAGGCCTCAAAGAGGGAGATGTCTGTGGTTTAGGCAACATCAACGTGCCCTGTTCGTGGGTAGGCGTTGTGAAGGAAAATAAGAAAATTAGAAATTTAGAGAATAAGAGTAAAGAGAAAGGCGAACAATACCTGCTTCGCTGCTTCGAACAGCTGACCAATGACACCGTGGATGTCCGCCTCAGCCTGCCGAAGGGCAAGATATGGTTGCGTTCGATAGGCGACTACGACAACGACCAAGCCCAATATGCTTACTCCGTCGACGGGCACAACTTCACGACCATAGGCCGCATGATGCCGCTCTCCTATCAGCTCATCTCGTTCCAAGGCTCGCGTCATGCTCTCTTTGCTTTCAACGTTACGGGCAAGCAAGGCGGCTATGCCGAGTTCGACAACTTTACCGTAGAAGAACCTTGCGCCGACCGCAGCCAGAACATTCCCTACGGAAAGACCTTCCGCATCATCAACAAAGCCACAGGCCGACCCGCCGTATGCGACCCGCATGGCCTCCTCTACGACACGCAAGCTGCAGACAAAAGTCCAAGGACACAGTTCCGCATCATCGACAAAAGCAACGGAAAGGTTGCGCTTCAGTGTGTCGACGGACGCTACATCAAGGTCTACGGCGAAGGACTGGCTGGCGACGTACGCTTCACCGACAAAGCCGACGAAGCCGAAACGTTCCTCTGGCAGGACTACCTCAACCGTGACTTCATGCTCTTTTCGCTGCGCAACCACCGCTACATCGGTAAGTCGCCAACCACCGGCAGCCCTTATTCTATGGACTATACCGGCGCCGATCCGGCCCGCAGGAATGGCAGTGTGCTACGTTGGGAAGAAGTGAAAGGCGAATGACTCGACCCGCTCATTAATCTTCGACAAGAACACTCTGTAGCTTTCAAAGTCTGCGTCGGTGAATGCCTCTACGTCGGTGACAACAATGTTCAGGCGAGGCGTGCGCCCTATCAGGTCAACGACTTCATTTGTTTGGGAGAATAGCTCTTGGTGAGCCATGCGTAGCACCACAGGAACTGATATGTTGCCTTCGAAAAGTTTGTCTGTAACCCATACGTCAGCGCCTTCAAGAACAGGCTTTATCTTGGCATGGTCTATGCTTTTGATGACCTCGGCGTAGGCTTCGGGCAAGGAATAGTCGGGGTAGACAAACTGAATGGTGAGGTTCTCCATCATGGCATAGCGAATGCCTTGGCGGAGAACGTCGAGCGGAATCAGCTGTAGAGGTGCAGCACGCTCTCGCAGATGTAGGGGATGTCGGCCGAGCTAATGGTCACCTTCGTACCGTCACCTGGGAACTGTTCCAGCCACAGCGGTATGTTCTTGACCACATCGGCATACGACCCACGCTCTTCTTCGGGCTTGGGCATAATACCTTGCTCCATCTCCGGCGTCTTCCAGATGCGGTTGAGGTCGTGCTTGCGTTGCGTGCCGTCAATTGTTATCCCTATGCTCAGATGAGTGATGTTTTTTTTGATAAAATGCTGAACCTTTTCTGTATGATAGCTAATGCCGTTCGTAGAGAAAGAGAAACGATAGTTATCAAACCAACGATGGTTCCTGCGATACATCTCTATTTTGATATAGTCGCATAGCTTATCAATAAGGTCTATCTCAAGAAAAGGCTCGCCGCCTATGAAATCCCAGACGACGGCTTTCTCTGGCATATCAGCCTCATGCGACAGAATATAATCGACAGCCTGCTTGGCAACCAACGCAAAATATTTCATCTCTATTTGTCCTTCTCGTGAATCTTTTCAGCATTCCCTGGCCTCTATCACACAAAAAGCCTCCCATGGCCTTGAGCCTTCGGGAGGTTTTTTTAGGTGGGAGTTTATTGTCGCGGTCTTTGCTGCGTGTTGTGTCACTTGATGGTGACCTTGCGCGAGCGGATGACGTTCTTGTCCTGCATCTTCACGATGTAGGCCCCTGCGGGGAAGTCTGCGGCCATGGCTGCGGGGTTCTTCACGAAGCGTACGAGGCGGCCGTCGGCGGTGTAGATCCAGGCTTTCTCAACGTTGGCGAACTCGAGGCGGCCGTCCCTGAGGCTGACGTCGGAGGCTGCGCGCAGGCGCACTACGGCGTCGGGCTCGGGCTTCGTGTTGAGGTTCTCGGGCTCGTCAGCCTCGCCCTCGTCTACGCTCGACTTGGGTGCGGAGCGGTCCTCGTTGTCGCCGGTGATCTCTATGCCGAAGTCGATGGAGAGACCCTTGGCAGTGAGGCCCACAGGTCCGGGGTGAGCGGCCCATGCGTCGGTGAAGACGATGCGGATGCGCGATGTGCCGCGCACGGCGTCGTCAGGCACTTTGAAGGTGAAGGGCACGAGGGGGCTCTTAGTGTAGCCGTTGACGTGCATGGGCGTTGAGGTGTACTCTTCCTGGTTGAGGACGCTGTTGCAGGTGTTGGCCGTGCCTTGCTCTATGATGAGCTCGTCGGTTGAGCCTTCAAACTGCCCGTTGACGTTCCAGTCGGCATAGCCTTTCATGATGCACCACTGCAGTCCGTCGCTTGAATCGAAGTACTCGTAGTTGAAGGTTATGACGTCGCCTTGGCGTGCCTTGATGACGGCAGTCTTTGTGGCGTCGATGTAGTTGCGGTCTGCTACGGGGCATGGTGCGTTGGAGGTATAGTTGATGTTCTCTACGCTGGCACCCTCGGTGGTGACTCGGGTGAGGTAGCGCGTCTGTATGGCTGTCTGGTAGCCTGCGGCTTCGGTGTTGATCTCGCTGATGCCGTACTCGGGCTCGTTCTCGTTGACGAGCTTCTCGGGCACGTTGGTGCTGCGGCTTACGGCCACCCACAGGGGCTCGGAGTAGGTCTTGAGGTCCTTGGAGACGGCGCGGACGCCGAAGTAGGGCTGCTCGTCGGCGGCGAGGGTCCTCTGGCCTACAAATGCCGACCATGCCTGTACGTGGCTGACGACGGCGGCGCGGCCTTCCTCGCCGTTCTTGTAGAGGATTTCGAAGTGGTCGATGTCGGCCTCATCGTTGTAGAGGGTGAAGGGCGAGGCGGCGGCTTTGTCGACGTCCCACTTGAGCTTGACGCTCATGCTGGCGGTGGTCTCTTCCTTGACTTCGGCCACGAGGTCCTTGACGGCGGCGGGGGTGATCTTGACATCGTCGTTGATCTGGATCTCGCCTACGAAGACGAGGTAGTCGGGCGTGACGTCGCTGACGCGGAGGCCTACGAAGTCGATCTGGTCGGCCGAGCTGATGCCTGCGAGCTCTATAGTCTTCTCCTCCCAGGTGTCGCCGGCGGTAGCGCCTACGGGGTATTCCTTCCATTCGCCGCCTACTTTGACGATGAGCGAGAGGCCGGTGGCGGTCTCACCCTCGCGGCGCGTCTTCACAGCGACTTTGGCATAGGGCTGCCCGGTGGTGCCGGTGAGGGCTGTGCGGAAGAGCACGAGGTCGGCAGCGCCGTCCTTGAGGCCCGTCAGTCGCAGGCAGGAGCCTCCCATGTAGGCGTCCTCGATGGTGAACTCGGGGTTGACGACGGCAGCGGGCTTGGTGGTGCCGGCGTCGTACTGCAGCCAGCGGTAGGTGGGCACGAGGTCCTGAGTGGACATGTTGTACCAGTTGCCGTGGGTCTGCTTGCCCTTATAGGTGTAGACGCCTCCGAGGCCAATGTTGAAATAAGTGTGGAAGGGGAGCTTGCCCTGTATGGCGGAGCGCTCGGGGAAGTAGGTGGCGAAGCCTCCGAAGGCGGAGAGGGGCGGCGTGGTGCCGTTCCAATCCCATTCGTTGCCGGTGTTGCGCATGGCGGGGCGGTCGGCGGGGTTGCGCTTGCCGCCCGAGACGGCGCGCTCGAGGAGGTTCTGGTAGTTGGTCTGGAACTCGTTGGGGTCGCGGCCGGTGTTGTTGCTGTAGAAGCGGCTCATGGCGTGTTCGCCCCAGAGCACGGCACCTATGTCGCGGCCGTTGAGGTTGGTCCACGAGCGGTTCATGGTCACGATCCACGTGCCGCAATAGAGGCCGTCGGTGGTGCCCATGGCGTTCTTGGCAACGTTCTCTGAGCTGCGCATGATGTTTGCCGAGATAAAGTCGTTGCCGGAATAGTTGAGGAAGGTGTCGGCGGTGCGGCCGTCGGCATTGCCGAAGATGGCGTTGGCGTTGGAGGCCGTGAGCACGGAGTTGGAGGTGTAGAGTCCGATGTGGAAGTTGTTGAAGCCACGGGCCTCAGCCTCCTTGTAGAGTGCTTTGTGGAAGGCTATGATGTCTTCGTTGCGGTAGGAGCCGTCCTCCCAGTTGTAGTTGATGCCGTCGGAGCCGAAGAACATGAGAGCGCTGATGAGGGGCTTGACGTACTTGAAGGAGCCGTCGGCGTTCTTCGTGGTGATGAGGTCTCCCCAGGCCTGGTCGCCGCTGCCGGGCGTCCACGACTCGAAGAACTTGATGCCTGAGAAGATGTCGGTGCCGTTCTGGTGTGCGGCGTCGATCCATGCGCCCGGGGCTTGGAAGAGGCCATGGTTCCACGAGCCGAAGAGGTGGGTGTAGTTCCAGATGGAATAGGTGTCGTCGCCCACGTTGGTGCCGGGGTAGCCGCCTATGCCGCGCGCCGTGCCCATGGGCAGGTTGAACCACAGGCGCCGCGTGTTCTTGACGTTAGAGAAAAGCTGGTTGGCCTGGTCGTCGATGAGGGCGCGGGGGCGCACATGGGAGCGTGCAAACTCGATGTCGAGCAGGTTGAAGCCGGCTGCCTCGAACTCGGCCTGCGTGGGCACGTCGCGCCCGGCTTGCTGGGCGTTGTAGAAGAGGTCGAGGATACCACGGTCGGTGAAGGGCGTGAAGTCGAAGAGCTCACGCGAAGCCGAGGGGTCGTAGTCCTGGGCCTGAATGGTCTGGAAGCTTCCGAGAGCGAAGACTGCCAGAGCTGTTAAAAGAAACTTTTTCATAATTGGTAGATTGGTTTTAGGTGTCTTCTAATAGTTGTGTATTGTTAGAGGCTACGCGCGAATACGCGCAACATTCAACGGATTATTGACTTGAAGATGGGGAGAGGCGGCAAGCTGTTAACTTCTCATCTTCCTAATTTCTAATTTCCTAATTATCTAATTTCCTAAAAGTTTGGCGCATCGACATCCCACCAGATGCGCGTGGCCTGGTAGTCCTCGCCGCCGAGGGCTTCGAGGCCGGTCTCGGTGATGTCGGCTACGGATGCGTCGTCGGTGTCGGGGAATGGGCAGCGGCGGATGATGTCGCCGTAGCGGAGTGTGCCGTCGCCCTCATCGGCATTGAGCACGGGGAAGAGACGTGGATAGCCTGTGCGGCGCAGATCGGTCCATGCTTCGTAGCTGTCGGGGAAAGCGGCGATGTACTTCTGGGTGATGATTTTCTCGAGCTTCAGCTCGGGGCTGTCGGCGTCGTTCCACGCCACGCCTATGTGCGTCACGCTGGGTTCGTCGGCTACCATGCCGAGGGGGTCGTGGTAGGTGTAGGGCAGGGCTTCGGTGCGCTGGAGATAGTCGTCGACGAGAAGGTCATAGTCCTCGTGGAAGAACGATTCGGAGCGCTCGAAGAGATAGGCGTAGCGTATGCCGCGCTCGTAGAACTCGCGGGCCGAGCCTCCCATGTTCCATCCGCGGATGGCGCCCTCGGCGCGCAGGAAGTCGACCTCGGACATTTTCATCAGATATAGGGGAGCCTGGGCCATGTAGTCGCCGTCGAAGACGCTGAAGTTGAGCATCGGGTTGGTGGCAGCGCTCTGTCCCATGCCCGGGTGAATGCCTTCGCGCAGGCCTACGATGCGCGTGTCGGGCTCGAGCACCTCGCCGGTCTTGGTGTTGACAATGGCTCCTCCGTTTTTCTTGAAGAAGGGATATTCGCCTTTGGTGTAGGGGTGGTCGAGGCTTAGGAGCAGGCTCTCGAATGATGCGCTCAGGCGCGCGTCGCCCCACGAGATCCATATCATGTTGTAGGGGTGCGTGAAGCCGAGCTGGAAGCCGTAGAGGCCGAACTCGTGCTCGGGCGCTTCGATGACTCCGCCGGCCACGGCCTCTTCAGCCCACTGGCGCGCCAGCTGCGGCTCCACCTTCACGCAGTGCATGGCGATGCGGAGCTTAAGCGAGTTGGCATAGCGGATCCATTCGGCCACGCCCTTGCGACCGTAGTATTTGTTCTGGCAGACGTCGAGGTTGTCGTCCATCAGCCGCTGCAGCTTGGTCTTGTACCAGTCGGGGCGCAGGTCGTAGTGGGCCAGGCATTTGACGATGTCGTCGAGGTGGCCTACGATGGTCTTGTAGATGTGCTCGGCGCCGTTGTAGGTGAAGGGCGATGTCTGCTTGTTGAGGATGAAGTCGTCGTAGGGGAAGGCGCCGTGGATGTCGGTGATTTCCTGCGACGCCTGGTCGAAGAGCAGCAGGTAGATGGCCTTCATCTCGGGGATGGAGTCGATGGCGGGGTGGTTCAGCAGGGGCACCATGGCGTTCTTGACGATGAGGTAGGAACTGTTGGGGCCGGGGTTGAACTCGGTGCTGACGTCGTAGCTCGTCTGCAGCGTGCCGTACATGAAGTCGTAGTGCGGCACGGTGGTGAACTGGGCATAGTTGTCGGGGCCGAGGGAGTACTGCCGCTGGTAGGCGTGCTCGCCGGGGTAGTCGCCGTTCTTGCCTCCGCGCATGGCATACTGCCCGCCTTTGGCTTGCCGCAGATAGGTGTTGAGGCTTGCGAGTGCTTTGTCGAACTCTTCTTCGGTGATGTCGATGTCGAAGTTGAGTTCACCGGGGTTGCCCACGTGCACAGTCGGGTCGACGACTTCCTGATCTACGGTGAGCGTGTCGAGAGGCGAGTCGAAGTCGAGGCAGGAGGTGAGGAGGGAGAGGGTGAGGGTTGCTGTGATACAGCAACACACACGACTGAGTTTGATATATTTTGAGAGTGACATATTATGAAAGAAGAATGTGAAATTGTCAGAAGTTGAGTTTCACGTTGAAACCGAAGGAGCGCGTAGAGGGCGTGTTGAAGAGCTCGAAGCCGCCCAGGCCGTTGCCAGTAGAGAGCGAGACGTCGGGGTCGACGGGCGCATCCTTATAGATGAAGAAGAGGTTGCGGGCGATGAACGAGAGGTTGATGTCCTTGTTCTCTCCGAAGACGTCCTTGAAGGTGTAGGCCAGTGAGAGCTCGCGCAGGCGGAAGTTGGTGGCGTCGTAGACGTAGAGCGGCGAGTACTGGCTCCCGCGCGCGCCCATGACCTGGTAGTAGTTTTTCACGCCGATGACGTTACCGCTGCCGTCGGGCAGGTACATGGCGGGCAGGCCGTCGGCGGTGTAGAGGTCGTGGGCGACGGCGTAGTCGCGGGCGTCGGCCGTGCGCTCGGAGAGGCCCATCTCGTCGAGGAAGGCCTCGGTGATCGAGATTACCTTTCCGCCTATGCGCCCGTTGATGAGGAACGAGAGCTGCAGGTTGCGCCAGTTGATGGTGTTCGACCATCCGAGCTGATAGGGCGAGTTCATATTGCCGATGTACTTGGTGTAGAGGCCCTGCTTCATGATGTTGCCGTTGGACGAGAGGAAGATTGTGCCGTCATCGTTGTGGCGGATATCGCGCACGAACATATCGCCGAAGGAGTCGCCCTCGGTGTAGCGTACGCGCACGCCGGCGACGTCGGTGTAGACGCGGTTCTTGCGCCCGAGGTCGTCGGTGCCTACGCTCAGGATCTTGTTCTTGTTGTACGAGAAGTTGACGGCTGTGCGCCAGCGCACGTTGCTGCCGAAGCGGAAGTTGTAGCCCAGCGTGGCCTCCACGCCCTGGTTGCGCAGCGAGGCGACGTTGTCCCACACGGTGATGCCGGCGGTGTTGCCGATGCCCATGTAGAGGTCGTTGATGGTGCTGTTGTAGTAGGTGACGTCGAAGCTCAGGAGGTTGTCCAGGAAGAGCATCTCGAGACCTGTCTCGAAGGAATGCGTCTCCTCGGGCTTCACGTTCTTGAGCAGCGACGACGACGCTCCGAGGGCTCCCGTGCGGTTGTTGCCGCCCACGGCATAGTAGAGGCGCGGCGGAATGGCGTTACCGACCTGTGAATATGAGATGCGGTATTTGGCATACGACCACCACTCCGGCAGGCGTATGAGGTCGCTCAGCAGGGCGTTGGCGCCGAAGCCGAAGTAGTTGTAGGCCTGCGGCTTGTCGGGGAACTGTCGGAACACGCGGTACTGGTCGCGTCGCCACGAGGCATCGACGTAGATGCGCTCGCGCCATCCGAGCTGTGCCGTGGCGAGCCAAGCGCGGTCCCAGTTGTTGCTCTTGCTTTCAGATGTCACGCCCGAACTGCCCGAGGTGGTGTCGAAGCGGTTGACGGCGGTGTTGAGCTGTTGGTTGAGCGGGTCGACGTAAGTGGCATTGGCGATGTAGGTGCCGTAGTATTCGTTCTTCATCGTATGACCTGTCCAGCCTACGTTTGCGCTCACACTCCAGGTGTCGGCGAATGTCTTGTTGTAGTTGAGCATGTAGTCGACGTAGAGCTCCGTCTTGTTGTCGCGACGCTTGTTGTAGGTTCCGTAGTCATACATAGAGGCGGGCGAGAAGGTTGTGGCGTAGCGCACGCTCTGCTCCTGGTACTTATCGTAGTCGAAATTGAAGCGGGCCTGTGCCGAGAGGCCGTCCCAGATTTCGAGATTGCCCTGGAAGCTGCCGTAGACGCGGTCCTCCTTGTTGATGCCCCGGTTCTGCTTGAGCAGCCAGTAGGGGTTGTTCTGGCGCGCGTCCATGTAGGCATAGTTCATCATTGGGCCTGTGAGCTCGGCGCGGTCGTTCTGCCGGATATAGCCCGTCTCGGACTGCACGTAATGGCCTTGCTCGTCGGAGAGCCAAGAGGCTTCGTCGATGGCATAGTTGTCGCGGTAGTAGCCCATGTCGATATTGCGCGGCGCGGTGTAGAGGTGGTAGATGGGGTTGCCTACGGTGCCGCCGCCGATGCGGTTTCGCGTGCGCGTCTGCGCATAGTTTAATGAGGCGTTTAGCGTCAAGCGGTCCCAGAGCGTATAGGTCTGTCGGAAGGCGATGGTGTTGCGGTTGTAGTTGTTCGTCTCGATGAGACCGAGGGCGTGGGTGTTGGCCACAGAGACGTAGCTCTGCACCTTCTCTGTGCCGCCTGAGACCGAGACGGAGTTGTTCGTCGTTACGCCCGTGCGGTAGAAGTCGGCCACGTCGTCGTTGCCGCTGTTGCGCAGATGAATAGAGCGCTCATACGGGATTTTCTCCGTGGCGCGCGAGAGGGCCGACGTCGGCGATTCGCTGATGAGACCGCCCCAGCCGTTGGCTTCGCCGAGGTAGCCCTGCGGGTCGACGGCCGCTCCGTAGCGGTTCTGGATCTTGGGCGTCGTCAAGGGCACGTCGAATGTGACGTTGCCGGTGTACGTCACGGCCAGCTTGCCGCTCTTGCCCTTCTTGGTCGTGATCATCAGAACACCGTTGGCAGCGCGCGAGCCGTAGAGGGCTGCGGCGTTGGCGCCCTTGAGCACGTTGATGCTTTCGATATCGTCGGGGTTGATCATAGAGAGGGCGTCGCCTCCTTCGGCCGAGACGTACTCGGTCATGTTCTGAGAGTTGTTGGTCTGGTTACGGATGTCGTTGGTCATCGGGATACCGTCGATGACAATCAGGGGCGACGAGTCACCGATAATCGACTTGGCACCGCGCAGCACGATCTTCGAGGCGCCGCCCGCACCGCCCGCACTGGGCGTCACGGTGACACCGGCCACCTTGCCCTCGAGCGAGTTGGCAACATTAGACTCCTGCACGCGCATGAGGTCGTCGGCCTTCACTTGTTGAGTCGCGTAGGTCAGAGATTTCTCCTTGCGGAGAATTCCCATTGCCGTGACCACCACTTCCTGGATGTTGTGGGCATCGGCCGGCACCATCTTCACGCGGATAGCGGTGCGGCCGCCGGTGGCTATTTCCTGCGCGTCATAACCCATGTAGGAAACTATGATCACGGGGCTCTTGGTCGCTGTCGTGATGGCGAAGCGCCCGTCGATGTCGGTAAGCATGCCTTCGGTGGTGCCTTTCACCTTCACGGTGGCGCCGATGAGCGGCTCGTTGAATTCATCGACCACGACGCCGCTCACCGTGGTGCGGTCGTCGGCGGGCCGCGAGAGTTGCGTCTGCTCGGATGCCAGCGCTGATGCGGGTGCTACGGTCGAAAGCGTCAGTAACAGCACGGCCTTGAGCATCGCAGTTGGTTTGAGTAGATTTTTCATATAGGCAGGTAAGTTATTTGAACTAAAAGTCCCCCCTGCCCATTGCAGGCAGGAGGGTACGGAGAATTTACTTGTTGAGAAGCTTAGCGCTGAGCTTTTCGAGCATGTCGCGGGTCATGGCACCGATGCCGAAGTTGGGGCGCCAGCCCCATTCCTCGCGGGCGGCGGTGTCGTCGAGGCTGTCAGGCCAGCTCTCGGCAATAGCTTGCTTGAGCGGGTCAACCTGGTATTCAATCTCGAAATCGGGAACTCGCTTCTTGATCTCGGCATAGATCTTCTCGGGCGGGAAGCTCATGGCCGTGACGTTGAAGCCATTGCGGTGGATGAGTTTGGCGGGGTCGGCCTCCATGAGCTCGATGGCTGCGCGCAGGGCATCGGGCATGTACATCATGTCCATTCGCGTGCCTTCGGCGATGGGGCAGATGAATTTCTCGCCACGCACGGCAGCGTAGAAGATGTCAACTGCATAGTCCGTGGTGCCGCCGCCCGGAGGCGTGACGTAGCTGATAAGGCCCGGAAATCGCACCGAGCGCGTGTCCACGCCATACTTAGTGTGGTAGTAGTCAGAGAGCAGCTCTGTCGTGACTTTCGACACGCCGTAGATGGTGCGCGGGCGCTGAATAGTATCCTGCGGCGTCAGCTCGTGCGGCGTGTTGGGGCCGAAAGAGCCTATACTTGAGGGCGTAAACACGGCGCAATTATTCTCACGTGCCACTTCGAGCACATTCCACAGGCCGTCGATGCCGATCTTCCATGCCAGGCGCGGTTTCTGCTCGGCAACGACGCTGAGCAAGGCCGCCAGATTGTAGATGGCGTCGATGTTGTGTTCTTTCACTATGGCTGCCAGCTGTTCGCCGTTGGTGACGTCGGCCACGGCCGACGGGCCGCCGGCGGCCAGTTCGCCCTTAGGCTCTGCGCCCAGGATATAGCCTGCTACAACATTGTCGCCACCATAGCGCGCACGGAGTTCAGCGGTCAGCTCAGAGCCTATCTGCCCTGTGGAGCCGATAACAAGGATTTTCTTCATTTGTTGCTTTAAGAATTATGATTTTTTGTAGTTAGTTTTATCGAAACAGGCCACTTTTGTAAGCTTTCGGCCACAAAGATAATGAAAAGTTGCGTTCTGTTCCTTACAAAAAGGCACTTTTTTTGCTATATAATTCTAAATAATCGAAAAATCTTTGCTCCTTTGTATCTCGACTTGGCAAAATAAGCTATCTTTGCCACACGAAAACCATAAACTTAACGTAAATCATTAAAAAAGTATCGCGTCACGCGCGCGTGTAAAGAAAAATGTACGGTAAAATTCAAGAACATCTTCAGCAGACGCTGAAGGAGATCCGCGAGGCCGGCCTCTACAAGGAGGAGCGCCTCATCTGCAGCCCGCAGGCTGCCGCCATCGAGGTAGCCGGCAAGGAAGTGCTCAATTTCTGTGCCAACAACTACCTGGGACTGAGCAACCATCCGCGCCTCATCGAGGGCGCCAAACGAATGATGGACCGCCGCGGCTACGGCATGTCGAGCGTCCGCTTCATCTGCGGCACGCAGGACATCCACAAAGAGCTGGAAGCCGCCATCAGCCGATTCTTCAAGACTGAGGACACCATCCTCTACGCCGCCTGCTTCGACGCCAACGGTGGCGTCTTCGAACCACTGCTGACCGAGGAGGACGCCATCATCTCCGACGCCCTCAACCACGCCAGCATCATCGACGGCGTGCGCCTGTGCAAGGCTAAGCGCTACCGTTATGCCAATGCCGACATGGAAGATCTGGAGCGCCAGCTCGTGGCAGCCCAGGAGCAGCGCTTCCGCATCATCGTCACCGACGGCGTCTTCTCGATGGACGGCAACGTAGCGCCTATGGACAAGATCTGCGACCTGGCCGAGAAATACGATGCCATGGTGATGGTGGACGAGAGTCACTCCGCAGGCGTTGTAGGCCCCACAGGCCGCGGCGTAAGCGAGTTCTTCCAGACCTACGGGCGCGTCGACATCTACACCGGCACGCTCGGCAAGGCCTTCGGCGGTGCTATGGGTGGCTTCACCACCGGCCGCAAGGAGATCATCGACCTGTTGCGCCAGCGCTCGCGCCCCTACCTCTTCTCCAACTCGCTCGCCCCAGGCATCATCGGCGCCTCGCTCGAAGTGTTCAAGATGCTCGATGAGAGCAACGAACTGCACGACCGCCTCGTGGAGAACGTCAACTACTTCCGCGACCGAATGATGGCCAGTGGCTTTGACATCAAACCCACACAGAGCGCCATCTGCGCCGTCATGCTCTACGATGCGCCGCTATCGCAGCGCTTCGCAGCCCGCCTGCAGGACGAAGGCATCTACGTCACCGGTTTCTACTACCCCGTCGTGCCGAAAGGCCAGGCCCGCATCCGTGTACAGATCAGCGCCGGTCACAACCGCGAACAGCTCGACAAGTGCATCGCCGCCTTCGAGAAGGTCGGCAAGGAACTCGGCGTGCTGAAATAGAGCCTTTCCGCAAGCATCGTAAGAGGCGAGCGCAAGCATCGAATGATGTGAGCAGACGTGCCGAGACAACGGGCGGACGTGCCGAGCGATTCAAACTGATGAATCGCCAAATGCGACCGGATGAATCGTCAAATACGACCGGATAAATCGCCAAATGCGACCGGATGAATCGTCAAATACGACCGGATGAATCGTCAAATGCGACCGGTCGTATCACCAAAGTTGACCGGTCGTGTAGAAGTAAAACAAGTTGTTTTACCTCAGAGCACTTGGCCCTTCCGTCAATAGCCCTTGGCTCTTTTGCCCATAGCCTCTAAGAATGCAGCAGGCGCCACTCGACCATGTGCCGACAAGGCCCTGGGAAATGCGGATAAACCGACTGTTCCGAAAACAAGAATCCCTGCAACTGACGCGGTCAGTTGCAGGGATTTTTTATGATACCACCTAAATTGCATGAGGTAAGAAGTTAAGATGTTCGCACTCTAGTTCCTATACAAAAGAGGACGGTGTTGACGTCTTCAGCGTAGCGCCTCACTCAGTTGGCGTGTGGCACGGGCAATCATGTCGGCGGTGCCGGAGCCGTCGCTGACGTATTTCACCACCATCTCGGCATAGTCCACGGCCTCGCGCAGCTTGGCCGACGGCTGCTTCACCTCGCGCCCACGGGCCAGCAGCGGCAACAGCTCATCGAGGTCCTCGAGCTCGGGCAGGTTGCCGGGGCGCATGGTAGCGATTGCTGCGTTGAGGTCGGTGGCCATCTGGTCTATGGCCGTCTGCGAGTGGCTACGCTCAGCATCGTCGTAGAGGGCACGGGCACGGTCGAACTGCTCCATAAGGCGGGCATAGCCGTGCGGAGCCCAGGGAGCGTACTCCGGCACCTTCACTTCGAGGGCGTTCCAGGCGTTCTGAGCATCGCGGCGGCTGCGAGCCAAGGCCATGGCTTCGCGCAGGCGGCTGTCATCGACGCCCTCACCCGCAGCTGACGCCTCGGCCAATGCAGGCGCAGGCTCGCCGGGCATTAGGAAGCGGAAATAGTGAGTGCAGTGGCGGTCGGCATCGTAGTCGGGCACGAGGGCACGCGACTTGCCATCTGCCGTTTGCAATCCGCCATTCGTCAATCGCGCTCCTTCATTCGTCATTTGTAATTCGTCATTCTCCAAGTATGGAGCGCCCCTTCGGGCCGAGCGCGTCATTCTTACCGTGGCTTCGTCCCACGTCTTGACGCCTTGAGCTGCAAGGACGAGAGGACCGTTCATCACGGCTCCGCACCAAGCGGGTTCGAAGCGGGTGCGCGGCTCGTTCTTGCCCGTGGCGGCCACCTCCATTTTGTCGGGACCGAAATCTATATGGGGCGTGAAAGGCATCACTACATCGATGCGGTCGGTAGCCTTCCAGCGGCGCGGCGGCAGGGTGACATAGGAGCCGGGCTGGTAGCGGGCCGACACGCTTTGGCCGTTGACGCGCACGTCGAAGCCTTCCGTGGCCCAATAGGGCGTGCGCAGCTTCACCACGATCGGCTTGTCGCACTCAGGGAAGGTTATGGCCGAAGCCTCTGCCGGCCATTCACATTCCTGGCGCACTACCACGCCGCGCTCGTCCCACTGTGCCGTCGATGGCATATAAAGGGCCACCCAAATAGTGTCGGCGCCCACGAAATAGGCTGCTTCCTGGTATTTCACGTGGTTCTCCACGCCCGTGCCTCCGCAGCAGGTCGACTGCGGAGTCTCGTTGCCCCAGGGCTTTGAGGCATCGAGGCCTACGGCATACTGATAGAGCACGGCGTAGTGCCGCGGGTTGAGCGAACCTATGATCTGATTGTAGAGCACGCGCTCGTAGTAGTCCATATACCGCGCATCGTCGGGGTGGTAGCAGTTGAGGTCCTTGGTGAGCTTGGCCAGGTTGTAGGCGCAGCAGGTCTCGTTGAGCGTAGGCTCGGGGTAGGTCGAGCGGTCGCGCCAGTCGGTGCCGACATTGGTGCACATCGAGAGAATCTGGGTGTAAGGCTGGCGGAACATCTCACCGTTGCCCACGCCGCCCATGGCATAACGATAGCGGCCCTGAATCATCGTCCAGAAATTCTCTGCCACATTATAATAGTAGTCGCCCGCGCCCGCGCGGAAAGCCTGCAGCGCACCCGTCACCATGGGAATATGCTGGTTGGCATGGCGCGTGCGAATGGCATCGGAGTTCTTCGAGAGGGGGTCGAAGAAGGCGGGACTGTCGAAGAAGGTGGCAGCCTCCAGCAAGCGCTGGCTCTCGGTCTTGTCCTTAGTCATCTGAGAGAGGCGCGCCAGTGACTCGGCCATACCGCCTACCTCGCCGGCGATGTACATATTCCACATCTCATAGCGGTTGCCAGGGCGTGAGCGGCGCTCGGCCTGTGTGCCCTCGGACTGCACGAAGGTGCGATGCGACAGACGGTTCCACACCCACAGGCCCATATCCTTGGCTATGAGCAGAGCCTTGTCGGCAATGGCGCGGTCGTCGACGTAGGTGGCTATGTCGATGAGGCCGGCCAACTGCTTGTGGACGCTATAATAGGGCGCCCACACCCATTGCTCGTTGTTGTAGGCGCGGTACATCTCTATGAGCACACAATGCTGGGCCGGGATGGCGTTGAGGTAGCCATAGCCGTAGTGGGCAAAGTCTTTCTTATACGCGTCGAAATCGGCCCATGTGCCTTTGAGCTCGCGCAGCTCGGCCTCGGGGGCCAGGTCGCGAGCCTCGCGGTAGCGCCCGAGAGCCTCATCAAACACGAACGTGCGCTCCTGACAAGCCCGCAGCTCATCGACCATCGTGCGCAGGTTCTCCTTCAGCCGCGCACGTTTGTCGGCATCGGGACACGAGGCATAGGCCATAGCCATAGCGCTCATGTAGTGGCCGCTGCCATGGCCCTTGAGCTTCGTCGTAGGCGAGTCCCAGCCGTCGGCCTCGGGATAGCCGTCGGTGGGCAGACCGTAGGTGTCGCGATAGTTATAGAGCTGCTGCTTCACATCGAGCGAGAGCAGCTGGTCGATATCGAGGTCGCGGTTGTGAGTGAGACGGTTGTTGCCGTCGATACTGACTTTGTTCAGCGGCAAGGGCTGTGCCACGGGGACGTTGGAAGGCGTAGAATAACCGCTGCCGACGACTGTGACGTGAGCTTCAACGGGCAGGCCCTGCGTCGTGGTGTTATCGCCCAAGACATAACCCTTGATGCCATAGCTCTCGCCCGCAGCACGGCCCATCTGCGACTGTTCGGCAGCGGGCGCAGCGTTCTGCCACTTCACCTGGCGGTATTCCTTGCTGCCGTCGGAGTAAGTCACCCACAGGCGGTAAGGCAGGCGGGGCACGGTGCCCACGGGAGCGCTTACGCGCACGGCTTCCGTGGCTACTATTGTCTTGTAGTCCTGCGCGAGGACCGGCGTTGCTGCCATGAGCAACAAGCTGAACACGAGTTTATTCATCGATAGGTATTTTTAATGATTTGCGGCACAAAGATAAACAAAAGTTCATAGCAGAGCCACGAAAAAGGAAAGTTTTTTCGTCTGGCAGATAAAATAGACGAAAATAGCCCTACACCCGAAGGCGTAGGGCTCGGTATTAAAAGGGGAGTTAAAGGGAAGGTAAAGGGAAGATCTTCATTGAGCGAAGCGGGCAGAGCTCCCTTTAACACTCTTCTCTCAGGCTTGCCTCATAACCATAGGCCGCTACGCTGGCAATGAGTGCGGCGCTGTCATGCTCGCCTTCGACGACGGCCTCACCGGAAGCCAGGTCCACCGTCACTTTCTCTACGCCCTCGACCTTGAGGATGGCCCGCTCTACATTGGCGCGGCAATGGTTGCAGCTCATGCCCGAGACGCGATAGCGACGGACGTGCTCAGCAGCTTGGATAGCTGAAGACTCATGGTCGGGATGGTCGTGGTCGCAGGAGCAAGAGTCGGGATCGTGGTCGCAAGAGCAAGAGTCGGCGTCGTGGCCGTGGTGAGAGTCATGGTCGTGACTACCATGGTCGTGGCCGCAAGAGCAGGTGTGACCGCGATGCATCTGCCAGAAGGCATTCAAGAGAAGGAGCACGAGCAAGGCTATCCAAACCCAGTCCATCACGGAGAGACAGTGGGCGCAATGGTCAGCCGACACCGCAATTCCACTATGCACGGCAAACCAGTCCTGCGGCAAGAGATAGTCGACGCCTAAGCCAAAGAGAATAGCTCCGATAACGATCGAAAGGATGTAGAGCCACAGCGTGCGGCGCCCAAACACCTTGCCGATTACGAGCATCGAAGCCGAATTGACGGCCGGTCCGGCCATCAGTAGCACCAAGGCTGCGCCGGGCGTCAGACCCTTGGCCATCAGCGACACGGCAATAGGAATGCTCCCCGTGGCACAGACGTACATAGGTATAGCTACGGCCAGGACGATCAGCATGTTAAGCAGCTTGTAGTCGTGCAGGGCGGCAAGCCACTCATTGGGCACGGCCACAGTGATGAGCGCTGCAATGAGCAAGCCAATGACGAGCCATTTGCCTACGTCCTGCATCATATCCACAAAGGCATAGTCGAGAGCTCCTTTCAGCTTGTCCCAGAAAGTGGCAGGACGCTCATGCTCGTGAGCGCAGCCGCAATGGTCGTGACCGTCATGCTCGTGGCCGCAGCCGCAATGCTCGTGACCGTCATGGTCATGGCCGCAGCCGCAATGGTCGTGCTCGCCTGCCTCTGCTGCTGCGGCAGAGAGCTTTTCATCTTCGCGCGCATACTTATTTACTAACCATCCGCCGAACATAGCCGTGAAGAGGGCTGCAATGGGACGCACGATGGCGAAGGGCAGACCCATCAACGAGTAGGTGGCAGCAATGGAGTCGACACCCGTCTGAGGCGTTGCAATGAGAAAACTGGTGCACGCGCCATGGCTCGCGCCTTCCTTGCGCAGACCCACAGCCGTAGGAATCACACCGCATGAGCACAACGGCAAGGGCACACCGATGGCGGCGGCTTTGACAACGCTTTTCATGTTGCGCGGTGCAAGGTGTTTAGAATAGACTGTTCGAGGCACAAACGTGCGCAGAATTCCTGCTATGAAGAAACCGAGCAGGAGATAGGGAGCCATCTCGGCTGTCATCATCACGAGGGCGTCCCAATAGTGTTCTAGTAGTTCGAGTAGCATATTATTTTGGATTTACTTTTTTAGTTTGACGCTGCAAAGGTACACCTTTCTGCCTGCAACTCGGTTGCAAAGTGCAGGTTTAGCCACAAAAAGTCAGGGAAAGAGGGGCTTAAGAATGAAAAAAGTGGTGCAGAAAGAAAATTTTTCTCTTTTCATTTCTCTCTTTTCATTTATTTACTTACCTTTGCAACCGCTTTCGTAAAAGGAAGCCTTAGAGGAGAGATGCCAGAGTGACCGATTGGGCCGGACTCGAAATCCGGTGAACGGCTCGTCCGTTCCGGGGGTTTGAATCCCTCTCTCTCCGCGTCAGAAGGAAGCCACAAGGCTTCCTTCTTTGCGTCTGGGTGGGCTTCTGCACCCCGGCGTTCTTTCGTCTGCGCGAAAGCGTCACCCTTCGGGATGCCGAGCGTGAATCCCTCTCTCTCCGCAACAAAAAAAGAGCACCCACGAAGGTGCTCTTTTTCTATTTCTGTCAACCGGTGCTCACTTACGCAGGAACATCTTGCGGGCACTGCCGTCGGAGAGACGCTGAATATAGAAACCAGGACGGAGGTGCGAATCACTGGCGCCCATATAAGTACCACTAAGGCTATAGTAGCCTATCGGAACGACTGACGTAGTTGCAATGGCAGGCGCACCGATGCCGACATTGCCGGCAGGCCCAATATGCCAGACGACGGGTCGCTCACGCGTACCCTTCAGGTCGGAAGCGAGCGTCACCTCCTCCGTGATCGGATGTTCCTCGCCCTGCTCATCAACGGCACGAAGGGTCATCGCCTCACCAGCGATGCCATAGAGCGTCATAAAGACACGCCCGTCGACACACTCACTTACGCCACGGCACACGCCGTCTGTATAGGCTACGACAGTGAACTCTTCTGCTGACACAGGCTGATCATCGACCTGCAACGAAGCGATGACACCCATGACATCAGGATAGGCATAGGGATTGAGGTCAAAGCCCTGGACACTCTGTGTCTGCTTGGGGCGACGAAGACGAACGCCGTTGCGCACTGTGGCTACGCCAATTTTCTTTTTGCTGCCCGACTTGAACATATAACCTGCGCCTGGCATGAGCGAGCTGAGAGTGCCAACCCATCCGTCGGCAGCGCTATAGACGGCGAAGCCGGCCTGCCCGATGATGGCATCACCATCCTGAAGGGCTGCGCTGTCGAAGGCCTTTGTCAGCGGCTGCGCATCGAACGAAGGGAAGCCAATCCAGTTCCAGCCTTTCTCCACAGACAGGGTGGTGGGCGTAGAGAGGGTGAGGCCATCGAGGGCATAACTGCGGGCCTCGCTCATCTCAATCTTATAAAGCTGGTTAGGCAACAGCGCACGCAGCGAACCGATGAAGGCTGCAGCCGAGGGGCTGTAAGTGGCCTCCTCCGAGCGACCCCGAACGACGTCGGCATAGCGGTTGAAACGGCTGACAGGCAAAGCCTTGGCAAAGGGGTGCGACGCCCAGTTCCAACCCTCGACGAGCTCGAGGTTGAGCTGCGAACCGCTATTGTCCATGATGCCTTCGTCGGGGCCGACGTAGCTGTCGGCCGTCAGACGGGCATTGGCACGCTCTATTGTGGGGAGCACAAAACGGTAGATCTCATTGCTGCCATCAGGGTAGCGGCCCAACGACTCATCGCCGTCGTGCGACGGGTAGGTAATGGCATCGGCAAACTCCGTGAGCGCAGGATGAGCATCAAAGAAAGAGGCGTTGTTATGCACGAAGTCGTCCGACGAGATTATGCAGGCGCTCTCACCGTCCACGTTGCTGAGTTTGAAAGGAGCGTGGAGCTGGGTGGTAGGCTCGAGGCCGTCGGCCCAGACGACCAGATGGCCGTGGGGCGCCACGCGAGTGTTGATTGCCGAGGATGTCGGGATCTGATATTTAAAGGGATTATTGAGGTTGTCGGAGACGTAAAGGCCTGCCACGTCCAGTTCGGTGTCAGTAGGGTTATAGATCTCGAGCCAATCGTTCTTCTTGAAATGATCATTAACGAACACCGAGTTGCCGGCACTGACTTCGTTCAGCTTCAGGGGTGTGGCTATATTTGCCAGCAGGTCAGCGTCGGGCAGCGGCTCGTAAGTGGCGGTGAGACGGCCCGAGGTGAAATCGGCGAGGGTGCTGAGGTCCAGCTCTTCAGTCGTCGCCACGACAGGATCTTCGGCCCTGGTGCTATGAGTCAGCTCGGCCGCCCAATAGATGTCCGAAGAGCTGCCACTGGTGTTGTGCACCTCTACCGAGATGACGTTGCGCCCCTTCTGGAGCATGGTATTGTCGATGACGATAGAATAGCGCCCGGCAGTGGAGCCTGCATACGAGGTGGCGTACTGATCATAGCTCACCGCGCCCTCAGCCATGAGATAGCGCCCTGCCTCGCGACCATTGACATAGATGACGCAGCCGTCGTCGACGTAGGCCGTCAGTTCAAACACATCGTCGGCCGCAGGAGCCTCAGCAAGCTGGAACGACTTGCGGAAATAATACGTAGGCCGCTTATTGCTGGCATCGCCGCCATAGTCGAGTGTTGTGTTGTAGTCGCGCGAGCCGTTGACGCCTATCTCGCCATAGCCGAAAGGCGCCTTCCCCGACGACCAACCGGTGGTGGTGTAAGCCACAGCAACCCAGTACTTGCTGTTGACAGCTCCTTTGTCGTAGTAGTCCCAAGTGTCGGAGAGGCTGATTAGGGGGGTAGAAAGGTACTCGCCATTGCCAACTCGCAGGCGCCAGCCGGCAAACCTATAGCCCGCCGCACCTTGAGCCTTGAGCGTCATAGGCGCATAAAGGGTGCCTTTGAAGCGGCCCGTGGGCACCTCTTGTCCGTTGGCCAGAATCGACGCCCCAGCGACATTACTGCTCAGTTCCACATTTAAGCCACCGTCCAGACCTAGGTAGCTGCGGAAATTATTCATTCGTGAAGTCCTATAGCTGGTAATGCGGTAGAGGAGGTCGGCCGCCGAGGCATAGAGGTCGTCGGAACGGCCTTCGAAGGCTAACGCCTCGGCCGTGAGGTCGCGCATGCCGTTGATTATCTCTGCCGACCGCTGATCTTCGAAGACGCTGCCGTCGACGAGGCAGAAAGCATCGATGAAGCGCTTGCGGAAAGGCGGATACTTCATCATTTTCAAGAAAATATCAATGAGGAAGTTGCGGCCGGTGCTGTAGCGCGAATCCGAGAGTTTGCCGGCTAGACTGCCCAGCATATTGGTGTTGCTAAAGCCGGCATCAAGATCCATAAAAACAAGATGGAACTTGCCGTCGGCCCACGAGCGGTAGCCCTTGACGTTGTTGCTGTTGGTAAGCCAGTCGGAACATCCGACGTAACACTCCGCAGCCATATAATTACAATATTCGTCAATATCTACGAGCTGGCATATTTGCTCATAGATGCCGTCGTCATCAGGGTTGCTTGCGAGCTGACCGGCCAACGTCATCCATTGCTTGAAGGCCTTGTCGTCGCCCACCTTCTGTAAGTAGCCATCAACACTGTTGATCTCAAACTGGTCCATCTCATCGTTGTCGATACCATAGTTGCTGTATCCATGGTTCTTGTTATTGGCCTCGCGCAGGTTGAAAGTGAAATAGAACTTACCGTTGATGAACACATGGGCCGGCTGAGTCTCCTGGCAATCGAGGTAGAAGCCGCTGCGCAGAATGATCTGATGAATGGCGGCGTCCTTGATGCGGGCGTAGCCGTCGTTGCCGCCGTTGCGCACCGTCAGGGTCTTGGTCTTGGTGTAGGGTTTGCCTTTGAAGAAAGGATAGGGCAAGAAATTCTGGCCCAGATAGTACTTGCCGCCCTTTAGACGGAACGACGCATTGGGCGCATAGAGGTTGCGGCTCCAGCCGCCCATGACCTCGAAATCGCACTCCTGCGAGAGAGCCATGAGGAACGAGCCTCCGTCGTCCTCGGGCACGAGGTATTCAAAGTTGACAGGACGCTCCCAACTGCGGTTTTTGTTCGTAGCATAACTCACTCCATTGCCCGTGATGCCGTTGGTCCCGACGGTGTAAGCGCCTATTCTGTCGTCGAAGAGGTTCTTGTCGTCGGTGACTACTGAAACGATAGGCAGGTAGTACTCACGATCCTTGTAGATATATGACCGCGTGACGACGGCGCTCGGCAGAAAGCCGTCGCGGAAGAGGCGGAAGCGATAGATGGCGGTGCTGCCGCCGACGTTGAAGAGGCCGTCGGCACTCACCGAGCCATTCGTCAGGGTGGGCGTGCTGCCGTCGGTGGTATAGCGGAGCGTGGCGCCCTCGGGCACCTGAACGTGCACGGTGAAAGGAGCAGTGAATAAGCAAGCGTCAGCATCTACTACAGGCGCTGGCAACTGCACATCGGCAAAGGTACTGCCGGCGTTGCTCTCGGCCGGAGTGGGCGTAGAGCACATGCGCCATTCGCTGCCGCCGTCGATGGTGCGGGCGTAGCTGCAACGTTGAATGGCGGGCGGATAGCTCTGCGTGTGCAGCAGATTGCCGTCGGCATCACTGATGTAAATGGTGCCTCCCTCGTAGTCCAGCTTGAAGTTGACTTGCTTGCGGGCCTGAGTACTATATTTATCACCTGTGTCGTAGTGGTCGAACCAGATAGCCCTGAAGTCGTGCGCCTGCACCGTTCCGGACGTGATTGGCAGCTGAAACATTTTGAGGTTCGACGGGTCGTTGCTCACATAGAGCTTTCCTAAGCTGATCTTCTCATCTGTAGGATTATAGAATTCCAACCACCCGCCATAGTTGTACGACGGGTCGATGAAGCCATCGATATTGGCCACCTGAATCTCATTGATGATGAGCTGCGAGGCATCAGCGACGGCCTTTACACTATGGGTCGTCAGCGCTAAGGTCAGTGCAAGCAGGATGTAAGTTCTTAGGTTGTTCATATTCTTGGAGAAAGATGCATTCAGGTTAAGAATTGGGCTGCGAGGTAGAGCGACAGTTCTGAAAGCAGGAACAGGGCTCCGCAGCAGTCTCCGGTATATCCGCCCAGACGGCGCCGCATCCACAGCATCAGCAGCAGTTCCACCACGAACGGAATGGGCAGAAGATATACGGCGTAGCTCAGCCCAACATAGACACACAACGCCAGAGGCAGGGCCAAAGCCAAGGCACAGCGCAAGGAGTGAAGCAACCAACTTTGCCACGAGCGCCCTACGTAAACGACGCCGTTCTTAGCCGCAGCGGCCGTTCGTGCATAGGGCAGCTGTCCGGTGATGAGCGAAGCCGCACATTTAGCCGTCACGTCAAAGAGCACTACCAGAGCCACGGGGACAGTGAGCATGCTTGTCCACAGCAGGGCGAGGTAAAGAATCAGGCCCAACACGCCAAAGGTGCCGATGTGGGAGTCCTTCATTATTTCTAATGTTCGCGTGCGCGATGTGCCGCCACCGAAGCCGTCGCAGAAATCAGCCAAGCCATCCTCATGCAAGGCGCCTGTCAGCAGCAGACGGGAGGCGATGGCCAACAGCGCCGCCACCGTCAGCGGACAACCCAGCTGTGTGGTGCCCCAGAGAACGAGGGCCATAGTGCCGCCTGTGAGCCAACCCACTAAGGGCCAGTAGTCCACCACGTGCTCAAAGGCTTCCTTTGGCGAATCATACAGCCGCCACCAAGGCAGACGCGTGAAGAAGATGAGTGAGGCGAAGAGAGAAGACATTGAATTTGAATGTTCGTTGAGGGGTGAGCGTTGAGGGGTGAGCGTTGAGCGTTCTTCGCAGAGCGAAGCGGCAAAGCCGAGCGAAACGTTTATGGTTGAGGGTTTATAGAGCGGGAAGGAGAGTTAATTATGAATTGTAAATCGCAAATGATAAATGCTGAATTGCTAAAAGTATTTGGTAATCTTGTTGTCGTCGAAGTTGCCCATCTCATTGATCATCCTGACGGCAGACTCGATGATAGGATAGGCACAGAGGGCTCCGGTGCCTTCGCCCAGGCGCAGGCCGAGATTGAGCAAGGGCTTCACGCCCATACGCTCGAGCATCAGCTTGTGGCCGCTCTCATCTCCGCAATGGCAGAATATGGCGAAATCGAGGAATGAGGGCTCCATACGGCTGGCCATGAGTGCACAAGCCGTCATGATGAAACCATCCACAAGGACCACCATCCGCCGCTCGGCAGCACACAGCATGGCACCTACAGCAGCCACCATCTCGAAGCCACCGAAGTAAGAGAGGACTGACGGTCCGTTTGCCAGCTGCTCCACCAGAGAATTGACATCGGGCAGTCTCTGGGAATGGTCTGCCTCGGAAGGCCTACGGAAGGGACTATTCTGGATACTGCGCCGCAGCACGTCGAGCTTATGGTGTACGCCCTCGCCGTTGAGCCCGGCGCCGGCACCTACGCATTGTTCCAGCGGCAGGTCGAGCAGCAGACTCATCCAGACACTCGACGGCGAGGTGTTGGCAATGCCCATCTCGCCTATACATATAATATTACAGCCTCTATCGAAGGCCGCATCTACTTGTTCGCGGCCAACGTCGAGGGCCTGCTCACACTGTTCTTCGGTCATCGCAGGGCCGTAGAGGAAGTTGGCCGTGCCATGGGGCGCTACCTTGCGGTTGAGGATCTGCGGATAGTCGCTCAGGTCATAGTCCACGCCAACGTCGATGAGGCGCAGGTCAAAGCCGTGCTGGCGACAGAACATATTCACTCCGCCACCGCCGCGCGTGAAGTTCTGCATCTGCTGCCACGTGATACAGCGGGGCGACACGCTGACGCCCTCATGCTCGATGCCATGGTCGGCGCCGAAAAGCAAATGGGTCGGACACCGAAGCTCGGGCGAGAGCGTCTGTTGTATCATCCCTATCTGATATGCCAGTTCCTCCAACCGCCCCAGCGAACCCTTGGGTTTGTTGAGGTTGTCAATCTTTGCACGTAAAGACCCACCCCCTACCCCTCCCGTGAGGGAGGGGAGCGTGGAATGTATCTGACCGCTTGTACTTATTCCTTTCTCCATCTTTTATTGGTTTTCATTCGCAACCATTCTTGGAAGGTAACTTACCTCCCCTCCCTCACGGGAGGGGTTGGGGGTGGGTCTTTACCTTCACCGCAATCCCACTCACCATCAGCACTACCTCGTCGGCCTTTTGTGCCACATATTGGTTGAGCCAGCCCAGCAGGTCGGTGAAGCGGCGCTGGACGTCGTTGACAGGTGTGCCGCCAGAACCTATCTCGTTGGTCACAACAATGAAGGTGGCGTCCTGCGCGGTGAAGCGCTCGAACTCGGTCTTCAGCTCATTCAACGCGCTGTCGACGTCTGTCTCAGCCCCGTCGGCGAAGAAGAAATTGGTGGCCCATAGCGTCAGGCAGTCAACCAGCACTACCCTCCCCCGCACGTCATGGCGGCTGAGCCAGCGCTCCTCCTCGATGTTTGTCCATTCGGGCCCGCGCCGTTGTTGGTGGCGCAGCACGCGCTCATGGAACTCATCGTCCCAGACGTGGGCCGTGGCCATATAAACGGGATTCGGCGAAAGCGAGAGAGCCAGCTTTTCCGCATACATGCTCTTACCCGAGCGCTGGCCGCCAGTTATGAGACTAATTGACACCTTATTTATTTACGATTTATAGATTTACGATTGACTATTCCTCACCCTGCTGATTAAGCAGACTCACTATTTCAGCAGGCCGCTCCACCATGCAGGTTGCGCCGTGCTCCACGAGGAAGTCGCGGTCGCGGAAGCCCCAGAGTACACTGATGCACGCGAGGCCGCTGTTGCGGGCCGTCTGTAGGTCGACATCCGAGTCGCCGACATATATGGCCTCATCGGCTGCCGCACCCAGCTCCTTCAGGGCCGTCACAACCATGTCTGGTGCAGGTTTGCGGCGAACGCCCTCGCGCTCGCCGATGGCCACATCTATGGTCTCACGGAAGTAGAGTTCATAGAGCTCGTCGACACCGGCTTGCAGTTTGTTGCTCACGATGGCCATCTTATAGCCACCGCCTTTCAGCCTCTCAAGCATCTCAGGGATGCCGTCGTAGAGACGGGTGCGGTCCTGACAGTGGCTCACATAGTAAGTCTTGAAATCTGCAAAGACCTTTTCCAACAGTGCCGCATCGGTGTCGGCAGGCACTGCACGCTCAATGAGGCGCCGCACTCCGTTGCCCACGAAACGCCGCACCTCATCTATCGTCCGCTCGGGAAGCCCGCTGTGGCGCAAAGCCCAGTTTGTGGCGCTGGCCAGGTCCTCAAGCGTATTCAGTAATGTGCCGTCGAGATCAAAGACAACGGCCCTTATATTATTCACTTGCAATTATTCAGTCTGTTAGCCGGGTGTCGCGACGAACGTCGCATACCACAACAAGAGTCTGTCTATGGGTTAATTTGTCTATGTATCAACTTGCCAACCTGTTCTATCCAATCTTAAAGCCAGTGCCCTTCTTTGTTGAAGCAGTAGCGGCTTTCTTGGTAGTGGTTTTTGTGGCTGTCGTCGTTGCCGGCTGCGAGACATTTCCGTACTCAGCCTTCACCTTGGGAATAGCCTTCTGCAGCTCACTGATGCGCTTGGTGCTGCTGGGGTGGGTGCTCATGAAGGGCGCGGGATTGGCACCGCCGCTTGCGGCCTCCATCTTCTGCCACAGCGTGATGGCAGCGTCTGCGTCATAGCCGGCTATGGTGGCCAGCACGATACCTATGTAGTCAGCCTCCAGCTCATGCTTGCGCGAGAAGGGGAGCAGGGCGCCATACTGCGTGCCCATGCCGTAGGCCGTGGCAATGGCCTGCTGCGTCTGAGCGCTGGCACCGCCCATGACAGCTCCGAGCACCGAGCCGCCCATCTGCTGCAGCAGCTGCTGGCTGGCGCGCTCCTGGCCGTGCTTGGCTATGGCGTGGCCCACCTCATGACCTATCACGGCGGCCAGTTCATCATCGCGGTCGGCGCCGTTGCCTATGAGTTTCAGCATACCCGAATATACCACGATCTTGCCGCCAGGCATACAGAAAGCGTTGAGGTTGTCGTCCTGCGTGAGGTTGAACTCCCAGGCGTAGTTCTGGAGGTCGGCCGTCTGACCTGTCACGGTGAGGTACGCCTCAGCTGCGGCAGCTATGCGCTGCGCCACATTCTTGACGATCGCCGTGGCATTGGCGTCGGTCGACACCTTGGCCGTCTTCATATAACTCTGATACTCTGTCAGACTGGCCGAGAGAATCTCAGACTCCGACACGAGGTTCAGCTGCTTGCGACCGGTCATGCTGACCGTTGAGCATGCCGTCAGCACTGCTGCCACCACGGCACACGAGATGATTTTCTTAATCATAATTGTATTCTGCTTTAAAGTTTTGAATATTATCTGCAACACTTATCTTGCTTTTTCCGTCTGCAAAAATAATGTAAGTTTGCTGTACGACCAAGAAAAGTGACAGAAAAGAATGTTTTCATCCCACTTTTTTATCTCCCTTCCGCCCTCCATAAGAGCTTAAAATAGAGTTTTTTTCGCATAAATACCGCACACCGCATTCAACCTTTCGCGCCTATCAAAAGTACCGCAAGATTTCCATTTTGGAAAACTTTCGGCAGACTTAATTCTGCTATCTGCTTGATTATCAAGTGTAGTTTAAAAAGTTTTGGAAAACTTTTAAAAATATTCTTTAATTTACTTGCACCTTTCAGACAAACTATATACCTTTGCAGCGGCTTCCGATTTATGGAGTAGGAAGAACCGTCCAATCTGATTTAACTTATTCTTTAACCTATAAACCCTAAACGTTCAACGCTAAGCGCTAAACACTAAACGCTAAACGCTAAACGACGCACGAACTATGATACAGACAGTAGTCAAGCGCGACGGACGCATCGTGGGCTTCAACGAAGAGAAGATCGTTGCAGCCATCCGTAAGGCCATGCTTCGCACCGACGAAGGCGAAGACGAGCACCTTGTCCATCAGATTGCCGACCGCATCAGCATGCGCGGCAAGGCACAGATGACCGTCGAGGAAATCCAGGACCTCGTGGAGCTCGAACTCATGAAGAGCGCCCGCAAGGACGTAGCCAAGATCTACATCCAGTACCGCAACCAGCGCTCTATCGCCCGCAAAGCCAAGACACGCGAGATGTTCCTCGAGATCATCAACATCAAGAGCAACGATGTCACACGCGAGAACGCCAACATGAATGCCGACACGCCCGCCGGCATGATGATGAAGTTCGCCAGCGAGACAACCAAGCCCTTCGTCGATGACTACCTCCTGAGCGACGACATCCGCGAAGCCGTGCAGAAAAACTACCTCCACATCCACGACAAGGACTACTACCCCACCAAGTCGCTGACGTGCGTGCAGCACCCGCTCGACCACGTCCTCGAGGGCGGATATATGGCAGGCCACGGCGAGAGCCGCCCGGCCAAGCGCATCGAGACAGCCAGCGTGCTCGCATGCATCAGCATGGAGACGGCACAGAACGAGATGCACGGCGGACAAGCCATCCCTGCCTTCGACTTCTATCTCGCGCCCTACGTGCGCATGACTTTCGTCGAGGAAGTGAAGAAGCTCGAAGAGCTTTTCGCAGCCGACTACAGCCACCTCTATGAGGCCGCCCTCGACGACTACATCACCAAGCCCCTAGAAGGACTCGAAGGCGAAGCTCGCGTCATCCAGCACGCCATCAACAAGACCGTCAGCCGCGTGCATCAGGCCATGGAGGCGTTCATCCACAACATGAACACCATCCACAGCCGCGGGGGCAACCAGGTGGTATTCTCCTCTATTAACTATGGCACGGACACGAGCGCCGAAGGACGCTGCATCATACGCGAGATCCTCAACTCCACCTACGAGGGCGTAGGATCCGGCGTCACCGCCATCTTCCCCATTCAAATCTGGAAGAAGAAGCGCGGCGTCTCGTACCTCCCCACCGACCCCAACTACGACCTCTACTGCCTCGCTTGCAAGGTCACGGCACGCCGCTTCTTCCCCAACTTCCTCAACCTCGACGCCTCCTACAACCAAGACCCCGACTGGCGCGCCGACGACCCCAAGCGCTACCTCCACGAGGTGGCCACGATGGGCTGCCGCACCCGCGTCTTCGAGAACCGCTTCGGACCGCGCACCAGCATAGGCCGTGGCAACCTCTCGTTCTCCACCATCAACATCGTCAAGCTGGCCATCGAGTGCATGGACATCAAGGACGAGGAGCAGCGCATAGCAGCCTTCTTCGCCAAGCTCGACAACCTGCTCGAGCTGACGGCGCGCCAGCTCCACGAACGCTTTGAGTTCCAGAAGACGGCCTTCGCCAAGCAGTTCCCCCTGCTCATGCACAGCCTCTGGGTCGGTTGCGAAAAGCTCGGCCCCAACGACACCATCGAGAGCGTCATCAACCAGGGCACACTCGGCATCGGCTTCATCGGTCTGGCCGAATGTCTCGTGGCCCTCACCGGCAAGCACCACGGCGAGAGCGCCAAGTCGCAGGAGCTCGGACTGAAGATTGTCACCTACATGCGCGACCGCATCAACGACTTCAGCGAGCGCTACCAGCACAACTACTCCGTCCTCGCCACGCCGGCTGAAGGCCTCAGCGGACGCTTCACGCGCGGCGACCAGAAGGAGTTCGGCCGCATCCCCGGCATCACCGACCGCGAGTACTACACCAACTCCAACCACGTGCCCGTCTACTATAAATGCTCGGCACGCCACAAGGCTGAGGTCGAGGCGCCCTACCACAACCTCACACGCGGCGGACATATCTTCTACGTCGAGATCGACGGCGACGCCACCCACAACCCAGAGGCCATCATGAACATCGTAGATATGATGGACGCAATGGACATGGGCTACGGCAGCGTCAACCACACCCGCGTACGCTGCATGGACTGCGGCTACGAGACGGCCGACCACATCGAGGAGTGCCCCCATTGCCACAGCACCAACCTCGACCGCCTGCAGCGCATCACCGGCTACCTCGTAGGCACCACCGAGCGCTGGAACCGCGCCAAACTCGCCGAACTCAACGACCGTGTCATCCATAACACGGAGTATCTGGAGTTTAGGGATTAGAAGACCAAGACCCCCCTCCCGTCCCCCCTCAAGGGGGGAAGTGGTCACATTTCAAGAAGGGTATTCTAGCTTAAAGCAATTCTTCAAAGATTAAAGAAGATGGACTATCGCACAGCTTCGCCTGACAGGTATGAAATTCTAAAGGCTTTTGCACAAGAAAACAGGAAGAATCCTACGCTTGCGGAGCAAGAGCTTTGGAAATCAATCGACAGGAAGCAGCTGGGCGTGAGATTCCTACGCCAACACATCATCGGAGATTATATTGTCGACTTCGTATCCAGAGAGCAAGGCTTAATCATTGAGGTTGATGGTGCTTACCACGCTGAGCTTGAACAGCAAGAACGTGATGAGCTTAGAGCTCAAGAGCTTGAACGCATGGGCTTTCACATCCTCCGTTTCACCAACAAAGAAGTTCTCTTCGACATCGATAACGTCCTCCAACAAATAGAAGACTATTTCAAATAATCCTTTCACACTACTGCATCCCAATGCCCAACAATTCCCCCCATCATCAAAACATTCCACTCCCCCCCTCTGAGGGGGGGCGGGGAGGGGGTCTGGGTTTGGGCCTGGACCCGACTCTTTACGTTTTAAGTGTAGTGGACGACACCACCGTCGACGGCCCCGGCTTCCGCACCAGCATCTACTGCGCCGGCTGCACGCACCACTGCCCCGGCTGCCACAACCCGCAGTCGTGGGCCCAGGACGGCGGCCGTGAGATGAGCGTCGAGGAGCTGATGGAGGTCATCGAGGCCGACCCCTTCGCACCCGGCGTCACCTTCACCGGCGGCGACCCGATGCAGCAGGCCGAAGGCTTTACGGCGCTGGCCCGAGCCATACGCGCACGAACAAATAAGAATATATGGTGCTACACGGGCTACACTTTCGAGGCACTCCTCCACATGCCCGCCCAGCGCCGGCTGCTGGAGCTCGTCGATGTCCTCGTGGATGGGCCCTATATCGAAGCCCAACGCTCCACCGACCTCCTCTTCCGCGGCTCTGCCAACCAACGCCTCATCGACGTACCCCGCTCACTGGCCGAAGGCCGCATCGTCCTGTGGCAACGATGAAGAAACGTATTGTTGGACAAACGCCTTGCTTCCACTGTTCGGACCGAAGAGGTTCCTTTCGAATTACATTCAACCGCCCTGCCACTCACACGCTGGAGTAGCAGGGCGGTTGCAGTTATCGCCCCCTCGCATTCCTCCACTCTCCCGGAAGGCGGCTAGGGCTTTGGGTATAGTTCTTGCGTAGGATGATGTTGACGAGGGCTGTCACGTCGGCGATGAAATGAAAAGTGAAGAATGAATAATGAGTTTTGGTTTAGAGCATTGGGTTATGAGTTTATGGAAGTGAAGGAAGACTCCTCATGGCTGTTTTTTCAAAAGTTTTTCAAAAAAGGGTTCATCCTACATTGCAAGTGATTGATTCTCAATGATGACTTATAAACATTGTTCTTACCGAGCAGCTTATGATTCACGAAAGCGAGGCGGATCTCACGCGCAGGGTAACTAACAACGCTGGGCGTATAGGACGATACATACGGGCGAATCGGGCTACACGACCGGCCGTATCGGGCGATACATACGGGCGAATCGGGCGATACATACGGGCGAATCGGGCTACACGACCGGCCGAATCGGGCGATACATACGGGCGTATCAGGCGACACAACAGGACGAACGAGGGTCTCGGGCAAAAGGCCTAAGGGTTATGGGCTGAACCCTTATGGGTTTCGGGCAAAATGATAAAGGGTTTTGAAGTAAAACAACTTGTTTTGGTCTGAAAGGCTTAACTGAATTATTCTCACTAATGGAGACGAATGAGAGAGCCCCGACGGTTCGACAGAACACAATGCTTGAGGCTGTTCTGTCGCCACGCCGGGGCTCTAATCCCTAATCCCTTATCCAAAATGGCTTGCCATTTTTCACTTCCCCAGCAGGTTGGTGTTCTCGAAGCGTACGCGGAAGGGCCATTGCTCGCCGTTCTGTGCCCAAGAGTCGGCGGAGCGGTTGCGATCCCAGGGGTGCTGCCAATGCTGTGTGGGCGCTCCCATTACTACGAAGAATAGGCGCGTGCATTTCTCGGGCACAACGAGTTCGGCCGTGCCCTCACGGGCGCTCTGCACCTCGCCGTAGAGGCGCTCGCCGGCGCTGGTGTAGGCCACGAAGGCATAGCGCCAGCCGGCGCGCTCGGGATAGATGTATTTGTAGCCTGCGGCATCGGTAAGGCCAGTGAAATGGGCTCTCACGGTGTTGCCGGCCTTGCCCACGTTCATATTTATGATGGCATAGCCGTAGTTCTGTATGCAGTGTGCGACGTCGCTCTGCCACGTGTCCTTAGTGCCGCTGACCTGCGTGAGGAAGGTCTTGTGCTGACCTATGCGCTGCTTGGCGCGGTCGCGCACGCCGTCGATGTCCCATGTGGCCATGCGCATGTAGCCCTCCATCATCTCGTCGCAGAACTGATCCTGATTGAGTCCGAGCATACGTTTGTAAGTCTCCACAGGGTCTTCGGGCTTCTTACTTTCGCGCCAGAGGCGTCCGATGAAGTCGGCACCGTGCTTCATCACCCACCAGTCCTGGATGAAGCAGTTGGCATAGCGCCAATCTTCGTGGAGGAAATTGAGGTGGTGGGCGTTGAGGTGCTGCTCGAAGTATTCGCCGTCGGTGAACTGTCGCTCGGGGAAGATCTTGTAAGCCTGCCAGTCGGCACAGCTCTCCCACCAGCCGCAGTCGCCCCAGCCGTCGCCGTTGAAACCCCATTTGTAGCCGTGCTGCTCGCCGAGGTCGGCCGATACGAGGTACTGGAAGGTGTGGCCCACCTCATGTGCCACGGTGTGACCTCCGCGCGCTGCTGCCGCCCAAGGGTTGAAGTGGCCTATGCCCGTCTTGCCGCCCGAGACGCCGTCGGTGCCGGAGGCGTCGGCGCGCCAGTCGCTCTGGTAAGGTATGTAGAGCTGGATCTTATACTTATCGGTAGTGGACTTGCCGGGCACGATGAAACCGAGGGCCACGTAAGTCGTCCAGCAGCGTTCGCATATATTAAGTACGGTGTTGGCATTGGCCACGTTTCCGTCGCCGGGGTACTGTATGCGGGTGGGGTTGTCGCCGTAGCGTGCATCCCAGAAGAGGGCGTAGTGCTCGCTCTCCTGCATGTGGGCGAAGTTGTAGCCCGACGTGGCGGCAGCGTTGGTGTAGTTGGTGCCGGCGTAGGTGTTGGGCTTGAGGAGGTAGCGCCCGGGGTCGGTGAAGGTCATCTCGGCTGCGTCGGTAGGCACGAGCGTCGAGGTCTGCACGTTGCGATAGCCCAAGGTGGCCTCAGGCGTGAAGAGGCGCAGCTGGTTGGGGCGCACCTCCACGGAGTCGACGCCTTCGATGGAAATGATGCCGTTGGGCTGGAAGCGGTCGTCGTAGCGCACGAAGAGGGTGTCCTGAGCGACTGCGTTGCCAATTGTAAATTGACAATCGAATATTGACAATTGAATATTGAATATTGAGAATTGAATATTGAACGCTGAAAAGTCGGCCACTCCGACGAGGAGGGCGAGAGTGAGTGCGAGTCTGATGTTTCTCATTGCTATGGTCCTCCTTACTTTATGGCTACTTTCTGGCCGTTAATGATATAGATACCCTTAGGCAGCGAGGCCCGACGTGAGCGTGTGGCGTCGCCGAGGCGCTGTCCGCTGAGCGTGTAGATGCCGGAGGCTGAGTCGTCCGACGTCAGGCCGAGAGCCTCGGGAATGGAGTGTACGGCATCGGCCCCGGCGGTGATGTCCTCGCCTATGCCGTCGATGTAGAAGCGCAGGGGCACAGGATCGGAACTGACATCCTGAATCCATGAGCGGAAGGCCTGCACGGTGAGCGAGTCGTCGGAGAAGGCCATGCGCCCTTCGGCGTTGAGGTAATACATGCCCGGTGCCACCTTCTTATTGCGCACGACTGTGCCCGAGCGATCGGTGCCGTCGAGGCGGAGGAAGGTGCCGTGGAAGCGCACCTTGCGCGAGGCGTCGCTGTTCTGCACGGTCTGCAGGCGTGCCGTCTGGTTAGCGGATTTCGTCACGTTGGGGATGAAATAGATGGGACCGTAGGGGCGCTCGTCGAGGAAACTGTACATGCGGGCTGAGGCTGCCACGTCGGGCTCACGCGTGGGGCGCAGCAGATAGTGGTAGCCGGCGCGCAGGACGACGTCGTCGGTAGCGAGGTCGAGGGTGGTGAATTCGAGCGTCACCTCGCCGTCGTCGGTGATGGCGCGGGGCTGTGCCAGCTCGGCATCGTCGCCGAAGGCATAGCACAGCTGGGCTCCCGTGAGGTCGAAGGGCAGCACGAGGCTGTTCCAGCGGCCAAGGTCGAGCGTGCGGCGCAGGGCAAGTGCGGCGTGGTCGAAAGAGCCGGCACGATAGAAGGTGGTGCTGTCCTCATCAAAGAACACATGCGGCAGCGAGCGGAAACGTATGCCGGTGATGGCCGAGCGCTCAAACTCGTCGGCGCCGATGGTGACGGTGCCGGAGCCTAGGTGCATAACGGGCGCGACATCGTTCGACACGAGATAGTAGTAGGTGGCTTTAGCCGTGCGAACCACCATGTTCTTGGCTCCGGTCACGACCTGCTGTCGTGTGGCCTTGCGCACGGGAGCTGCCTCTTGTGCGGCGGCGCCAAAGGCCGAGCATGCAAGCATCAGGCTTGCGCATACGAAACAATTAAAAAATCTCATAAAAGCGTTTGACTGTTTTTTCGGTTTTCGTTTTTCAGCCGCAAAGGTAGCAAAAAAAACGTCGTGACAAGCGCTTCTATGAGATTTATTTTGGCAAATAACAATGCCTTTTTTGATTATCAGGCGGTTGCAATGTAGGATGAACCCTTTTTTGAAAAACTTTTGAAAAATCTGGGCTATGATATAACTGTTGGCTCAGGAAGTCCCAAAGGGATGACAGGGTGCAGGCCAGTGGCTCCTTCACTCTTCATTCTTCAATTTTCAATCTTCTTCATTCCCTCTGTGTCCTCTGTCTCCTCTGTGCCCTCTGTGACTGCGCAGCAGTTACTCAGTTTTCAATGTTTTTCCTAATGCGTGTGAGGTAAGCCGTCATAGCATCCTCATCGCGGTTGTCGATGATTTGCAGGAGCGTCTTGAGCTCGGTGCGGATGCCTTCCACCTTGGGTTTGGTGTGTGGGTTGAAAAGAATCTCGCGCAGGAGCGTGTCGTCCTCCGAGAGCACACCGCGGGCTATCTTCATGTGACGCTTGAAGGTGGTGCCCGGGGTGTCCTGATGCTTCATCAGGGCTGAGAAAACGAATGTTGAGACGAAGGGAATAGAGAGCGAGTAGGCCATAGTCTCGTCGTGCTCGGCGAACGAGAGCTCTTTGAGGTTGAGGCCGAGGCGTGTGTAGAGGTCGCGGAAGAAGATGCGCCCCATGTAGTCGCCCTCGTTGATGAGGATGGCATTCTCACGCGAAAGGTCGCCCAGGTTGGCGAAGGTGGGGCCGAACATGGGATGGGAGGAGACGTAGCGGTGGCCCGTCCCTTCGTAGTACTCGCGGAAGCCGGTCTTCACGCTGCTGATGTCCGAGAGGATGCAGTCGCGGCCGATGTGTGGCAAAAGATCGTCGAAGGCCTGGAGTGTGTATTTCAGCGACACGGCATTGATGACCAGTTCGGGGTCGAAAGCATCGACCTCGTCGAGCGCTGTGAAGCGCTGTGTGTTGTAGAGGAAGCGCATGCGGCGAAGGTCGGTCTCATAGACTGCCACCTCGTGATCAAACGAGAGCAGGTCGACGAAGAACGAGCCCATCTTGCCGGCGCCAAGAATAAGAATACGCATAGGCAGACCCCCATCCCATCCCCCTCAGGGGAAAGTGGTATGTATCTGAGAGGGCGTAGGGAGTTGGAGGCGTGTTAAAGGGTTATTTTTTCTGAAGTTAAAATAAAAGATTCCTATCCGCAGGCCCTTCCCTTACGGGAGGGGGGGCCTATATGGCGGGGCGGTCATTAATTTTTCATGACCTCCAGCTGCTGCCGCACGCTCTCTTCGTGGATGTGCTCGTAGATATCGCGCACGAACTGAGGGCTCATGCCGCAGAGCGACCCTTGGGCAGCACGCTTGTCGAGAATCTCGCTGTAGCGGGTGGTCTGCACGACGGTCATATTGTGGAGCTTCTTGTACTCAGCAATCTCACGCGAGATGCGCATGCGCTTGGTGAGGAGGTCCATGAGGTTGTTGTCGAGTTCATCGATCTGCTTGCGCAGCTGGCTGATGCTCTCGGTGACCTCCACGCTGTCGCGCACGACGAGGCGGTCGAGGATGAAGTCGAGCACCTCGGGCAGCACCTGCTGTTTGGCATCGCTCCAGGCACAGTCGGGGTTGCAGTGGCTCTCAATCATCAGGCCGTCCATGCCCAGGTCCATGGCCTGCTGCGAGATTGGCGCTATGAGGTCGCGCCGTCCGCCCATATGGCTGGGGTCGGTGATGAGAGGCAGCGCCGGGAAGCGGCGCTTGAGCTCGATGGGGATGTGCCACATGGGCGGGTTGCGGTAGATCTTCTGATCTACGCTCGAGAAGCCACGGTGGATGGCTCCGAGGCGGGTGATGCCGGCGCTGTTGATACGCAGGAGAGCACCCGTCCACAGCTCGATGTCGGGGTTCACGGGGTTTTTCACTAACACAGGCACATCGACGCCGCGCAGGGCATCGGCAATAGCCTGCACCGAGAAGGGGTTGGCCGAGGTGCGAGCGCCCACCCACAGGATATCGACACCGGCGGCAAGGGCTGCCTCGACGTGCTCGGGCGTGGCCACTTCGGTGGCCAGGAGCATACCCGTCTCGGCTTTCACGCGCTGCAGCCAAGGCAGCGCCTCGACGCCTTTGCCTTCGAAGCCACCGGGCTTCGTGCGCGGTTTCCATACACCCGCGCGGAAAATCTTGACGCCATTGTCGGCCAGCTGGCGCGCGGTGTCCATCACTTGCTCCTCTGTCTCAGCCGAGCAAGGGCCGGCGATGACGAGAGGGCGTTTCTGTTCTACGCCCGGAAGGGCAAGGGGAGAAAGTGTTAAATCAAGTTCCATATTTTCATTATTCATTATTCACTTTTCATTTTTCACTTTTCATTTTTCACTTTAACAATCCTCTCCAGGGCCTCGCGCATGCGCTCCTCCTTGGCACATAGCGAGATGCGTATGTAGCGCTCGCCATTGGAACCGAAGATGAAGCCGGGGGTGATGAAGACGCGGGCCTCGTGGAGCACACGCTCGGTGAGCTCTTCGACCGTGGCGTAGCTGTCGGGGATGCGCCCCCAGAGGAACATTCCCGTCTGGCGCGCATCGAAGGTACAGCCAAGCACCTGCATGATCTGCTCGGCAATGGCACGCCGAGGAGCATAAGTGCGGACGTTGGCCTGGAGGTGCCACTCGTCGGTGTTCGTGGTCAGAGCCTCGGCGGCTGCCAATTGGAGGGCGCGGAATGTGCCGCTGTCGATGTTGGTCTTGACCTTGAGAATCCACGTGATGAACTCGGCATTCGTGGCCAGCATGCCTACACGCCAGCCCGGCATATTGAAACTCTTAGACATAGAGTTGAACTCAATGCAGCAGTTCTTGGCGCCGGGCACCTGGAGGATGCTGAGCAACTCGCCCTCGTTAAGGATGAAGCTGTAAGGGTTGTCGTTGACTATGACGATGCCGTGCTTCTGGGCGAAAGCCACAAGTCGCTCGTAGGTCTCGCGACGGGCTCGCGCGCCGGTCGGCATATGCGGATAGTTGGTCCACATGAGTTTGACGCGCGAGAGGTCCATGCGCTCCAGCTGCTCGAAATCGGGCTGCCAGCCGCCAGCCTCCGTGAGGTCGTAGTTCACCACCTCGGCGCCCAACAGGCGCGAGAGAGCAGTGTAAGTGGGATAACCGGGATTGGGCACCAGCACGCGGTCGCCGGGGTTGCAGAAGGCGAGCGTCACGTGGAGGATGCCTTCCTTGGAACCTATGAGAGGCTGAATCTCCGTAGCGGCATCAAGTTCTACGCCATACCAGCGGCGATAGAACGCCGCCATGGCCTTGCGCAGCTCGGGCGTGCCGATGGTGGGCTGATAGCCGTGGCCATCGGCCTTGACAGCCTCGCGGCAGAGCGTCTCAATGGTCTGGGGGCTCGGGGGCATATCCGGACTGCCGATGGCCAGCGAGATAATGTCGCGTCCCTCAGCATTCAGCCGTGCCACCTCTTTGAGTTTGCGGCTGAAGTAGTATTCCTGCACCGATGCCAGACGATCGGCGGGCTTAAATAGATTCTTTTCCATCTTTGTATTCTCCCAGAATTTTAAGGTCGGACGTCAGCGGACGAATGGCATCGATGCCTTGAGTGTAGTGAGTATAGTCGCTGTACATTATATCTACGTAGAAAAGATATTCCCACTCACGCCCTATGATGGGCAACGACTGTATCTTCGTGAGATTAAGCTTGTAGAACGAGAGCACGGAGAGCACCTGCGAGAGTGTGCCTTCGGCGTGCTGCAGCGAGAAGACGATGCTGGCCTTGTTGGTCTGACCGATGTCGCGCAGCAGATTGGCCCGCTTGGGCGACGCCACGACGAGGAAGCGCGTGAAGTTGTGTTTGTTGGTCTCGATGCCTTGCTCCAGCACTTTCATGCCATAGATGGGAGCGGCATCCTTGGAGCAGATGGCTGCTACGCCCCGCATGCCCTGCCGGCTGATCTCTTCTGCTGCGCCTGCCGTGTCCTCAGCCTCGACGACTTTGATTTCAGGGTGACGGCTGAGGAACTCGCGGCACTGCATGAGGGCCACGGGATGTGAGTGTACCTCCCGAATATCGGCCCAGTCGTCGTCGGGCAGGCATACGAACGAATGCTTGATGCGCAGTTTGTGCTCGCCCACGATCGTCACCGGGGCCTCGCGCAAGAGTTCGTAGTTGTGGAGCAGCGAGCCGGCTATGGTATTCTCGATGGCCGCCAAGCCTATCATCGTAGGGTCTGCAGCCAGCTGCCCGAACAGCTGCTCGAAAGTCTGACAGCAGACGAGCTCGATGTCCTCACCCTCGAAATATTCGTGGGCTGCGATGTCGTGGAAGCTGCCTTCAATACCTTGTATTGCTACATGTTTCATTGTGGATGTGTTATTAAAAGAAAATCCCGCTTCCTTTCGGCAGCGGGACTTGTATGTTAAGCTTTACTTGTTTCAATTCTCAATCTTGCAATCTTAAATTGACGCGCCAACTCCCGCTCTACCTTGTCTGGGTAAAGTAAAAATAAAAATAGGAGTAATAACGGGCAGCGTTGGTTTGCATGACGTTTCTTTTGATGTTGCGGGTGCAAAAGTAATAGTTTTCGGCGTAACAGCCAAACAAAGTGTTACTTTTTTCGTTTCCTACCAGACTTTTTGTTGTTTTTACTCTTCACCACGGGCCTTACGACGAGTCCGCGCACGTGGCCGTCGGCATCGAGTTTCAGGCGCTGGCGCGTGGTAGCGGCGGCACTCTCGCTGACTTGCACGGCAGCGCTCTCGTTGCCAAAGCGGTCCATGGCAGTCACTGCGAAGTAGAGTCCCAGGGCCTCGAAGCGGTCGTAGCGGTAGCTGCTGCCATAGAGACTTGAGGCCAGGAGATTCCCTGCCAGGCTGACGTCGACGGGCCACTGGCGTGAGGCATAAACGTTGTAGCGCATATTCGGAGCGGCGTCCCAGGCTATCTCCTCGACGGCATCGCTGACGACTGCCGCACGAACATTAGAAGGCGCGAGAGGCGTCTCGTCACGGAGCCATGGGCTCGGAGGCACTAGGGCGGGATAAGCGTAGAAATCATCGCGCAGGAAATTGTAGAGCCCCTTGACATTGTCGGTAAGGAACTTTGAGCGGAAATAGCATTGACCGGCAGTGCCCACATGGCGGAGGTAGTAGAGCTGACGCTTAATAGCCGAGAGGGGCCAGTTCTTCTCCTGAGGGTGCAGGAAATAGATGCCGAGGCCGGGAGCCACCTGGCGCCCTGCGGTCTGCTCCTGCCAGTCGGCAGCGAAGGGATAGAAGTGGTTGCCGTCGAAGTACATCATCGGGAAGAGGATGTCATGGATGCCGGCGCGCAGCCACCCTATAGCATCCTGGTACACGGCATCGCGGGCGTTCCAGCCGCGCGAGCTGTAGCGAGGCAGGTCGGCATATTTGCCCACAGGCGAGCTGCTGACCTTGACCCACGGCTTGGCGGCGTGCGTCTCGTTGTAGATACGCCTTACTATGCGCGTGATGTTGTCGCGTCGCCACTGTGCCTTCGACTGTCCGCCTACGGCATAACGCTTATAAGTCTTGGCGTCGGCAAACGAAGATGCGTTCTCGGGATAACGGATGTAATCGAAATGGATGCCATCGACATCATAGTTCTGCACTATCTCCTTGCAGACCTCTGAGAGGTAATCGGCAGTGCCGGGCAGACCAGGGTCGAGATAATACTGGTCGCCATGGCGCACGCAAAGTTCGGGATGGCGGCGCAGCACCGTGCGGTTGCCCATCTGCTTAGCCACGGCTATTTTGAAACAAGGTATGGTGACGACCCAAGCATGGAGCTCCAAGCCACGTTTGTGGGCTTCGTCGATGGCAAAGGCCAGTGGGTCGTAGCCTGGATCGGTACCGTATTGCCCCGTAAGGCAGATGTCCCAGGGCTCGATCTTCGAAGGATAAATGACCGATCCGCGGACGCGCGTCTGCAGAAGTACGGTATTGATATTGGCAGCCTTGAGCTGGTCGAACAGCTGGCACAGTTCCTGTTGCTGAAGCTGGCGGGTAAAATGCGATGTGGCACGAGTGCGAGGCCAGTCGAGGCCATTCAAGGTCGTGACCCACACGGCGCGCAGCTCATGCTTGGGTGCCGCCTGCCACAGCACGGGCACGGCATCTTCTGCAGCTGCCATGCACGGCAGCAGCAAGAGTAAGAGTGTATATATATAATAATGTATAGTCTTCATCGCTGGTGGAGACTAACGGGCAAAGGCTTCGAGAAGGCGAAGCTCGGAACCATCAGCCGACGCCACGGTGAAGTCGGCGAGCACAGCCGGAATGAGGCATGAGAAACCTGCATTGAGCGTCACGCTATTGCCTTCGCAGTCGGTGATGACGGCCGAGCCCTGCAGGCATGAGAGCGTTACGAAGCTGTCTTCGCCGAGCAGCTGACGATGCAGCTTTGAGCGCGTAGAGAGCACGCTGACGACGAATTTATCGCAGTCGACCACCGTCACGGCTCCCTCTGAGGGAGTCTCGTAATGAGTGCGGTAGTCGGGATAGACAGTGAAATCAATGGCATCGAGAGCCTCCTGCGTGTGCAGCTGGCGTGGCTTGCCGTCGAGGCCGAGGCGGTGGTAGTCGAAAATACGGTAGGTGATATCAGAGCTCTGCTGAATCTCGCATACCATGATGCCCTTGCAGATGGCGTGGACACGACCGGCAGGGATGAAGAAGACGTCGCCGGCCTTCACCTCGTGGCGCGCCAGGACATCGACAATCGTACCATCCTCTACACGACGCTCATACTCTTCACGACTCACTTCTTCCTTGAAACCGCAGAGCAGAGCAGCGCCCGGCTCAGCACGCAGAACGTACCACATTTCGGTCTTGCCGAGGGAGTCGTGGCGACGGCGTGCCAAATCATCGTCGGGGTGGACTTGAATCGAGAGGTCGTTGGCGGCATCAATGAACTTTACGAGCAACGGGAGTTCTGCGCCATAGCGCTCGAGCACCTTATTGCCAAGCAAAACGGCACCGTATTCTGCCACCAGACTGTGGACGCTACGGCCTGAGAGACTGCCGTTGCGCACGTGCGATTCGCTCGAGGGCACATCGCTGATTTCCCAACTCTCGCCAATCGGCTCATTGGTTGGCGCGAGGCCCTTGAGCGCCTGTAGGCGATGGCCTCCCCAGACAAGCTCGTGCAGATTATTATGAAAGAGCAGCGGATACATAAGTTGAGAGTTTAGAGTTGAGAGTATAGAGTTCTTTGCAAGCGAAGCGGCCGGAGGTCGAGCGGAGAGTGGACGACCGGAGGCTGTTGTGAAGAATGAAGAGTGAAGAATAAGGTCAATTATTCTTCTTCGTGGTTTTCACTTGAGACGTAGCGAACCTCGCCACGGAGCTGACTAAGGAAATCCGCACGGATGGCTGGGTCATCGAAAGCGCCGATATGGTGCATCGTCACCGTCTGGGCGTTCTGCTTGGCCACGCCTCGCATCTGCATGCAGAGATGGCGACCTTCGACTACGACCATCACGCCCAGCGGATGCAAGGCTTCCTCTATGCATTCGGCAATCTGCTCGGTCATACGCTCCTGCACCTGCAGACGATGGCTGAACGTGTTGACGATGCGTGCCAGTTTCGACAGGCCCGTGATCTCGCCGTTGGGAATATAGGCGATGTGGGCATGACCGAAGAAGGGCAGCATGTGATGCTCGCAGAGCGAATAGAACTCGATGTCCTTCACTACGACCATATTATGATAAGTCTCCCTGAAGAGCGCCGAGCGCAAAATAGCTATGGGGTCTTCATAGTAGCCGCGAGTGAGCTCCATCATAGCGCGAGCTACGCGTATAGGAGTTTTCACAAGTCCCTCGCGCTCTGGGTCTTCACCTAAGAGCGGGAGTATTGCAGCATAGTGGGCGGCAAGTTCATCCTGTCGCTCTTGAAACGATTTCATGGTGCTAATAAAGAGCTATGATTTTTGTTTTCACGATGAATGCTTCGCGGAAAGCTCCCGTCTGACGAATATTAGAGAGCATCTGCGCTGCTTCCTCGCGTGTCTTGAAGTCTCCGATGCGGCAAACCCATCGGGGGCTGATGAAATTGGTATAGACCGTGACGTCGTCGAAGTAGTTGCGAATGGCAGCTGCTGCGGCATAAGCTTCAGCTTTCGACTTGCGATTGTCGCCTCCTGCATAGATTTGAATGCGATAACCGTTCATGCGCACACGCCGTCCCGTAAGCAGAGGCAGGTCGGTCCACGCGCTGCTGTCGGCCACGGCAACGGTGTCGGCTGCGAGAGCTGCCAACGGGCGTACCGTGCGTTTTGGAGCCGTGGTGCGCCCCGGAGCATAGGACACGAGTCCGTTGACGAGGGCGTCGATCTCCTCGTCTTGATGCAAGCTCACCGTGGCCTCACCCGCACGTATGCGGGTGAGGTATTCGGTGAACGTCTGCGCCCCCGCGGGTGAGGGCTGCAGCATTATACAATAAATAAAAAATAATAAATGTGCGGCCACTATATTAAGGCCTCTGCTGATGTCTCGTTTCATTTAAGAAGAGAGATTTATTATTTCTTATTTCGGGTTACGTTTGTCAGAAGAGGAGAAGCTTGTCTCCTCCGGGTGAAAGAACTTATTACTTCCAAGCATCGATAATGCCGCAGAAGTCAGCGCACTTGAGTGCAGCGCCGCCAATGAGGCCACCATCAACGTCGGGCTTCGAGAAGATCTCGCGAGCGTTGGAGGGCTTGCAGCTGCCGCCGTAGAGGATGCTGACGTTCTCTGCTGCAGCCTCGCCGAAGCGACCTGCGATGACGCCACGGATGAAGGCGTGCATGTCCTCAGCCTGCTCAGCAGTAGCGGTCTTGCCGGTGCCGATAGCCCACACGGGCTCGTAGGCCAGGATGATGTTTGCGAACTGCTCCTCGGTAAGGTCGAAGAGGCTGTCGGCGAGCTGTGCGCCCACCACTTCGTTCTGCTTGCCAGCCTCGCGCTCCTCGAGCACTTCGCCGATGCAGAAGATCACCTTGAGGCCGTTGGCCAGTGCGAGGTTGACTTTCTCTTTCAGGATCTCAGCTGTCTCGCCATAGTAGGCACGACGCTCGCTGTGGCCGAGGATGACGTACTGTGCGCCAGTGCTCTTTACCTGAGCAGCGCTCACTTCGCCCGTGAAAGCGCCCTTCTCCTTGTCGGCGCAGTTCTCAGCGCCAAGACCGATGACGGTGCCTTCGACCACGTCGGCCACCTTAGCAAGATGTATGAACGGCGTGCAGATGACAACGTCGCAGTTGGGGGTATTCTCAGCAAGAGCTGCCTTCAGTTCGTTGGCCAGTGCGAGGCCTTCCTGCAGGTTGAGGTTCATTTTCCAGTTGCCTGCAACAATTTTCTTACGCATAATCTTATGTTTTTTATAATGATTGAGTTATATAAAGTGCTTATTTTCGGCTGCAAAGATAGATAATAATTCACAATTAGGGGGTCAATACGCGGAATTATTTCTGTGATTCATGTATTTTTTCGTTTTCTGCCGCCTGTTTTCTTCTTTGCAACCAGCGGAAGCTTGCATAAGCCCTGTCGAGGAAGGTGATGATGAAGAGCGGCACGAGATACCACAGGAGCAGTTGCAGAAGCATGCGCTTATAGCTTTCGGGCTGGGGATGCGCCAGCGGCAGCTGGTGGAGCGGCGCTGTCAACTGTTCTTTCTTAGGCAGCTGCCTATGCCCCCACTTAGCCACTATGGTGCCATTGTGCAGAAGAGTCAGTGCGGGGTTACTACGCGCTATGGTCTTGAGCGTCAGTTCATCGGCAAAGTCGAAGGTGTACTGTGCCCCTGTCAGGTCTTGCCAACGGGTGATAGCGTTGTCGTCGGACGGCGTAAGGCCCTGGAAGCGATAGCCATAGTGGCGTGCATAGTCGTAGATGGCATTGATCTCCTCGAAGTTGCCGTCGTCGGCCATCTCGAGGTAAGGGCTGGTGAGAATGAATACGTATGACGTATCTTCGACGAGCGACGGGTCGACATCGAAATCGAGTATCTCGGGCAACTGAGTCGGGTCCTCGGGCCATTCCATGGCTTTAGGAATATTCTGTCCGATGTGGAAGGGTCTGAAGTCGATTATCGGTTCGCCATAGATACAGATGAACGCGATGAACAGCGCATAGGCGAGCGAATAGAGCGATATGATCCATTGCGTGGACTCCGATATCACTCGCGTAAGCAGGTTGCCCTTCCAGAACACGACTACCGAAGCCGTCAGAAGAACTACATTCTTCCAGAAGGTCTGCCAGTTGGTCAGTCGGACGGCATCGCCGAAGCAGCCGCAGTCGGCCACGGCATCGGTCAGCGCGAGCCAGAGGGTCAACGGCGTGTAGAAGAGCATGAAGGCGAGGATTGTGTAGGTGGTGAAACGGCGCCTTATGCCAAAGAAGAGGTAAATGCCGAGGGTGAACTCAAGCACCGCCATAGCCACAGACAGGACTATGGGCAGCGGCGGCTGTGACAAGAAGGAGATATGGAGCGCTGCGGCGTAATCGATTATTTTGTAGGATGTGCCTGCAGGGTCAATCAGCTTTACGAGTCCTGAAAAAATAAAAGTGGCGGACACGAGCAGTCGGCAAGTGTTCACCACAGTCCATAGTATTTTCTTTGTCATTCGTCGAATGTAAGTTTTATGAGGGCGAAGACAGCGTAGTTCATCATATCCGAATAGTTGGCATCGATGCCTTCGCTGATGAGCGTGGCTCCTCCGAGTTCTTCGATCTGCTTAGTGCGGAAGATTTTCTGAAGGATTATGTCGGTGTAGCTGCTCACGCGCATGCCCCGCCACGCTTCGTCGTAGTCGTGATTCTTGCGCAGCATGAGCTGCAGGGCGTCCTCTGAGAGACGGTCATATTCGGCAATGGCCTCATCGGGCGTCATATCATCGGGCTTCTCTGCTATTCCGTGCTCCAGTTGTATGAGCCCTATGACGGAGTAGTTGACAATGCCGATGAACTCGGGACGTATGCCCTCCCCCACCAGCGTCTGCCCTTTCATCTCGAGCGAGCGAATGCGGTTGGCCTTGATGTAGAGTTGGTCGGTCAGCGAGGGTATTCGCAGTATTCTCCACGCCGCTCCGTAGTCGTGCAGTTTCTTCACGAAAACGTCGCGACACTCCTTAAGCACGGCGCGGAACTGCTGCTCGGTGTTGTTTGCGCTGTTCGTGCACATTACGTTACGAGTATTTCAGAATCTGGCCAGGACGTATTTTCGACGACTTGCGCAGTCCGTTTATGCGGCGGAGCTTGGCGACCGTGGTGCCATGGCGGCGTGCAATACTGCTGAGCGTCTCGCCCCTCTTAACTTTATGAATGCGCGTGCGGGCAGACTGCTGCGCATCGCGCTTGGCCTGAGCTTTTGCGGCAGCGCTCTCGCTGCTGTTGTAGCGCACCTCTTCGTTGGCGTCGGCCTCGCCCTTGCCGTCGTGCTTGCCCAGAAGTGTGCCACGGCCACGGCCTTTGAAGACGTAAAAGTCGCCCGTAACATCCTGATTGGCAAAATCAAAGAGCTTTGCGGGGTCGATGTATTCGCCGAGCAGGCGTGTCTCGAAGTGGAGGTGTGTACCGAAGCTGAACCCAGTGTCGCCAGCCAATCCGATGGGGTCGCCGGCCTTGACGACCTTGTCGCGCTTGGTGAGGTGTTTTGAGAGGTGGCCGTAAACGGTCTCGAGACCGTTGGGGTGGCGAATTACTACCACGTTGCCGTAGCCCGAGGGCTGATAGTCGACAACGCGCACCTTGCCGTCGAATGCGGCGCGGATGGTGTCGCCCTTGTTGGCATTAATGTCGATGCCTTTATGCTGGCGGCGGAAGCGTGGGCGGTAGCCGTAGTTGGAGGTGACGATGCGGTTTGTCGTCGGCATGCAGAAACCGCGGAGGTCTATTTTGTACTCGCTGGGCAGCGCCACTCCTCCGTAGAGGTTGATCTGGTCGTCGTTCCAATTGGGATAGAGTTCTGCTGCAGGGTCTTCGAGTTCTTCTGTTTGCAAGAGTTTTTGGATTGCAATACTGTCAACAGCTCTCATTTTCTTGTCGACGGGTGCCTGGCGGGCCAGGAGGTCCTGTGCTGAGGCATTAGGTGCTGCCAATGCTATACATGCTGCGAAGGCTGTGGTCTTCAGGAGGTTTTTAAGCATCTTGTAAGGTAAAGATCTTTATTCGTTAAACTTAAGGCGTCGGGACTGTTGCTCAACGCTCGTTTGTAGCATAAATGAAGCCGAACGTTGCGCTCTCGTACTCGAAGATTTCTTCGGGGCGGAAGAAGCGGGCCAGTTCTATGGCAGCGTTCTCGAGCGAGTCGGAAGCGTGAACGATATTCTGTTGGTTGCTCATCGAATAGTCGCCACGGATGGTGCCGGGGTCGGCAACGCGACCGTTGGTATAGCCCGTCATGGCTCTGACTACGGACACAGCCTCCACGCCGCTTATTGCCATTGCCACGATGGGCGATGCCATCATCGAGGCTGCGAGTGCGGGGAAGAAGGGTCGGTCGACAAGATGAGCGTAGTGCTCGCGTAAGATGGCTTCGTCAAGTTGCATTATTTTCATGCCGGCAATGCGCAGGCCACGACGCTCGAAGCGGTGCACAATCTCTCCTATGAGCTGGCGCTGCACGCAGCTGGGCTTGAGGAGGACGAGGGTTGTTTCCATTCTTATTTTGAGTGTAATCTTTAGCGTTTAATTTGAGAAATGTGGCAAACCACATATTCCGAGCGCAAAGTTAGACAAAAATATGGAAACAGCCGAATCTGTTAACTCTTTTTATAAATTTATTTCTATTTCTAAGGTTCCAAGAGCGACGAGTCGCCATAACTGAGGAAGCGGAAATCGTTGGCGAGGGCGTAGCGATAGATGTCCTTCCAACGGTCGTCACCGACAAATGCCGAGACTAACAGCAGAAGTGTCGACTGCGGCTGGTGGAAGTTGGTAATCATACGTTTAACGATATGATAGCGATAGCCGGGAGCTATGATAATCTGCGTGGCAGTGTGTAAGGCATCGACGTGGCGGCGATTCATCCAGTCAACGATGGCTTGCAGGGCACGAATCGTCATTTCCGAATCCTCACCTGTCATTCGCAATTCGTCATTCGTCATTCGTAATTCGTCATTCCCATAAGGCTCCCACTGCCCTACCTTCATTTCGTCCTCAGTGATATTGGGATTGGCAAGAATTTTCATACCGATATAGTAGAGCGACTCGAGGGTGCGGACGCTTGTTGTGCCCACTGCAGTGCATTCACCGCCATGGCGGAGGAGTGCTTCTACGGCAGCGCGAGGCACGTAGATCCATTCGGAGTGCATCTCATGCCCTTCAATGCGCTCGCTCTTCACGGGCTTAAACGTTCCGGCACCCACGTGCAGCGTCAGTTCGGCGCGCTCGACGCCTCGGCTGTCTATGGCCTCGAGCACGGCGGGCGTGAAATGAAGGCCGGCCGTCGGCGCTGCCACACTACCTTTGATTTTTGAGTAGACGGTCTGATAGGTCTTGAGGTCGCTGGCTTCGGTCGGGCGGTTGAGATAAGGCGGAATGGGCAGTTCGCCACAGGCATCGAGCACTTGAGCCCACGTCACTTCGGCATCATCCCAGCTGAAAGTGACGAACGACTCGCCACGCTGAGCAGCCTGTGCGTCAGCGTTCTCGGGCGAGCCAGGCTGCGTGCGTTCTACGCTCAGTGTCAGAGTTTTGCCTTCCACCTCAATAGTCCTCTGCAGTGCCCCTTCCTTCCATTTCTTAGCGTTACCGATGAGGCAGTGCCACGAACAGCGGGCCGTCTGCTGAAACATCAAGACGTAGTCGTGCGGCACGGCGGGTTCGAGGCAGAACACCTCGATGAGTGCGCCCGTCTCTTTACGGAAATGCAGGCGTGCCTGAATGACACGCGTATTGTTCATCACCAAAAGCGAGCCTTCGGGCAACAGCGACGGGAGGTCGCGGAAATGGCAGTGGCTGATGGCGCCCTGCTTGTAAACAAGAAGCTTCGACGAATCGCGCTCGGCCAACGGATATTTTGCTATCCGCTCGTCAGGCAGGTCGTAGGCGTAGTCTGATATATGTATGTCTCTGGGATTCTGCACTTATGATTATTGAGTTTTATGCGACCGGTTGTATCGGCTTATACAACCGGTTGAATCGGCTTATGCGACCGGTTGAATCGGCTTATGCGACCGGTTGAATCGGCTCGTGCGACCGGTTGAATCGGCTCGTGCAACCGGTCGTGAAATTTCAGTCTAAAGTATTGTCACCAAAGTTGCTCCGAATCCATATTTCTGGAAGGGAGCATCCTCGTAGGTGCATGTGCGATAGCGGCGATTCAGTTCTTTGAGGATGGCCTCGCGAAGGACTTCGTTGTCCTTGCCATGAATGAACACAATCTTCTGTCCCTTGCGACGGATATTGCGCTCCATCATGATTCGGAATTCCGTCATCTGCGTGTTGAGGAGCACCGTTGGCGAGAGGCCTTCGGTATGGTCGAGAAGGGCGTTGATGTGGAGGTCCACCTCTATGACATCCTTCATGCCCTGTGGCGCTGTGCGCGAGCGCCGCTGCTGCTCGGCCATGGCCGCCAGTTCCTTGGCTTTCAGTGCCTGCTGTTCGGCCTTGGCCGCCATCTCTTTTGCACGAGCCTGTTGCTCGGCTTTGAGCTGCCGTTTGGCAGCCTTCAAGGCCTCGCGTTCTTCCTCGCGCGTAAGCTGTCGGGCCACGGGTGCCGGTTCGAAAGCGTCCTCCTCGAAGCGCGTTGCGGGCGCAGCAGGCAGAGCATCGCCTGCTGATGCGTCCTCGATGTCAGAGGGTTGACTGTCGGCGCCGCGGAGGGCCTCAATGACTTCTGCAGCCTCCACAAAGACCTGCTTCACAGGACGGTCGTCGCGGACGATGTCATAGAGCAATGCAGGCTCGCGGAAGAAAGGCGTGTTCTGGAAGACGTGCAGCTTGTAGAACTTCACAACATTGAGCCTCAGCTCGACGCCTACGGCCGGCTTCATCATATAGGGCTTATCACGTTTCCAGGCAATCAGCTGCACGCTCAGGCGCTCGAGGTCGTTTAGTTCAGAGCGGTCGAAAGTGTCGACAAGTTGCTTGGTGTTGGGCTCCAGCTCGCCCTGCCAACGCAGGTGCCACGAAGCGCCCTGGTTGTTGGCGAAGACAGCGTTGACGAAGTAGTTGGAGTCGTTGACGAGGTAGGCCTCGAAGCGCGTCGAGGAGAGCTCGCGCGAGTTCTCGGGCACGAAGGCCAGGCACACGTTCATGAGGTCGCCGCCCTTACGCTCCTGTGGCTTGGGCTGGAAGGTCACGGGGCGCTCCGAGGGGTCATCGTCGACATTATCTTCCACGTAACGCACGCGCGGAGGTGCCTGCGGTTCTTCTTTCTTCTTCACTACAAAGTTGTTGGCATTAGTCTCTATGACGACCACCTGTGAGCGCAACATCGGTATATCAAAACCGTCGGCATCCTCGATGAGCACGATGTCTTTGCCTTGAAATCCTCTCACTATTCCGCCGCCAACTTCGTTCAGGAATCTTACTTTATCACCTATTTTCATTGTCACTTTTCCTGTTTATTTTGTCACTATTCTTAAAATTTGGCGCAAAGATAGTCATTTTTTGTGTAACAACAGCTATCCATTAGCAAAAAAGCCTTATCTTTGTCAACAAATAAGTTTCTTAAATCTCTTATTGATGGAATATCGTATACTTGGAAAGACTGGACTGAAGGTGTCTGCGCTCAGTTTCGGAGCCTCGTCGCTCGGCGGCGTCTTCCACGACATCGACGAAGGGCGCGCCGTAGAGACCGTCGGCGTGGCTCTCGACGGGGGTATGAACCTGATCGACGTCTCGCCCTACTACGGGCATTACCGTGCCGAACGCGTGCTGGGACGTGCCCTGCGCCAGCTGCCTCGCGAACGCTATATCCTATCGACGAAGGTGGGCCGATACGGCAAGGACGGCGTCAACACGTGGGACTACAGCGGCCGGCGAGCCCAGGAGAGCGTCTATGAGAGCATGGACCGTCTCGGAGTGGACCACATCGACCTCATCCACGTCCACGACATTGAATTCCAGACCGCCCTGCCCGGAGGCCTGCAGAAAGTGGTCGACGAAACACTACCTGCCCTCGTGGAACTTAAGGAGAAAGGCGTGGTGGGCCATGTCGGTATCACCGACCTGCAGATAGCCAACCTCCGCTGGGTCATCGACCACAGCCCTGAAGGCACTGTCGAGACCGTGCTCAACTTCTGTCATTACTGCCTCTGCGACGACGCCCTTGCCGACCACCTCGATTACTTTGAGGCCCATGGCATCGGACTCATCAACGCTTCGCCATTGTCGATGGGCCTGCTGTCGCAACGCGGCGTACCCGCTTGGCATCCAGCGCCTAAACCGTTGGTCGAGGCCTGCCGTCGCGCCGCTGAACACTGCACCGCCAAAGGTTATCCGATCGAGAAACTGGCCATGCAGTTTGCCGTCAGCAACCCACGCATACCCTCTACGCTCTTCTCGTCGGCCAACCCCGACAACGTGCGTCGCAACCTCCAATACATCAGTGAGCCCATCGATTGGCAACTGGTCAATGAAGTGCAAGAGATTATCGGCAATCAAAAACGAGTAACATGGGCCAACACATAATCGACGCGCACAGCCACCTATGGCTCCACCAAGACACACAGTGGAACGGCCTCGCCATCCGCACCAAGGACGGGAACGGCAGCCGCTCGGAGTTCCTCGGTGAGGAGCGGCAGATGCTGCCGCCCTTCATGATCGACGGGCGCAACACGGCCGAGGTCTTCCTATCGAATATGGACTACGCGCAAGTGGGAGCCGCAGTGGTCGTGCAGGAGTTCATCGACGGCCTGCAAAACGACTACCTGCAGAGCGTACAGCGCCGCTACCCCGGCCGTTTCTTCTGCTTTGCGATGGCCGATTATCTTAAGGACGGATTCTATGAGCAGGCATTACATCTACTGGCCGTCGACGGCTTCCGTGGTATGGCCATCCCCGGCCATCGGCTGCTGGGCCGCAAGCTGACCAACAATGAGATGATGAAGATGTTCAAGCTGATGGAGGCCAACGACAAATACCTCAGCATTACCCTAGCCGACAGCGACGAACAGGTGGGCGAACTGCGCGAGGTCATCGAGGAGTGTCCGCAGCTGAAGGTGGCCATCGGTCACCTCGGCATGGCAGACCCACCTCTCACGCCACCGTGGGAGAACGAGACGTGGCGTCGACAGATCCTGTTAGGCCGCAACCCGAACGTTATGATTGAGAGCGGCGGCATCACATGGCTCTACAACAGCGAGTTCTACCCCTTCCCCTCGGCCGTCCGCGCTATTCGCGAGGCAGCCGACCTCGTGGGCATCGACAGACTGATGTGGGGCTCGGACTATCCCCGCACCATCACCGCCATCACCTACCGCATGAGCTACGACTTCGTCCGTCGCAGCCCGCTGCTCAGCGCCGATGAGCAAGAAGCTTTCCTCGGCGACAATGCAAGGCGCTTCTACGGCTTCACTAACTTGCCCGAGCTACCTTATATTAAAAATATGTCAGAATAAGATCAACTTACATAATAAACTAACTACCACTATGAAAACTTACCCTAAGATCGGGATTCGTCCTACTATCGACGGTCGCCAGGGTGGCGTCCGCGAAAGCCTTGAAGAGAAGACCATGGCTCTGGCCAAGGCCGTGAAAGAACTTATAGAATCTAACCTCCGCAATGGCGACGGCTCGCCCGTGGAATGCGTCATCGCCGACACGACCATCGGTCGCGTGGCTGAGAGCGCCGCCTGCGCCGAGAAGTTCGAGCGTGAAGGCGTTGGCGCCACCATCACCGTGACCTCCTGCTGGTGTTACGGCAGCGAGACGATGGACATGGACCCTCACCACCCCAAAGCCGTATGGGGCTTCAACGGCACAGAGCGACCGGGAGCCGTCTATCTGGCTGCCGTGCTGGCCGCCCACGCCCAGAAGGGTCTGCCCGCTTTCGGCATCTATGGCCACGACGTGCAGGACCTCGACGACAACACTATCCCCGCCGACGTGGCAGAGAAGCTGCTGCGCTTCGCACGTGCCGCACAAGCGGTGGCCACTATGCGCGGCCGCAGCTACCTCTCGATGGGCAACACGTGCATGGGCATTGCCGGCTCAATCGTCAATGCCGACTTCCTGCAGCACTATCTGGGCATGCGCACAGAGTATGTCTCACTCGTTGAGATCCTCCGCCGCGTCGATTTCGGCATCTTCGACCACGAGGAGTTCAGCAAAGCCATGGCGTGGGTAGAGAAATACTGCAAGCCGCAGGAAGGGCACGACTACAACGAGGACCGTCCGCTCTTCCCCGGCACGCCCATGACCACCTTCAACGGCCGCGGCAAAGGCAAGAACCGTGAAGAGAAAGATCAGGACTGGGAGTTCACCGTCAAGACAATGATGATCATCCGCGACCTCATGCAGGGCAACCCGCGCCTGCTGGAGATGGGCTACAAGGAAGAGGCCCTCGGACACAACGCCATAGCCGGCGGCGTGCAGGGCCAGCGCCAATGGACAGACTACAAGCCCAACTTCGACTTCCCCGAGTCGATGCTCTGCACCTCTTTCGATTGGAACGGACCGCGCGAGGCCGACGTGCTGGCCACCGAGAACGATTTCCTCAACGGTATCACGATGCTTTTCGGGCATCTGCTGACAAACCGCGGCGTGATGTTCTCCGACATCCGCACCTACTGGAGCCCCGAGGCCGTGGAGCGCGTGGCAGGCAAGCGGCCCGAGGGAGCTGCCGCCGGCGGATTCATCCACCTCATCAACAGCGGCGCCACGACGCTCGATGCAACCGGAGCCGCCAGCGACAAGGATGGCCGCCCGACAATGAAGCCTCATTGGGAACTAACCAACGCCGACGTGGAGGCCTGCCTCAAGGCCACCTCGTGGATGCCTGCCGACCGCGACTACTTCCGTGGCGGAGGCTACAGCTCACACTTCGTCACCCGCGGCGGTATGCCTATGACGATGATGCGCCTGAACATGGTCGAAGGCCTCGGACCTGTACTGCAGCTGGCCGAAGGCTGGACCGTAGAACTCGACCCCGCGACGCACGACATACTCGACCGACGCACCGACCCGACGTGGCCCACGACATGGTTCGTGCCTCGCCTCGACCCGACGAAGGACTGCTTCAAGGACGTTTACAGCGTCATGAACTCGTGGGGAGCCAACCACGGCGCTATAGCCTACGGACACATAGGAGCCGACGTCGTCACGCTCTGCAGCATCCTTCGCATACCCGTCTGTATGCACAACCTGCCCGACGCCGATATCTTCCGGCCCGCCGCCTGGAACGCCTTTGGCATGGACAAGGAAGGTGCAGACTACCGTGCTTGCCAAAACTTCGGACCCATCTATAAATAAATAGGTATAATGGAAACACCCAGTCGAAATCATTCCAGTCTCATCCCCCGCAAATATCTGCTGCCCTTCATTCTCGTGACGCTGTGCTTCGCCCTTTGGGGCTTCGCCAACGACATCACGAATCCTATGGTGAAGGCCTTCTCAAAGATCTTCCGTATGAGCGTTACCGACGGTGCGCTCGTGCAGGTGGCGTTCTACGGCGGTTATTTTGCCATGGCCTTCCCCGCAGCGATGTTCATCCGTCGTTTCTCGTATAAATCAGGTGTGCTCATGGGCCTCGGCCTTTACGCCACGGGTGCACTGCTGTTCTTCCCTGCCAAACTTATCGGCGTCTATGGTTGCTTTCTCATTGCTTACTTCATCATGACGTGCGGCCTCTCGTTCCTTGAGACGAGTTGCAACCCGTATATCCTCTCGATGGGCGACGAGCAGACGGCCACCCGGCGCTTGAACATGGCACAGTGCTTCAATCCCTGTGGCAGCATTATCGGCATGTTCGTAGCGATGAACTTCATTCAGGCACGTCTGAATCCGCTCAGCAGCGAGGAGCGTGAACTGCTGCCCCCTGAGGAATTTGAGGCGTTGAAGGCCTCCGACCTCAGCGTGCTCGTCTCGCCCTACTTGCTCATCGGAGCGGTGATTGTGCTGATGTTCTTCGTCATCCTCTTTACAAAGATGCCTAAGAATGGCGACCAGAACCATTCCTTGGACCTTGGCCCCACGATGCGCCGATTGCTTCGTCTGCCGCGCTACTGGGAAGGCGTCATCGCGCAGTTCTTCTACGTCGGTGCGCAGATTATGTGCTGGACGTTCATCATCCAATATGGTACGCGTGTGTTCATGGCCGAAGGCATGAGCGAGCAGGCCGCCGAGGTGCTGTCGCAGCGCTTCAACATCGCAGCGATGCTCCTGTTCATCTGCTCACGCTTCATCGCCACCTACCTGATGAAATGGTTGCGGCCCGCCACGCTGTTGGTCATCTTCGGCGTGCTGGCGATGGCCTTCACGGCAGGCGTCATCGGCTTCCAGGGTCGCTTGGGCATATACTGTCTGGTGGCTGTAAGCGGATGTATGTCGTTGATGTTCCCGACGATCTACGGCATCGCTCTCGACGGCCTCGGCGACGATGCCAAGTTCGGCGCAGCAGGCCTGATTATGGCCATCCTCGGAGGCTCCGTACTGCCTCCCCTGCAAGCCATGATTATCGACCGCGGCACCTTCTTCGGCGATTTCCCCGCCACCAACGCATCCTTCATCCTGCCTTTCATCTGCTTCCTCGTCGTGGCAGTCTTTGGAAGGAGAATGGGAAGTGCTAGAATTGAATAATAATTTAATATGAAAGCATTACAAATCACATCTTTACGTCAATTAGACATCATAGAGCTTCCCAAGCCCCAACCGGCAGCAGGCGAAGTGCTGCTGCGCATCGCCTTCGTCGGTTTCTGCGGTTCAGATCTTAACACTTACCGCGGGCGCAACGCGTTGGCGCTCAGCCCCGTGATTCCCGGCCACGAGATCAGCGCCATCGTGGAGGCGGTCGGCGAAAACGTACCCGGTGGTTTGCACGCCGGTCAGCGCGTGACCGTCGACCCCTATACGGCTTGCGGGGCTTGCCCCAGCTGCCGGCGCCGCCGCTTCAATGCCTGTCAGCACAACGAGACGCTCGGCGTGCAGCGCCACGGAGCCATGCGCGAATTCATCTGTGTGCCATGGCAGAAGGTCATTCCTGCCGAAGGCCTTGCGCCGCAGGACATCGCGCTGATTGAGCCTATGAGCGTAGGCTTCCACGCCGTGGACCGCGGCGCGGTGACCGACGCCGACACGGTGCTGGTCATCGGCTGCGGCATGATTGGCGTGGGTGCTATCGTCCGAGCCAGCCTGCGCGGCGCTACGGTCATCGCCATGGACCTCGACGACGAGAAGCTGGCATTGGCGCGTGAGCTTGGCGCTGCTGCTACCGTCAACAGCGGCACAGAGGATGTACATGATCGCCTGCAGGAACTGACCGACGGTGCTGGTCCCGATGTGGTCATCGAGGCCGTTGGCTCAGCAGTGACTTACGCCACGGCCGTCAACGAGGTAGCTTTCACCGGACGCCTCGTCTGCATCGGCTACGCCCCCGGCGACGTAGCTCTTCCCACTCGTTTCTTTGTACAGAAAGAACTCGACATACGCGGTTCGCGCAACGCCCTGCCCGACGACTTCCGGGCCGTCATCCGCTACCTGCGTCGCGGCCAATGCCCTACAGCCCGTCTCATCTCTGGCATCGTCAGCCCCGAAGAAGCATCCGGAGCCATGTCCTCGTGGGACGCCGCGCCTGGCAAAGTGTTCCGTATCTTGGTTAAATTCTGACTTTTATGACGCTTATCATTCAGTTCGGCGAAGGCAATTTCCTGCGCGGTTTCGTGGAATGGATTATGCAGCAGATGAACCAGCGCCTTGGCTTCGACGCTTCAGTTGCGATTGTCAAGCCACGCCCAGGCAACGGCCTCGACGCCCTGCGACGTCAGCGGTGCCGCTACCACCTCAACCTGCGCGGACGCCTTGGCGGACAAGTCGTCGACAGCCTCGAGGCCATCGACTGCATCGGCGAGGCCATTAACCCCTACACCGAGCATGACGCCTTCCTCGCCCTGGCCGCACGGCCCGAAGCACGCTTCGTAGTTTCCAACACTACCGAGGCCGGCATCGCCTTCGACTCCACCTGCAAGCTCAGCGATGCGCCGCCCGCCAGCTTCCCAGCCAAGCTGACGCAGTTGCTCTACCATCGTTTCAAGGCTTTCAACGGCGACCGGTCGAAAGGACTTATAATCCTGCCATGCGAGCTCATCTTCGGCAATGGTCACTGTCTGCTCGACTGCATTCAACGCTACATTCACTTGTGGCGCGATGAGCTGGGCACTGACGCCGAGCCCTTCGCCCGCTGGTTCGACGAAGCCTGCTTCGTCTGCTCTACGCTCGTCGACCGCATAGTGCCCGGTTTCCCCCGTGAAGATGCCACACAACTGCAGCAACGTATTGGGTGGGAAGACAGGTTTATCGTACAAGCCGAGCCCTACCACCTCTGGGTCATAGAGACAGCCCGGAACCTATCCATCGGGCAGCTGGCACAGGAGTTCCCTGCCGACAAGGCTGGCCTCAACGTCGTCTTCACCCTCGACGAACGACCTTACCACGAGCGCAAGGTGACACTCTTGAACGGGCCTCACACCGTGCTCTCGCCCGTAGCCTTCCTGGCTGGGCTCGACATCGTCCGCGATGCTTGTCAGCACGAGGTCGTCGGGCCGTTTGTGCGCCGCGTGATGTACGAAGAGCTGTTGCCGACGCTCAACTTGCCCGAGGACGAGTTGCGCCGCTTTGCCGACGATGTGATGGAGCGCTTCTGCAACCCCTTCGTCGACCATCAACTGACGAGCATTATGCTCAACAGCTTCCCCAAGTTCCAGACACGCGACCTGCCCGGGCTGAAGACCTATCTCGAGCGTCGGGGTGCTTTGCCCAAAGGCATCGTCCTCGGCCTCGCAGCCATCTGCGTTTACTATCGCGGCGGAGAGCGGGCCGACGGCACAGCCTTTCAGCCGAACGACGACCCGCGCATCATACAACTGCTCACCGAATTATGGCAGACGGGCGACGTGCGCAATGTGGCCGAAGGAGTCCTTGCCGCCAAGGACCTCATCTGGCACGAGCACGGCGACCTCAATACTATTCCGGGTCTGACCGACCTCCTGGCCGAGAACATCCGCAACATCCTCGAACGAGGAATAATAGATTTCTTTTACACTTCCACAAAATGAAAAGCTTAAAATCATTAGTTATTTACGCTATCCTCTTATGCAGTATGCCGATAGCGGCCAAAGTAGCCTATCAGGATGCCAACGTCCGCTTTACGATTATCGACGAAGGAACTATTCGCCTGGAATACGCCCCCGACGGGAAGTTCGTCGACAACAAGAGCTTTATGGCCGTCATTCGCGAGTACCCCGACGTACCATATACGATAAAAGACAACAGCAAGCAGGTCGTCATAGCAACATCTAAGTTTAAGCTGGTATATAAGAAGACGGGCGGTCCCCTCAGCGCCGACAACCTTACCATCAGCAGCACGAAGGCTATCACCACCCCCTTCGTGTGGAAACCCGGGACTCAGCAGAAAGGCAACCTGAAAGGCACCTATCGCACGCTCGACGGCTATGATGGCGCTGAATATCAGTACGCAAGCCCCAAATACGAAATGCCCATCGAAGACGGCATACTTGCCACTGAAGGCTGGACGCTCATCGACGACAGCCAACGCCTGCTCTTCGATGGCGACAAGGACTGGGAGTGGGTGACCGAGCGCACGAGCGCCGAAGGAGCTCAGGACTGGTATTTCATGGCCTACGGCCACGACTACAAGAGTGCACTGCTCTCCTACACCAAATTCGCGGGCAAGGTTCCCCTGCCGCCCCGCTACACCTTCGGCTACTGGTGGAGCCGCTACTGGAGCTATAGCGACCAGGATTTCCGCAACCTCATCGCAGGCTTCCGCCAGCTCGACCTGCCGCTCGACGTGCTCGTGATAGATATGGATTGGCACCCTCTCACCCATTCGGCCGGCGGCGGTTGGACAGGCTGGGATTGGAACGAGCGCCTGTTCCCCGACTACAAGAAGTTCCTCGCTTTTCTCGACGAGCAGGGCGTGAAGGCCACGATGAACCTGCATCCGGCCGAGGGCGTCCGTCCCTTCGAGAAGAAATACAAGGAATTTATTCAGCGCTATGGCAAGGAGGCTGGCAAAGCCTACGAATGGATAGGCTCCGACAAACGCTACGTCAAAGCTCTTTTCGACACCTATCTGCACCCTTACATGGACGAGGGCGTCGACTTTTGGTGGCTCGATTGGCAGCAGTGGGAGAAAGACCGCACCATCGCGAGTCTGGACAACGTATTCTGGTGCAACTACATCTGGTTCTCCGACATGGAGCGCCACGGCCAAAAGCGCCCCCTACTCTACCACCGCTGGGGCGGGCTCGGCAACCATCGCTATCAGATAGGCTTCTCCGGTGATTCCTACATCACGTGGAAGAGCCTTAAGTTCCTGCCTTATTTCAACTCCACAGCCTCCAACGTGCTCTATGGCTATTGGAGCCACGACATCGGCGGCCACCAAAGCCTTAAACACGGCACACCCGTGGAACCACAGCTCTACACACGCGCCATGCAGATGGGACAGTACCTGCCCATCATACGCTCTCACAGCACCAAGGACCCCAGCCTTAACAAGGAGCCGTGGGCTTTCGACCAGACGACGCAGCGACGGCTAGCCAACGTCATCAATGGCCGCTATGCCCTCGTACCATATATTTACACCATGGCGCGCAAGACCTACGAGACAGGCATTGCACTCTGTCGCCCGCTCTACTACGACAACCCCGAGGACGAGGAGGCCTACGAGTACAAGGAAGAATATATGTTTGGCGACAATATGCTCATCGCGCCCGTCACCCAAGAGGTGGATGAGGAGAGCGGTTACGCCTCCGTAAAGCTATGGCTCCCGGCTGGCGAATGGCTGGAATATGAGACCGGCACGATGCTTCAGGGCGCTAAGACCTACGAGCGTCGCTTCACGATGGACGAATACCCCGTCTACGTGAAAGCAGGCAGCATCCTCCCCTACTACGGCAAACTGAAGAACCTCTCCGGCACGGAGCAGGCCGTGACCGTTCGCGTCTTCCCGGGCGCCGACAGCGGTGAATTCATTCTCTACGAGGACAACGGTGAGGACAAGAACTACGTCACCGAGTATGCCACGACCCCGCTCTCTTATACCCGACAAGGCGGCAAGCTGACGGTGACCATAGGATCACGAAAGGGCCTGTATAAGGGTATGCCTGCACAACGCCATTACTACGTGGCGCTGCCTTGCCAGAAGGCGCCCGTGAGCGTCGCGTCGCAAGGTCAGTCGCTCGCCTTCAGCTACGACGGCATGGCTCTTGAGACAACCATAGACCTCGGCATGGTCGACTGCACTGCCGGCACAACCGTTGAGATCAATATGCCTGAAGAGTTTGCGCTGACGGATGGCACGAAGGCACAGTTCCGCCACATTCAGGATGCCGTTCACGACTTCAAACAGCGCGATGCCGGCATGGTCTACACCGAGGACTTCGGCTATCTGGAGGCCACGCCGCTGCGCCTCTCCTATCACCCTGAGACGCAGGAGCAGACGCTACGCCTTTTCCGCGAGAAACAAGCCAATATCTCCAAGGTGTTCATCGAGCAGATGGGCGTCGGCGACAACTACAAGCATGCACTGAAGCTAATGAACATGAGCGATGCGCTCGCTGACGCAGACGCCACAGCATTCCAAGCTGACGGCCGTCCGGGCTTCAGCATCAGCTACTTCAACAACAAGACACTGAGCGGCGAGGCCGTGGCCACGGCTCACACGGACGTGCTGGATGCCTTCTGGAGCCAAAGCCCCTGCGAGGGCGTAGCGCCCGACGGCTGGAGCCTGCGTGCCCAGAGCGAGTTCACGTCGCCGGCGACAGGCGAAGTCGTATTCAACATTACGGGCGACGACGGCTATCGTCTCTTCGTCGACGGCAAGGAAGTTTGCGCCGATTGGGGCGACCATGCCGAGACCTCACGCGTCGCCATCGTCAAGACCTCAAAAGGCCAGAAGCATTCGGTTCGCATAGAATACTACGACAACGAACACAACGGCATTCTGAAGCTGAAAGCTATGACCTTGGCTGCTGGTTCAACCGTAGAGTAAGCCTTTAGCATGAAAGAGTTTCTGCACATAAATCCGGCCGACAGCGTAGCAGTGGCACTCCGTGAGTTCCATGGCGTCCCTGCAGGTCATAAGTTTGCCCTTCGCGATATTGCCGAGGGCGAAGACGTCATAAAATATGGCAATCCTATAGGTCATGCCACTCGCCACATCTGCAAAGGCGAACTTGTAGATCACCACAACCTCGCCACGAATCTCGGCGGGACGCTGGACTATAGCGACATCACGCCCGGGCAGCTCTCGTCTGCAAGGAAACGGTCTGCTCCGCGGAGCGAGTCTGAAAGGGCCACCTTTCTCGGCTACCTACGCCCTGACGGGCAGGCAGGCATACGCAACGACGTCTGGGTAATCCCCACCGTAGGTTGTGTCAACGGCATCTGCAGGCAGATTGTGGAGCGCGCTCAGCAAGAAATCATGACGGCCTCGACACCAGAAGGCGGTAGCGAAACGAAACTCCTGTGTTTCCCTCACAACTATGGCTGTTCGCAGCTTGGCGAAGACCATGAGAACACGCGTAAGATCCTTCGCGATATGGTCCTACATCCCAATGCGGGCGGCGTGCTTATCGTTGGCCTCGGATGCGAGAACAATCAGCCGCACGAGTTCGAACAGTTGTTGGGCAACTACGACCGCAACCGCATCCGTTTCCTCATATGCCAGGAAGTCGAAGGCGACGAGGTCGAGGCCGGCGTGGCGATTGTCAAGGAACTCTACGGGCAGGCACAAGCCCTCGCGCGCGTGCGCGTACCTATATCTTCTCTGCGCGTAGGCCTCAAGTGTGGAGGGTCCGATGGTTTCTCGGGCATCACCGCCAACCCTTTGCTCGGCGCTTTCACCGATTGGCTCTGCATGGAGCAAGGCGGGTCGGCCATCCTCACCGAGGTGCCTGAGATGTTCGGCGCCGAGACCATCTTGATGCGCCGTGCCGTCTCTGCAGAGGTGTTGCAACAGACCAAAGACCTGATCAACGATTTCAAGGAATACTATCTCAGCCACGGCCAGCCCGTCGGCGAGAACCCTTCGCCGGGGAATAAGGCGGGAGGAATCTCTACGCTCGAAGAGAAAGCGCTCGGCTGCACACAGAAAGCAGGTTCTGCGCCCGTTTGCGGCGTGCTGAAGTATGCAGAGAGGGTGACCTCCCCAGGCCTCCACCTCCTATCGGCCCCCGGCAACGACCTCGTCGCTTCTACCGCTCTCGCTGCTGCCGGTTGTCAGCTCGTTCTGTTCACCACCGGGCGCGGCACACCTTTTTCCACATTTGTGCCGACCCTAAAGGTCAGTTCCAACAGTAGCCTCGCCCGCCGCAAGCCTCAATGGATAGACTTCGATGCCGGAGTGCTGCTCGACGATGTTCCGATGGAAGAGTTACTAAAGCGCTTTGTAGCCTTCGTCATCGAAACCGCATCGGGCCGTCGGCTGACTGCTGCCGAGAATCACAACAACACCGAGTTTGCCATTTGGAAAAATGGCGTTACACTATAATGGACAATGGATAATGGATAATGGATAATGGATAATTGACAATGGATAATTGATAATGGATAATGGATACTAAAGAAACAAGCATATTTGCCAAGCTCATAGCTGAACGCACGGGGCTGCGCGAACGGCAGGTGGAGGGCACACTCAGCCTCCTCGACGACGGCGCCACAATCCCCTTCATAGCACGCTACCGCAAGGAGCGCACCGGATCGCTCGACGAGGTGCAGATAGCTGCCATTGCCGAGCAGAACGACCGCCTCAAGGATATTGCCAAACGCAAGGAGACGATTATCAAAACCATAGGCGAGCAGGAGCGCCTGACTCCAGAACTCGAAGCACGCATCGCAGCCTGTTGGGACGCCACCGAGCTCGAGGACCTCTATCTTCCCTTCAAGCCCAAACGGCGCACGCGCGCTCAGGTGGCTCGCGAGCATGGCCTTGAGCCGCTGGCCGACCTGCTTCTCATGCAGCGTGAGAGCGACCCTGCCAAGGCCGCCGCGCGCTTCGTCACGCCCGACGTGCCTACGGCCGCCGACGCCCTGCAGGGCGCTCAGGACATCATCGCAGAGAGAGTCAGCGAGGACGAACGCTCACGCCAAGCCATCCGCGGTATCTTCCGTCGCACGGCAGTAATCTCGTCGAAAGTCGTCAAAGCCAAGGCCGAGACCGACGAGGCAGCTAAGTTCTCCGACTATTTTGATTGGAGCGAGCCCTTGAAGCGCTGTTCCAGCCACCGCCTGCTGGCCATGCGCCGTGGCGAGGCCGAAGGCGTGCTGCGCGTAGGCATTAGCATCGACGACGACGAAGCCACCGAACGCCTGAAACGCTACTTCGTACGCGGCCACGGAGCTGCCTCAGTCCTCGTGGCCGATGCTGTGGCCGACGGCTACAAACGTCTGCTCTGCCCGTCTATCGAGACTGAGTTTGCAGCCTCGAGCAAGGAGCGCGCCGACGATGAGGCCATACGTGTCTTCGTCGACAACCTGCGCCAGCTGCTCCTCGGAGCACCGCTCGGGCAGAAGCGTGTAATGGGCATCGACCCCGGCTTCCGCACCGGCTGCAAGGTGGTCTGCCTCGATGAGCAAGGCAATCTGCAGCACCACGAAGCCATATTCCCCCACCCTCCCGTGCGCAAGCCTGCCGAGGCTGCCGACGCGCTGGCCTCGATGATTCGGAAATACCATATTGAGGCCATAGCCATAGGCAACGGCACCGCCAGCCGCGAGACGAAGTCGTTTGTAGAGATGGTGTTGGGGGCCACTCCCACCACTAACGGACAAGGAACGAGGGTAGGTCTCTACGTCGTCTCTGAGGACGGTGCCTCGGTTTATTCTGCTTCTAAAGTGGCTCGCGAGGAGTTCCCCGACGAGGACGTAACGGTTCGCGGCGCCGTCAGCATCGGCCGCCGCCTGATGGATCCCCTGGCCGAGCTCGTCAAGATCGACCCCAAGAGCATCGGCGTGGGACAATACCAACACGATGTCGACCAAGCTAAACTCCGCCGAAGCCTCGACCAGACGGTGGAGAGCTGTGTCAACAGCGTGGGCGTGAACCTCAACACCGCCTCGGTCCACCTGCTGACCTACGTCAGCGGCCTCGGACCGGCATTGGCAAAGAATATCGTGGACTATCGACGCGAGAACGGAGCCTTCACCTCACGTGCCCAACTGAAGAAAGTGCCGCGCCTGGGCCCGGCAGCCTTCGAGCAATGCGCCGGGTTCCTGCGCATCAGTGGAGCACGCAACCCACTCGACGCGAGCGCCGTACACCCCGAGCGATATGCCCTCGTCGAACAGATGGCCAAGGACGAGGGGTGCAGCGTCGCCGACCTCATCGCCGACAAAGAAGCACGTACACGCATTGACATCAATAAATATGTCAGCGCCGAGGTCGGCCTGCCCACCCTCACCGACATCATGCGCGAGCTGGAGAAACCAGGCCGCGACCCGCGCGAGCAGGTCGAAGAGTTCGAGTTCGACAGCCGCGTCAGCACCATCGACGACCTCCTTCCGGGCATGGAGCTGCCCGGCATCGTGACGAACATCACCAACTTCGGAGCCTTCGTCGACATCGGGGTGCATCAGGATGGACTCGTACACATCTCGCAGCTGGCCAACCGCTACGTCAGCCATCCCACCGACGTAGTCAAACTCCATCAGCATGTCCGCGTACGTGTCACCGATGTCGACCGACGTCGTGGCCGCATATCGTTGTCGATGAAAGGGATGAAAGCAGACAGTTGCGGATAAATCTTTATTTTCTGTTTATCATTGACGGTAATCCTGTAGGCTTGCGAGCGTGCGACATGAATGGCTTTCGCGATGCCTTCCATGTGTTGTACACAGACTTCTTCTGTCTGCAGGAAACGAGAATGCATAAGGAACGGACTATTGTTCATTCTGGATGATAGTCCGCGTTTTTATACAGAGTATTCAACGTTATTTTACGTTAAATACTTTGAATTTATTTGTGCATATCATCAAATATTCCTATGTTTGCAGCGTAATTCATCAAACTTTATAGTTGAAACAAGCAAATAATAACGAATGAAATGACTACACAGGCAAAACTCACAGAGAAGGAAGAAGAGGTGATGACGCTGATTTGGCAGCTCGGGGCGTGCGCTCCTAAGGAGGTGCAAGCCCTTTACGATGAGCCGCGTCCTCACATCAACACCGTGGCAATGGTCTTTCAGTCCTTGGAGAAGAAAGGCTACCTCAGTCATCGCCCGCAAGGACGAGGCTACATCTACGAACCTATCGTGCGTCGCGAGGACTATGGCTCACGACGCATCAGTCATGTCATCGACGCTTTCTTCGGTCAATCCTACATGAGTGTCGTCTCGGCCCTCGTGCGCGACAAGAAAGTCGATGAGGCCGACCTCCTGCAGTTTCTGGCCGACTTGCGCAAACAAAAAGACAAGGGCGAGCAAACCGAAGAGACCGTCTAACGAAAAGAACCGTTCATCATGACCATCTTACTTTATCTTATCAAATGGGCAATTGCCCTTTCATCGCTCTTCGTGCTCTACGCGCTGACCCTGCGGCGTGAGACTTTCCATTCGCTGAAGCGGGCTGTGCTGCTGGGCGTTCTCGTGGTCAGCGCCGTGCTGCCGTTTGTGCAGTTGCAAGTGGTATCTCCTTTGGGAGCCTTAACGCGCGGCGCGAGGCCTGTCAGTCTGGACAATGTCTTCCTTTCGGGAGGTCAAAGCGTCGAGGTTGTGCGTGAAGCCGAACCAGCTGTCAGGGCTTCGTTTGATGGCGGGGAAGTCAAAGGCCAGGGCAAGAATGTGCAAAATGTCGAAGTGACGGGCGTGCAAGCGAAGCAACCTTCTGAGTGGATTCCCTTCAGTCTCATTCTGCTTTGGGGTGGCGGAGCGCTCGTCCTCTTGGTCCTCTATGCTCGTTCGTTGTTGGCGACGAGTTGGATGATTCATCGCAGTCGGCGCGTTAGGCTGGATGGCGTGTCGAAAGACATCTATGTGCTGGTGAGTGAGCGCATAGCCTCGCCGTGCTCATGGATGCGTTGGATTCTGTTGCCCGAAGAGACGTTAGCGCAGCCGCAAGAGTTGAGGACGGTCTTGCTGCACGAGCAGGCGCACGTGCGCCTCGGTCATTCCTGGGACATGATTTTGGCCGAGGTGACGGCTCGCCTGTTGTGGTTCGTTCCTTTAGCCTGGATGGTGCGTCGCGAGCTTGCTGACGTACATGAGTTCGAGGCTGACCAAGCGGTGCTGCAGGCGGGTGTGGCACAGACGGCGTATGATGCGGTGCTCGTAGCGCATGCTGTAGGTACACAGTTGCAGCCCGTGGTCAATGCTTTCAATCAAACGCAGGTGAAGGCGCGATTGGCCATGATGTATGCCAAAGCCAGTAGCCGACGGTCGCGGTTGAAGGCGCTTTGGTTGTTGCCGCTCGTGGGCATTGTCGTCATGCTCTTTGCCTGCTATCGGGCGAAGCCGTCGCCGCTCGTGGGCACGTGGATGCTGTATGGCGTGCGCTATGGGGAAGATGCTAAGGTGGAAGAATGGCACAAGGACCCTGCGCATCTATACCGCATCTTCGAGGCGGACAGTACGTTGTGGGAGGTCGTCACCTTCGCCGACACAGAGGATACGCGCACTCAGGCCGTAGGGACATGGACACAGCCGAGAGCGAACCGTTTCATGGAACACATCCTATATGCCAACAGGGACTTGCGTGGTTTGAGATTTCCCATGGACCACAGTTCACGCAAACGCCGCTATGACGCACGCTCGTTCAGTCTTGGCGAGAAAGGTGATACGCTTTACATATACGATCAGGAGCACGAAGTGGAGCTATGGGTGCGTGTGCCCGACGGGAGTGTGCTGCGCAGTGAGCCCGATGTGCAACGGACGAGCATCGCTCTGGCTGTGACGAGGGTGAGACAGAAGGATTTGCCCAGACAGGTACGTGAACAGCCGGAGACGGCAGCGCTCTACGCCATGATAGATTTGATTAAAAAGAACCGTGGACCGAAAGATATTCTTTCCTACAAACTGACAAGTGTTGTGCGAACGGGGGAGAGCGTCCTCGTGTCGACGGAGATGTATGATGAGCACGTCTATATCACCATGAAACAGCATGAGGGCCAATGGATTATGGATCATTTCTATCCTGAGAACGTATTTGTAAAGGAGTTATTACGGAAGTGTGTCAATCAAAACCGTACGGAATCATGAATATTAGAATAGTGACAAGGATGCGCGTTGCAACAGTTCTTCTTACTGCTCTTTTGCTTGTCGCCTGCAGACAGGATGGCGCTCTCACGATGGAAGAGCGCGACGCGATAGAGATGGAAGTGGGGGCTCGTGTGACCGAGATTTACGACGAGGTGTGCAGCTGGTACAGTGCCTATATGGCCGATGTCGGCAAGAACGACTTCGACGCTCGTTTCCTTACCACGGGATTTCGGCAACTTTATGACGAGGCGGCGAGTATCGGCCAAGAGAAGAATGAAGTGCCAGCAGGTCAAGACTATGACCATTGGATTCAAGCGCAGGATTGGGGTGCTTTCGAAGCCGTTATCGATTCCATCAATGTGTTGACGCGAGACACAGCTGCAGTGTTCATAGCCCTCAGCAACCATCGCGGTGCATACATACCTTTCGCTCTCATGATGGCCAAAGAGAAACCTGGCTGCCATGCCTCGGATGGCGTGTGGCTCATCGATGATTTCATCGGATGTGATGCCGCAGGTCATTTCTATGCGACATCAGATAGGGCGTTGATGGAAGAATACATCCGCGAGAACGGTCCGTCGGATAAAAATGATGTCCTCAAACGTCAGGTCAAAGCCCGCGTTCTGGAAATATATGGCGAGATGATTGCTGCTTGTCAGGCGGCGAAGGCCAAGGGCAAGGTGCAGAGTCTATATGACTTCAACACCGACCGCTTTCTCACGAGGGATTACTTTAGATGGTACGAGCGCGTAGATTCCATCGATCATGGGAAGGACGTCGGCGAAAAGTTCTTTTTCGATACCGAGCATTGGGGACTTAACTTAGACCAGGACGGCATTCGCGAGGCGAAGGTCATGCGTGTCGGTATATCCAACGTGCCCTCACGCATTCCTGCCTTGCAGGCCGACGTCGTGTTGCGCTTGACATGCGAGACCTATTATTTGAACAGTGACACGCTTGTCACTCACTCTGATGTCCACTTGCGGATGGCCTTCGAGCGTGGCAATTGGTATGTAGACGACTACCTCAATGGCTATTCGCCCTATTCGGAGAAGGACATGATGAAGGCGTATGTCCATCATGAATGGCTGCAAGGTGTGTGGGACTACGAACCCAATGACGGAGAGGTGGCTTCGCATTACATCATTCGCGGTGATACACTCATCTATCCCAAGCGTTGCGACCCCGTCGAGTTTGCGACTTATACGTTCCAACTCGCAGGTGATACGCTCTACTTGCGCGATGCGAAAAGCAATGACGAATGGAAGATGTTCTTCTCGTTCTCCGGCGGCAAGCTATGGACCACGGAAGTGTGGCCAGACTCCACGAGGAAAGGTAATAGCGAAGCGCAGGAGTTCGTCAGCGTGAAGAGGGATGAACGATGAACTCAAAAATGCATCTTTAGGCTCCGATGTCAACCGCGACGGCAAGATTATCATCGCCGACGTGACGGCGCTCGTCAACAAAATCCTCGGCAAGAAATAGATTGTCCTAAAATGGTTTGCGGGCTGTACACTTCACATGGGAATGTGTTCAGCCCGCAGATTATATTCTCGAAGTCCGCGTGCGCGTCGTCGATATCGACCGCCGCCGCTCGCGCATCTCGCTCTCGATGAAAGGAATGAATTAAGAGATATTGCTCCAGTCCACATTGTCGCGGTTGAGCTCGCGCAGGCGTCTCCACATCGGGGCGTTCTCGGGCAGGTTTTGCCCAGGGTCTGCGTCGAGCACCTCGCCAGCGATGTCGCGTGCGAGCTGCACAAGTTGTCCGTCGCGCGCGATGTTGGCAATATGCAGGTCAAAAGCCATGCCGCTCTGCTGTGTGCCTTCGAGGTCGCCGGGCCCGCGGAAGCGCAGGTCGGCTTCGGCTATCTCAAAGCCGTCGGTGGTCTCGCACATGATCTGTATGCGTTGCCTCGTCTCTTGCGAAAGCTTATACTTCGTCACGAGAATACAATAGCTCTGGTCGGCACCACGACCTACGCGACCTCGCAGCTGGTGGAGCTGTGCCAGGCCGAAGCGCTCGGCGTTCATGATCACCATGACCGATGCATTCGGCACGTTCACGCCCACCTCGATGACCGTCGTAGCCACCAGAATCTGCGTCTCACCCTTGACAAAGCGCTCCATCTCGGCATCCTTCTCGGCACTCTTCATGCGGCCGTGCACTTTGGAAATCTTAAGGTCGGGGAAGGCGCGGCAAAATACTTCGTAGCCATTCTCGAGGTCCTGAATATCCATCTTCTCGCTCTCCTGTATAAGGGGATAAACGATATAGACCTGGCGCCCTTTCTCTATCTCGCTGCGTATGCCGCGATAGAGGCTTTCAGAGCGTTCCTCCCAGAAGTGGCGCGTCTCGATGGGCTTGCGGCCCGGCGGCAGTTGGTCGATGACCGATACATCGAGGTCGCCATAGAGAGTCATCGCCAGCGTGCGGGGAATAGGCGTGGCCGTCATCACCAACACATGGGGCGGCACCGTGCCTTCGAAAGTGCCCGGGGCGCCATAGGCCGCCGACGGCCCTTTTTTCCAGAGACGCGCGCGCTGTGCCACGCCAAAGCGATGCTGTTCATCAATGACTACGAGTCCGAGATTCTTGAACTGTACATTATCCTCGAGCACAGCGTGTGTGCCAATGAGGATGCCTATCTCCCCGGAGCTCAACCCCTGTAAGATTCCTGCCCTGCGCTTCTTGCCCTTGACGGCTCCGGTGAGCAGTTCCACCCTCACGGGCAAGTCTTTGAGAAACTCCTTGAAGGTCACAAAATGCTGCTCGGCCAGGATTTCCGTAGGTGCCATCAGACAGGCCTGATAATTATTGTCGAGGGCTATGAGCATCGTCATCAGCGCCACCAGCGTCTTACCCGACCCGACGTCGCCCTGTAGCAGGCGGTTCATCTGTCGGCCACTGCACATATCTCGATGCATCTCGCGAATCACGCGTTTCTGCGCCTCGGTGAGGCTGAAAGGCAAGTGGTGCTGATAGAAGGTATTGAAGAGGCTGCCGACGCGGGCGAACACATGACCGCGAACCTGCTGCTGTCGCAGGCGAGCATAACGGAGTATGCCAAGCTGTATGAAGAATAGTTCTTCGAACTTCTGGCGATAGGTGGCGCGTCGCAGCGCGTCGGCCGAAGCGGGATAATGGAGGTCGTGCAACGACTGCGGCAGCGGCACCAGCAGCAGGCGGTCAATAATACTCTGCGGCAGCGTCTCGGGCATCGTCGTGCCCTGCAGCTTCTCGAAGAGTGTGCGGGTGAAGCGCTCCAGGCTACGACTGTTCAGTCCTCCGCGCTTCATCTTCTCGGTGGTGTTGTAGTAAGGCTGCAGGCCCATAGCGCCAAGCTGCAGGCTGTCGGCCGGGTCAATGTCGGGGTGCGCGATGTTTATTCGTCCGTTAAAGACGCCCGGACGCCCGAAAACAATAAACTGCTTACCGGCGGGATAACTCCTTCGCACCCATTTGAATGTGCCGGCCTGAAACCATACGAGGTCCACAACGCCATGGCCGTCGGTGAAATGGGCAATAAGGCGACGCTTGCGCCCAGTGCCCTCCTCCTCAAAGCTCAGTATCTGCCCCTTGATCTGCACAAAAGGCATATCTGCCGTCAGTTCATGAATATAATAGAGCCGCGAGCGGTCAATGTGCTTGTAAGGGAAATAGTATAAGAGGTCGCGGAAGGTCGTGATGCCGACTTCCGATTCCAAGAGCTTAGCGCGCTGAGGCCCCACGCCTGGCAGATAGGTTATGGGAGTTGAGAGGTCCGTTTTTTTTGGGGGGGAGTTGAGGGGTTAGCGTTGAGGGTTTAGCGTTGAGGGTTTAGCGTTTAGGGTTTAGCGTTTAGGGGTGAGGGGTGAGGGTTTAGCGTTG